>JANNMJ010000064.1:0-29678 GCA_031397815.1 Hymenobacteraceae bacterium
CCCAACGGGGTTCTTCTCCAAAGCCCGGGGTTGATTTCGCAGAAATCTACCCCGGGCTACGCGTAGGACGCGCCAACCTTCGACGAATCGCGCGGGACTCTGACCCGCACCCTAGACGGGCGCACCCCCACGTACCCGGCACCGTCCCGGTGCCGGTGGTTTGGAGCCAATTGGCCTCAGCAGCTCCGGCACCGAGACGGTGCCGGGTACGTAGGAACGGCAGGGCTCCAGCCCCGCCACCCCAATCAGCACAACCCTAACGCCCGTGGCCAGCCCGCGACCATTTTGAAGTCTTCACCGACGCGTATCACCCCCTCAACCCGGCGGCAGAGGAAGACCTCTGGATTCCGGTGATGGCGGTTTTAGGCTGAAAAGCGGCGGGGTTCCCGGATGACGTGATGACGGGCTTCATCTCGTGATGAAGCCTTTCACTTTGTGATGAATGGCGTTCACGCGGAGATGAAAGGCTTCACCTTGTGATGAACGGTGTTCACGTTGCGATGAATGACTCGCACATGCTGCTGAACGCCTTTCACGCAGTGATGAACGGCGTTCACGCGCTACAGAATGGCTTGCACGCGGTGATGAACGGCGTTCACGCAGTGATGAACACTTCGCACATCTATGTACGACCAGCTCAGAACCCCAAAACACCCGTCAGCCGTAGCTTGCAGATGCGTTTCGGCGGCATTCGTCGGGCCGTTTTGTAACCTGCTTTTCCCGTGACTGTTGACCTCGCCCAAGCCCGTATCGCGGAGCTGACTCACCTGCTCGACCACTATAACGCGCAGTATTACCAGCACGCGATTTCGGAAGTTTCCGATACGGAATTCGATGCGCTGCTCGCCGAGCTGCAAGCCTTGGAAGCGGCCCACCCGGCGCTGGCGCTGCCCAATTCGCCGACGCAGCGGGTAGGCGGCGGCATCACGAAGGAGTTCGTGACCGTGCGGCACCGCTACCCGATGCTCTCGCTCGGCAATACGTACTCGGAAGACGATGTGCGCGAGTTCGATGAGCGCACGCGCAAAACCCTCGGTGGCGCCGAGATTGAGTACGTCTGCGAGCAGAAATTCGACGGCGTAGCCATCTCGCTCACCTATGAGAACGGCCACCTCGTGCAAGCCGTCACGCGCGGCGACGGCACGCAGGGCGATGATATTACCCTCAACGCCCGCACCATCCGCAGTCTGCCGCTGCGGCTGCGCGAAGGCTCCGGCTACCCCGCCCGGTTCGAGGTGCGCGGCGAGGTGTTTATGCCCTTCGCCGTCTTCGATGAGTTGAACGCGGCCCGCGAGGAAGCCGGTGAAAACCTGATGGCGAACCCACGCAATGCCACCGCTGGTACCCTCAAGCTTCAGGATAGCAAGGTGGTGGCGCGGCGCAAGCTGAGCTGTTTCGCCTACACGCTCCTCGGCGAAGACCTGCCGTTTCAGCGCCATTCCGATACGCTCGAAGCCCTCAAGGCCTACGGCCTGCCCGTTTCCGATACGTGGCGCATCTGCACCACCCTCGACGAAGTCCTCGCCTACATTCACCGCTGGGACACCGAGCGCGCCACCCTCCCGCTCGCCACTGATGGCGTGGTGGTCAAGGTGAACGCGTTTTATCAGCAGCGCGAGCTGGGCCTGACCGCCAAAAGCCCCCGCTGGGCCATCGCCTACAAGTACCCCGCAATGGCGGCGCGCACCATTTTGCGCGCCATCGAGTACAACGTGGGCCGCACGGGGGCCGTCACGCCCGTCGCGATTCTCGACCCGGTGCCCCTCGCGGGCACCATCGTGAAGCGCGCCACGCTCCACAACGCCAACCAGATTGCGGCGCTCGATTTGCGCCTCGGCGATACGGTTTTGGTGGAAAAAGGCGGCGAAATCATCCCCAAAATCACCGGCATCGTGCCGGAGCTACGGCCGCACGCGTCGGAGCCGGTGGTGTACCCGGA
Organism: Hymenobacteraceae bacterium; assembly: GCA_031397815.1. GTDB lineage: Bacteria > Bacteroidota > Bacteroidia > Cytophagales > Hymenobacteraceae > JANNMJ01. The sequence continues at coordinate 1,940 of JANNMJ010000064.1, forward strand.
AGCGTGTCCGGCGTGCGGCACGGCGCTGGTTCGGCCCGAAGGCGAGGCGCATTTCCGCTGCCCCAACGCCCTCGGCTGCCCCCCGCAACAGCAAGCGCGACTAGAGCATTTCGTCGGGCGGCGGGCGATGGATATTGAGGGTTTAGGCGAAGGGAAACTGGCGCTGTTAATCGAAAAAGACCTCGTCCGCGACCCCGCCGACCTGTACGCACTGACCTACGAGCAGCTTTTCGGGCTTGAAAAAGTCATTGCCGACCCCGATACCGGCAAGGCGCGCAAAGTCGGTTTCCGTGAGAAAACCGCCGCCGCCATCATCGCCGCCGTCGAGGCGTCGAAGCAGGTGCCATTTGCGCGGGTGCTGTTTGCGCTCGGCATCCGGCAGGTGGGCGAAGGCGGCGCCAAGCGGCTCGCCAAAGACCTGCGCACCATCGACGCCCTCCTCGCGGCCGACCGCGAAACCCTCGCCAAAGTGCCCGACGTCGGCGGCATCACCGCCGACACCATCATCGCGTGGCGCGAAGACGCGCTCAATCAGGAGCAGCTTCAACGCCTCCGCGCCGCCGGTCTGCAATTCGAGTCTGAGGCCGAAGCCGATGCGCCCGCCGCCCTTTCAGCGGCCCTCACGGGGAAAACCTTCCTGCTCTCCGGTATCTTCACCCAACCGCGCGAAAACCTGCAAGCCCTGATCGAATCGCACGGCGGCACCATCAGCAGCGGCATCTCCAAAAAGCTCTCGTTCCTGGTCGCGGGGGATAAAATGGGACCCGCCAAGCGCGAAAAAGCCATCAAGGAAAAAGTGCCGATTATTTCCGAGGAAGACTTGATGGGGATGCTGGAGCCGGGTGACGGAGGTTCAGAATCAGGTTCTGAAGTCGATTCTGAATCGACCCAAAAATCAATTTCCACCTCTCCCTCAACCGACACCGGCGAGCAAATGACGCTCGGGTTTTAGCGCCGCCTCGCCCCTCTTACTGCACCAGCAGGCGCTGCATCGTGGTGCGGCCGGTGGCGTCGGTCAGGCGCAGGAGGTACATCCCCGGCGCCCAGCCGGTCAGCGGCAGGGCGGCGCCGGGCGAAACCGTCGCTTCCGCCACCGGCTGGCCCCAGATGCTGAGGACTACCACGCGTACCGTCCCCGTCGCCTGTTCCAAGCGCACGGTGCCCCGTTTGCTGGCCGGATTCGGTACGAAAACCGGCCGTAGAGTGCCGTTGCCCATTTCCGCCGCCCCTACTCCCAGCGGGTTTCGGGCCGTACAGACGGTCGGGTTGGCGGTACCGAGTGCCCGGCGGCGGGCCGGGTTCGTACCGCTGCCCAGCACCGTCGGCCAGCCGACAGCGGGCCACGGGTCGGAGGGCGCGAAGAAGGCCGGACGCGCGGTCAGGTAATAGCTCGAATCGGGGAGCGCGGTAGTACCGGCGGGCAGCACCACGCCGCGCACGTTGTTGCCGAACTCGAAATGCCCCACGCCCGTCAGCAGGTAATTGCCCATAAACGTCCCGGTATTCGGGATTTCATTTCCGACGAAATTCTGATTTCCGCTCGTCGCGGCGCTCACCGAGAGGCCGAACGCCTCGGCGCGGTTGCGGAAGAACAAGTTGTAAGGGCCATTCGCCCCGTGGGAGTTGTCGATGGAGATGGTCTGCGCCAGATTTCCTTCGAAGAGATTCTGAAACGGATAATTGCCGTGCAGCACCATATCCGGCGATAGGTTGGTGGGCGCGGTGGCCTGCACCGGGTCGGTGGAGCTGTTGTAAGCCAGCACGTTGCCGTTGGCGCCCGCTTGTAACAGCATCGCGTGGCGCAGGCGGTCGAAGACATTGTCCTCAATCAGGCACTCGCTCGTCGTGTATTGCAGCAGCACGCCGTAGCCCTGCCCGCCGCCGCCATACGCAAACGCCCGGTGGAAATACGAGCCGGTCACGCTCAGATTGGCGCTGTACGAAGCGGCAACGTGCGCCTGATTGCACGAATCGCTCTCGACCCCGCGCATCCAGCAGCCCACCGCGTACGTGAACGCCACATTGCTCGTCTGGCCCACTGTGGCATCGCCCCGCCGAATCCGCAGGCACTCGATGCCCGCCGCGCGCCGGGGGTTTATCCGCCGCACCCGGGGCCGGTCGGCGAGAGGGTAGTCTTTCCGCAGGCGGCTCGCCAGCTCCAGCCGATTCCCCCTAATGGCGCGCACGCGCACCACTTGCCCCACGCTGCCATATGCCCAGCTCGAAGTCACGAGCGCCGAATCATTCTGCGTAAGCAGCAGCCAATCGCCGACGCGGAAGGTTGCGGCGGCGGCACTCGGCACCACCAGCGCGGCGCTGTCCTTCGCGGCCGGGGCACTCACGAACGTAACCGTCGGCCCGACGCTGCCAGTGAGGCTGATGAGGTCGACACCGGCGCCGCGCAAGTGGAAGCGCAACGTTGTGCTATCCGCCGATTGCCCGCGCAGCACGGCGCTATCGGGCAAGCTGACGGGCTGTCGAAACTGAAACGTGCCGCTCGGAAACTCGATGACCCCGCTTCGGCCCGCCAACGCCGCGAGCGCCAGCCGCAGCGGCTGGTCGTTCAGCGTCCGGCCGTCGCCGACGCCGCCAAACGCCTGAATATTAAGGGTGCGTGCGTAAGTCGGCACGACTTGACTTAAACCGGCCTGCTGCCAGCTGGAAGTACGGCGCGCTGCCGGTACCACCTGCGCGCACAGCGGCAGGGCGACCAGCAGCCACGCGCTGCAAAGTGCAGAGCGAAGCATATCAGTGTGTTAGAGAATTCAGAAAAAGAGTAAGGCAAAGGTGTTACTCTTTTCCTGATTTTCAAGCGGCGCTTCCCACGCCCTCGCCGATTACTTCAAATCGATTTCCTGACGAAGCACCGGCCCGGCCAAGCCCGCCGAACCTTCTTTCTTTGTATAGATTTTACTCCCCTGCTCATGCACCTAACCGGCACCGGCGTCGCGCTCGTCACGCCCTTCACTCCTACCGGCGACATTGATTTCGTCGCCCTCGACCGCTTGGTCGATTTCGTCATCGCCGAACCCGGTCAGGGCGTCGAGTACATCGTCGTTCACGGCTCAACCGGCGAGGCCGCCACTACTACGCAGCCTGAAAAAGCGGCCGTGCTGAGCGCCGTCGTGCGGCGGGTAGCCGGACGGGTGCCGGTGGTGGTGGGCGTCGGCGGGAACGACACGCGCAAAATCCTCGCGCAGCTCGCAGACACCGATTTCACGGGTATTTCGGCGGTTTTGAGCGTTTCTCCTGCGTACAACAAGCCGTCGCAGCGCGGGATTGTGGCGCATTACACGGCCGTGGCGGATGCCAGTCCGAAGCCGGTCATCCTCTACAACGTGCCCGGCCGGACGGGCTCCAACGTGAGCGCCGCCACCACGCTGGAGCTGGCGCGCCACGCCAACATCATCGGGATGAAGGAAGCGAGCGGGAATCTGGAGCAGTGCCTCGCCATTCTGAAAGACCAGCCCGACGGCTTCCAGCTCGTCAGCGGCGACGATTTAATGACGCCCGCGCTCGTCGCGAGCGGCGCAGCGGGCGTGATTTCGGTCATCGCCAACGCCCTCCCCGTCCATTTCAGCGCCATGACCCGCGCCGCCCTGCACGGTGATTTCGCGGAAGCCAGCCGCCGCCTCTTCTCTTATCTCGACCTCAACCCGCTGCTCTACGAAGAAGCGAATCCGGTTGGGGTGAAGGCGGCGCTCGCCACCTTGGGTGTGTGTGATGCGTTCGCGCGGTTGCCGCTGCTGCCCGCGTCCGATGGCCTCACGGCGCGGATTAAAGCGGCGTTGCCTCAGTAGAATAGCGGGTTGCGCGTTGACCATCGCGCGTGGCCAGCTCTGTCTCAGAGATGGCGTCAATAGGCGAATCAACGCCATCTCTGGGACAGAGCTGGCCACGAGACCTTAAATCAAACAGCCCGCCGCCCAGACAATTCTGGAACGGCGGGCTGTTTGATTTAAGAGAAATCGTCCGTCTCTAAACCGAGAACTTTCCTTCCATAAACGTCACAGCGTGGCCTTTTAGCAGGACACGGTCTTCCGAGAGGGTGCAGTGGAGGGCGCCGCCGCGCTCGGAGAGCTGCCGGGCGGTCATCGCGGTTTTGCGGAGCCGCTCGGCCCAAAAGGGCGTCAGGGTGCAGTGGGCGGAGCCGGTGACGGGATCTTCGAAGATGGTGGCTTGCGGGGTGAAGAAGCGCGACACGAAATCGACCTCCTCGCCGCGTGCCGTGCAGATGATGCCGCCGGGGTCGAGGTTGAGCTGGTCGAGGAGATTGCGGTCCGGGCGAAGGTTCCGGATCTGGTCTTCCGAATCAAATACTAACATGTAATCACGGGCGCGCAGCACCTGTTTCGGCCTGAATCCGAACGCATCGGCCAGCTCGGCGGGGAGCGTGGCGGGCACCGCGGGGCGGCTCGGCAGGTCGAGGACGTAGGCGGAACCGGCCACCGTCACCTTCAGCGGACCACTTTTCGTGTTGAAAACCAATGGCTTCTCGACGCTATGCCCCAGATGCCGCACCAGTACGTGCGCCGTTGCGACGGTCGCGTGGCCGCACAAGTCCATCTCGATATCCGGCGTGAACCAGCGCAGCTCGATGGCGTCATCGTGGTCGATGAAAAAGGCCGTTTCGGGAACCCCGTTTTCGGCGGCAATCCGGCGCATCGTTTCCACCGGCAGCCACTTGCTGAGGGGAACTACGCACGCCGGATTGCCGTGGAAAAGGATACTGGTAAAAGCGTCGACCTGATAAAGCGGAAGCGTGGGCATAGGCAATCGATGAAGAACGCAAAGGATTCGCGTAGCAATATCAGACTTTTAGCCCATCCGGCGCGTGTACCGGCCTTTTTGCGCGCTTTTTTCAGTGATTTATGCGAGGGTTTGCGCGGGTGCTAGCGCGAATGCTGGCGCAGGATTCAAGCGCAGACCTACCAGCCGCTCGCGAGCACATCCGCGACGTGCATCGTCTTGAGCGGCTTGCCTTCGCGGCGGATGTAGGCTTCGAGGTGCATCAGGCAGCTCGTATCGGTGCTGACGAGGAAGTTGGCGCCCGTTTCGAGCGCGTTCTCCACTTTCTGCTCGGCCATCGCCACCGAAATGCTCTCAAATTTGACCGCGAACGAGCCGCCGAAACCGCAGCACGTATCGGTATCGGCCATCTCGATGCGCCGCAAACCCGCGACGGAATCGAGCAGGCGGCGCGGCGCTTCTTTGATGCCGCACTCGCGCAGGGCGGCGCAAGAATCGTGGTACGCGTAAGAGCCGTCGAGGCGGGCGCCGGGGATGCGCGTCACGCCGAGGACATCGACCAAAAACTCCGTCAGCTCGAAAACGCGGCGCTGCACGGCGCGGTAACGCACGAGGTTGGGCGTCTGCGCGAACAGCTCATCGTACGAGTTGCGCACCATCCCGACGCACGACGCCGTCGGGCCGACGATGTACGTCGACTCATCGGTGCTCCCGAAATCGTCGAGGAATTTCGTCGCCACCGAGCGGCACTCGTCGATGTAGCCGGAGTTGTAGGCGGGCTGACCGCAGCAGGTCTGCGAAGGGTTGTAGCGCACTTTGCAGCCCGCTTTTTCAAGCACCTTCACCGTATTCATTCCCGTATCAGGGTACAGCTGGTCGATAAAGCAGGGAATGAAGAGGTCGACGGTCGGCATTGGGAAGGGAAATACGGGGACGGGCGAGGGAGAGAAAGGAAGCGGGAAAGCCGGAAACGGCCCGCTTGGTTTTGGCGAAAAAGGCGGTGGCGGACGGGTTCGCTTAAAACGACTTAGTAGGCGACTTATTTGGCGACCTTAAAACGTCACGGCTGCCACGTCGCGGGCTACGCTTAGGGCTTCGCGGTTCAGCGTCAAAGGTATTTGTTGCTCATCGAACCACCCCACGAGCGCCTCGGTCGGCAGGTTGCCGGTGAGCGTATCGCCCGCCATCGGGCAGCCGCCCAACCCGCCGACCGCGCCATCGAATCGGCGGCAGCCGCCCGCATACGCCGCCGACAGCTTGGCTTCCCAAGTGGCAGGCGTAGTGTGCAGATGCGCCCCAAACCGGACGTTCGGGAACGCCGGAATCAGGGTCTGAAACGCCTGCTCAATCACGGGCGCCACGCCCGACCCCACCGTATCGGCCAAGGATACGATGCCGACGCCGAGCGCCGCCAGCTTCTCAGTGAACGCCGCCAGAATTGCCGGCTCATAAGCATCGCCGTAGGGGTTGCCGAAACCCATCGAGAGGTAAACCACCAGCTCCTGCCCCACCCGCACGGCGCGCTCTTGGATGCGGGCCACATCGGTGAGCGCCTCGGCGATGCTGCGGTTGGTGTTGCGCTGCTGGAACGTCTCGCTCACCGAAAGCGGGTAGCCCAAATACCGAATCTGCGCGTGCTGCGTGGCCGCCTCAGCGCCGCGCTCATTGGCGATGATGGCGAGGAGCTGCGTGGTGGTCTGGCTCAGATCAAGCCCAGCCAACACCTCGGCGGTGTCGGCGAGCTGCGGAATGGCTTTGGGGGAAACGAAGGAGCCGAAATCGAGCGAATCGAAGCCGACGGCGAGCAGGGCTTGCAGATAGGCGGTTTTCTGGGCCGTCGGGATGAAGTGCGCGAGGCCCTGCATCGCATCGCGGGGGCATTCAACTAGGTGCAGCATACGGAGCGGGCCGAGGCACGGCGCCTCGGTAAACGACCACAAAGGTCGGGGATAGGAAAGACGTTGAAGGCTTATTTTTATTTTGACTCATTCTAAACAGTGCCTACCTTTGCGCCCCGGTAGGCGTTCACCGTCGCGCCCGGCGCTTGGCGGATGCGCTTTTCTCTACTGACCGTCTTACTTCACTTCCCGCTCCACCGTCGTCAATTATGGCTCAGCCTTTCCCCTTCCCGCTTCCGCGTTTCGTTGGTATCGCATTACTCGGTCTGTCCCTGACGGCTTTCAGCGGCTGTAAAGACGATGATGACGACAAGCCGACCCCTACGGTCAACGAAGCAGCCATTGCCGAAGCGCAGGTAGCGGCAGTTTCCACTTACCCCGACCTCGTTTACGCCACTTATTCCGATGCCCTGTCCGCCGCCCAAGTCCTCAACAGCAAGGCGCAGGCGTTCGTGAGAACCCCTTCGGCAGCTGGTTTCGACGATTTACGACTGGCGTGGAAAGCCGCGCGGGTGCCTTACAACCAGACCGATGCGTTCCGGTTCTACGGCGGGCCAATCGACAACGATACGAGCGGCGTGGAAGGCCTGTTGAACGCGTGGCCGCTCGACGAAAAGTACATCGACTACACGGTCGACGACGCCAACAGCGGCCTCATTAATGACCCCGGCGCACTGCCCGTCATCAGCAAAACCACGGTAGAAGCGCTCAACGAGCAGGGCGGCGAGACGAATATCTCGTGCGGTTACCACGCCGTGGAGTTCCTGCTGTGGGGGCAGGATTTGAGCGCCACCGGCCCCGGCGCGCGCCCCTTCACCGATTACACCACCGCCCCGAACGCCAGCCGGCGCGGCCAATACCTGATTGCCTGCACGGAGCTGATCGTCGAGCACCTAACGCTCGTGCGCAACGCGTGGGCGCCGGGCGCGGCCTACCGCACAACCTTCATGGCGCTGCCCAAGAAAGACGCCCTGACGCAGGTACTCATCGGCCTCGGCCGGTTGAGCAAAGGCGAATTGGCGGGCGAGCGGATGCAGGTAGCCTTGGATAATCAGGATCAGGAAGACGAGCATTCCTGCTTCTCCGATTACACCGACCTTGACCTCAAAGGCAATGAGCAGGGCATCTGGAATGTGCTCAATGGTACGTATGTCGGCTCGACAACGGTGAGCAACGGCGGCATTATCGCGGCGGTTCGCAAGGCCAGCGCCACCAAAGCCGACGCCCTGAAAGCCGCCACCGACGACGCCCGCGCCAAAACGCTCGCTATTCAAGCGCCGTTCGACCAAGAAATCATCGGTGCCGATTCTGCCCCCGGCCGCACCCGCGTGCGGGCTGCCGTGACGAGCTGCCGCACCCAAGCCGACCAGATTGTGGCGGCGGCACAGGCGCTCGGCATCACGCTGGTGCTGTAAGGAGAGTTTGTAATAGAAGCCGACAGAACTTCCTCCGGATCTTTGTCGGCGGAAACAAAACCCGCTTTAACCGTCTTTGTCGTCCACTGTGCTTCCAACCCGCCGCCTTTTGCTTGCTGCCAGCACCGCCGTTTTCGGGTTTAGCCTGATGATTGGCGGTTGCCAAGCCGACAAGGATGAAACCGCGCCGATTTCCTTCATCGAGGATACCGAAGAACAGTTCAGCGGCGGCGGCACCACGTTGTTCGATGCCACCGAAAACGCCTTCAACCACGCCGTGCCCGGTCTGAGCACGGAAGGGGAAGACAGATTCGTGACCGGCAACTCGCTCTTCCGCAACAATTGGGTGACGGCGCCCGCCAGCACCACCGCCCGCGACGGCCTCGGGCCGATGTTCAACGCCACCTCGTGCTCCGGCTGCCATGCCCTTGATGGGCGCGGTCGGCCCCCGTTCCCCGGCGAGCCGACGCTCGGCTCGATGCTGGTGCGGCTGAGCGTGCCGGGACAGGACGCGCACGGCGGCATCGTGCCGGAACCGACCTACGGCGAGCAGCTCTCGAACCACGGGATTCGCGGGGTGGCGCCGGAAGGCGAAGTGCTGATTACGTACACCGAAGAACCCGGTCGCTACCCCGACGGCACCGCCTACACGCTCCGGCGCCCGACGTATTCGTTCCAGAACCTCGCCTACGGGCCGCTAGCGGCGGGCGTGCTGACGTCGCCGCGCGTGGCGCCGCAAATGCCCGGCCTCGGCTTGCTCGAAGCGGTGCCGGAAGCCACGCTCGTGGCCCTCGCCGACCCCGCCGACCTGAATGGCGACGGCATTTCTGGGCGCCCGAACTACGTGTGGGACGTCGAGCACCAGCGCCGCAGCATCGGGCGGTTTGGGTGGAAAGCGAATCAGCCGACCCTGCGGCAGCAGACGGCAGGGGCGTTCGTGGGGGATATGGGCATCACGAGCAGCCTGTTTTCGGTGGAAAACTGCACTTCCCCGCAGCACGACTGCACGAATGCGCCGAACGGCAACACCTCGGCCACAGAGCCTTACGAGCTATCGGCGGTGAGTCTGGAGCGGGTGGCGTATTACTCCGGGACGCTGGCCGTGCCGGGGCGGCGCAACTGGCAAGATGCGCCCGTGGTGCGCGGCAAGCAGCTTTTTGTGTCGATGAACTGCTCGGGCTGCCACCGGCCGAAGCTGCAAACCGGCTCGTCGGACATTGACCCGGTTTTAAGCAATCAAGCTATTCGGCCGTACACTGACCTTCTGCTCCACGATATGGGCGCCGGTCTGGCCGACGGTCGTCCTGATTTTGAAGCTACCGGCACCGAATGGCGCACCCCGCCGCTGTGGGGCGTCGGGCTGTTCCAGGCCGTCAACCGCCACACGTTCTACCTCCACGACGGTCGCGCCCGCTCCCTCGAAGAAGCAGTGCTGTGGCACGGCGGCGAAGCGCAACGCAGTCGCGATGCGTTCACTCAGCTTCCGGCCGCCGACCGCGCCGCCGTCATCCAATTCCTTCGTTCGCTTTGAGCCGCCTCCCCGCTATCCTATTCCGCTCGTTGCTCGTGCTTTTCTGCGCGGGCTGGCTCCTCACCGGCTGTAAAGACGACAAAGACGGCCCCGCGAACGACCTGTTCGGCACCTACGACCGCAAGGCGATGCTGACCCGCATCCGCGACCGCGCCGTCGTGCCCGCGTTCAGCAGCTTCTCCGATCAGGCAAACGCGTTGCGCACCAGCGTGGCCGCGCTCAGCGCCACTGCCACCGCCACCGACCTTGAAAACGCGCAAATCGCGTGGCTGGGCACGGCGCTCACGTGGAAAAGCGCCGAGCTGTACGTCTTCGGTCCCGCCGAAACGCTGAACCTGAGCAGCTCGGTGGGGTCAGAAGCGAACCCGACCGTCATCGACAACGCGCTCGCGGCCACCACGCCCATCGACCAAGCGTTCATCGACACTCGCGCCACGACGGCCAAAGGCATCTGGGCGCTCGAATACCTGCTTTACGACCGTACCGGCGGCAATGCGGCCGTCCTCACCCGCCTGACCACGGGGCCGGATGCGGCCCGCCGCCGCGCCTATCTCGTGGCGCTGGCCACGGATCTATCAACCCGCGCCACCGCCGCGCACACCGCCTGGACGAGCGGCAGCTACCCGACGCAGTTCGTGGAAGCCGACGGAAACGACGTGACTTCCTCGCTGAGCCTGCTGACGAACGCCTCAGTACAGGAAATCGAAACGATTAAAAACGACCGCCTCGGTCGGCCGCTCGGCGACGAGAACGGCGGCACCGCCCAACCCGAAACCGCCGAAGGCTACCCCAGCGGCACCTCCGGCGCCCTGATTTCCGCGTCGCTGATTAGCATGCAAGCGCTGTGGTCAGGACCGACGCCAGCAACCCCCGGCATCAACGGCCTGCTCGACCATCTGGGCGCGCAGAGCGGCGGCGGGCAGCCCTTGTCGGCGGCGATTAAAACGCAGCTCACGACGGCCACTTCGCACGCGCAGTCCGACATCGTGAGCTTGGTTGACCAAGCCCGGCAGCCGGTCATCGACCTGCAAAACGACGTCAAGCAAGTCACGGTGCTGCTCAAGACCGAGGCCGTCAGCAAGCTCGGTGTGCTGCTGACGTTCAACGACAACGACGGCGATTAACGGCTTTTGGTGATTACCCCCGACGACAGTTTGCGCTCCCGGCTGCTTCACGGCGCCGCCCAGCCCGTTGCGCTGGCCCCGTTGGCGGGGTTTCGGGTGGCGTTCGGGCTGTTGGTTTTCGGCGCCACGGTGCGGTTTTGGGCCAACGGCTGGATTGAGGAGCTGTACGTCCGGCCACGCTTTTTCTTCCCGTATTACGGGTTCGAGTGGGTGAAGCCGCTGGATGCGCCGTGGCTGTACGGCGTCTTCGGGCTACTGGCGCTCAGCGCGTTGGCAGTGGCGGCGGGCGCTTTTTACCGCATCGCCGCGCCCACGCTCCTGCTCACGTTCGGGTACATCGAGCTGCTCGACAAAACGAATTACCTCAACCACTACTATTACGTCACGATGGCGGCTGCGCTGCTGGCGCTGCTGCCCGCCCACCGCGCGTGGTCGATAGATGCGTGGCGGCGCGGGGCGGACTGGACCCGCAGCACGGTGCCCGCGTGGATGCTGTGGGCGCTGAAGGCGCAAGTAGGCTCAGTGTACTTTTTCGGGGGAATCGCGAAGCTGAAAAGCGATTGGCTTTTGGAAGCGCAACCGCTCAAAATCTGGCTCGCCGCGAACACGACGCTGCCCGTCATCGGCCCGCTCCTCGACGATGCGTGGGTGGCGTATGCGGTAGGCTGGTTCGCGTGCCTCTTCGACCTAACGATGCCCGTTCTCTTGTGGCGCGACCGCACGCGGCCGTGGGCGTACGCGGTGGTCGTGGCGTTTCATCTGCTCACGGCGAAGCTGTTTTACATCGGCATCTTCCCGTGGGCGATGATGATTTCGACGTGGGTTTTCTTTCGACCCGAAACCCACGGTTGGGTGCTGAATCGGCTGTTCGGCGCTCCGTCTCAGAACGAAGAAAACCCTTCCCGCGCGCTCTGGTCCAAAGCCAACCACATCGTGATTGGGGCGGTGGCGGCGCTGCTGCTGATTCAGCTCGTGCTGCCTTTTCGGCACCTGCTCTACCCCGGCAACCTGCTCTGGACGGAGCAAGGGTTTCGATACAGCTGGAATATCATGCTGATTGAGAAGGCCGGAACCGTTGATTTTCACGTCCGCGACCCCGCCACGGGCTGCAGCTGGACGGTGAACCCGCGCCGCTACCTCACCCGCCAACAGGCGCGGATGCTGAGCACGCAGCCCGATATGCTCGTGCAGTTCGCGCATTTTCTGGCCGAAGAAGAAGGTCGCGGCAGCGCTGTGCCGCTCGAAGTCAGGGCCGAAGCGTGGGCGACGCTCAACGGCCGGGCGGCGCAACTGCTGGTTGACCCGACGGTCGATTTAGCCAAAGAAACCGACTCATTCGCCCCCAAACCTTGGATTCTGCCTTTGCAGGATTCGCCGCGTCCGCTCGCTACCCGTCGGTAAGTCCGGCGGCTCGCACTCACCCGTTTTCCCCTCCTCGTGAACAGATTCCTCGTTTCCGGCTCCCTTCTCCTCTCACTTTCCGCCCCTTTTCTACTGGTCGCTCAACCGACCCGGCGCGATTCCGTGCGCGAGCAGCAGCTCAACGAAGTGGAGATTCTGGTGGTGCGGCCCGCCGCCGCGCTCGGTCGGGTGGAAGACGTGAGCGGCACCGGGATTTACGCCGGGCGGCGCTCCGAAGTCGTCAAGCTCGACCCCGTGACCGCCAACCTCGCCACCAACAATGCGCGGCAGGTGCTGGCGCGGGTGCCGGGCCTCAACATCATCGAGAACGACAACGCTGGCGTGCAGCTCGGGGTGGCGGTGCGCGGCCTGAACCCGGCGCGGATTCAGGAGTTCAACGCCCGCCAAAACGGCTATGATATCGCCGCCGACCCGTTGGGCTACCCCGAATCGTATTACACGCCCCCGACTGAGGCGCTCGAACGCATCGAAGTGGTGCGCGGCGCGGCGTCGTTGCAGTACGGGCCGCAGTTTGGCGGCTTGCTCAATTTCGTGTTGAAAGCGCCCGAAACCGACCGGCGGCTTGCCCTGCAAGTGCGCCAAACGGTGGGCGCGTTCGGGCTGAGCAACACGTTTGCGCGGGTGGGCGGCTCGGTGGGCCGGGTGTCTTACACGGGTTTCGGGCTGTACAAGCGCACCGACGGCTGGCGCGCCAACAACGGCGTGGAGCAGGGCACCGGCTACGGCCTCGTGCGGTGGCAAGCGAGTGAGCGCGTGACGCTTTCCGCCGAAATGACCGCGATGCGCTACGATTACCAGCAGCCCGGCGGCCGGACCGACGCCGAGTTCGCTGCCGACCCGCGCGGCTCGGCGAGGGCGCGCAACTGGTTCCGCGCCACTTGGCTCCTGCCCGCACTCATTGCCGACTGGCGCCTGAGCGACCACACCACCGTAAATGTGCGCGCTTACGGCCTCATAGCCAACCGATTGAGCTTGGGAAATCTGGCGCCGGTCAATCAACCCGATACCACCGCCATCCGCAACATGCTCGCCGACGAGTACCGCAATGTGGGCGTGGAAGCGCGCCTGCGGCACGATTACACGCTCGGCACGCAGCTCACGGGCACCTTGCTGGTGGGAGTGCGCGGTTTTCAAGGTCGAACCACCCGGCAGCAGGGCGACGGTCCCGACGGCGCCGGAAAAGATTTCCGCTTTCTGCACCCCGGCAATCTCGAAAATTTCGATTTCCGCTTCCCCTCCACCAACGCAGCCGTTTTCGTCGAAAATCTGTTCCGCCTCACACCCCGCCTGACCCTCACGCCGGGCGTGCGTCTGGAGTACATCCGCACCGCCGCCGACGGCACGTACCGCACCACGCCCACCAGCGCGCCCCTCGCCGATAGCCGCGTCAACAGCCGCTCGTTCCCGCTGCTCGGCCTGAGCACCGGCTACCAGCTTACTGCGCGCACTGACGTGTACGCCAGCTTCGCGCAAAACTACTCAGCCGTCAATTTCAACGACTTACGCGTAGCGAACCCCAACTTCCGCGTCGACCCCAACCTCAAAGACGCGCGCGGCTACTCGGCCGAAACGGGCTATCGGGGCACCGTCGGCACCTCGGATTGGCTCAAGTTCGATGTCGGAGTTTTCTACCTCTTCTATCACAACCGCATCGGCACGCTCAACGGCAACCTGCGCACGAACGTCGCGGATTCGCGCTCGTTCGGGACCGAGATTTTCACCGAAATCTCGCCCCTCCGCCTCGCCGGTTTAGCTGAGCGGCTCGGCGATTTGAGCGCCTTCGCCTCCTACGGCTACACGGACGCCGAATACATCCGCGCCGAGAACCCCGCTATCCGCAACCGCACCGTTGAGATGGCGCCGCGCCACGTCCTGCGCACCGGCATCAGCTACCGCAACCACGGTTTCGGCGGCAGCGTGCAAGCATCGCACACCAGCGAGCAATTCTCTGACCCCACCAACGCCCGCACGCCAAACGCCGCCGCCACCGTCGGCCTGATTCCCGCTTACACCCTTTTGGATGTAAGCGCCTCCTACCAGTTTCCGAAGTACCTCACGCTCTCCAGCGGCATCACCAACCTCACCGATGAGCGCTACTTCACGCGTCGCGCTAGCGGCTACCCCGGTCCCGGCATCCTGCCGAATGATGGGCGGGCGTGGTATGTGTCGTTGGAAGTGCGGCTTTAGGGGGAGATGTGGGGATGTGAAGGAGATGTGGGAGATGTGAAGATGTGAGAGATGTGAAAGGCTGAACGGGGTTTGACGCGGCTCTGCCCCGTGTCGCCTATTTGCGGGTCTCTTGACCCGCCACCCGAGACGGGCATCGTCCTACGTATCCGGCACCGTCTCGGTGCCGGTGGTTGAGAGGGGTTTGGCCTCAGCAGCACCGGCACCGAGACGGTGCCAGGTACGTAGGCTGGCAGGTCAAGAGACCTGCGAATAGCCGACACGGGGCCAGAGCCCCGCGTCAAGGCCCATTACGTTCAAACCGGCACCGGGACGGTGCCGGATACGTAGCACCGCAGTCCACATCCTTCACATCCCCACATCTCCCCCCCTCACGCGCTCTCCCCATGCTGACTCACGTCCAGCCCCACTTCCTCTTCGTCCTCCGTCACGCGTAACGGCACAATGCGCTCGGTAAGCCAATACAGCGCCCAGCTTCCGCCGAGGACGAAAACCGTCACCAAGGCCAGTGCGGCCAAGTGCTTGAGGAACAGCGTGGGGTCGCCGTGGACGAGACCGCCGGTTTCGGCAAAAACCGCTGTCAGCACCATCCCCACGGCGCCGCCGAGGCCGTGGCACGGGAACACATCGAGGGTGTCATCGACGCCCGTGCGGTGCTTGACGCGCACAGCGTAGTTCGAAATCAGACTCGCCGTCACGCCAATAAACAGGCTTTGGCCCATGGTCACGTAGCCCGCCGCCGGGGTAATCGCCACCAGCCCGACCACTGCGCCGATGCACGCGCCGAGGGCCGTAATCTTCTGCCCCCGCGTAACATCGAGCAGAATCCAAGCGAGCATCGCCGCCGCCGAGGCCGTGTTGGTAGTAGCAAACGCCTTTACCGCCAACGCATTCGCCCCCAACGCCGACCCCGCATTGAACCCAAACCAGCCGAACCACAGCATCCCCGTGCCGAGCAGCACGTAGGGAATATTCGCTGGCTCTTCGGCCTGCCCAGCGCGGTGCGCCCGACGCGGCCCCAGATACACGGCACCGGCCAGCGCCGCCAGTCCGGCTGCGAGATGCACTACTGTGCCGCCCGCAAAATCCAGCACGCCCCACTGCCGCAGGAAGCCTTGCGGATGCCACGTCCAATGCGCCAACGGCGTGTAAATCAGCAGCGTAAAGAGCGCCATAAAGACGAGGTAGCCCGAAAACCGCACCCGCCCCGCGAACGAGCCCGTGATGAGCGCCGGGGTGATAATCGCAAACTTGAGCTGAAAGAGCGCGAACAGCAGCAGCGGCACCGTCGGCGATAAATCGGCATCCGACCCCAGCCCAATCCCCCGGAAAAACGCAAACGTGACCGGCGACCCAATCAGGCCGTGCCACGAGGTGCCGAACGCCAGCGAAAACCCCACCACCACCCACAGCACCGACACCACGCCCAGCGCCACGAAGCTCTGCAACATCGTGGAAATCAGGCTTTGCCGCGAAACCATTCCGCCGTAGAAGAACGATAGGCCCGGTGTCATCAGCAGAACCAGCCCCGAGGCGGTGAGCATCCACGCCGTATCCGCCGTCGAGATTTCGCCCGTGCCGCTCACCACCGTGCCGGGTGGTAGCACGGCGCCTACCACAGCCACGAAACCCAATCCCGCTAACGCTACCCACCACGGCGGGCGCCGCAAGGTCCGCCGGGGACTTTCCGAAGCGCTCACGGCTTCCGGTGTCTGAAGCTTGAAGTCAACCTGTTGCATGGCGAAAACGAATTTTCGCAAGTATAAGGCTGATTTTCTGAAACGACTCTAAATTTTTGGGGGTATCAATAAGAATTCTACCAAAAAAATCGCCTTACCCCTCAACAATCACCCCCGTATTCAATCAAACTGTACGCAAATTCTATCTCGCCCCCCTCTTCTCAGAACCCACCCGCCAAATCAACCAGCACCACCGAGCCGCCATCGGCTGAGGCGACGGTCAGGTGCTTTTCACCTTCCATCCGAACATGGGCGTGAGTGTCTAGGGCTTGCCCATTGACGGTAACGGCACCGCTGACGACATAAAGCAGGTGCCGTCGGTCTTCGTCAGGGACGTAGGTGAGGGAGCGGCCCGCGCCGAGCGTCGCCCACCAGATACTAGCGTCGCAGTTGAGGAAAACGGCTTGTCCGGCCCCGTCGCCCCGCCCGCTGCCGAGCGGCACCCACAGATTGGCGCTGCTCAAAAACGGGATGGCGCGCTGCTCCTGCGACGCCTGCAAGCCGCGCTGCCCCGGCAGGAGCCACAGCTGCAAGGTGTGCGCGGGCGTCAGGCCCCGGTTCGATTCGGCGTGCTGCATCCCCGTGCCCGCCGTCAGGCGCTGCACTTCCCCGGCGCTCACGGTGCGCTGGTAGCCCTGCGGGTCGGCGTAGGTGAGGGCGCCCGCGAGACCAATCGTCACCAGCTCCATTTCGGCGTGCGGGTGCAGCGGCAACGCGGCGCGTGGCGACAACACTTCATCATTGAAGACTCGCAACGGCCCGAGCTGGACGTTCGCCGGGTCGGTGAGGTGCGCGAACGAGAATAGGCAGTGCGCCTGTAGCGCGCCGTGGTCGGCGAAGAGGCGGGAGTTGGCGGGGAAGACGGTCATAGGAAACGGGATCGGGGGCAAAGGTCGGGGGGAAGGCGGGGGTTGGACATAAAAAAACCTTGTCGGGGCGGTGAGCCTCGACAAGGTTTTTCAGCTGTGGCTGGCGCCGCTTAATCCTTCCGGATATCCTGCATCTGGCGTTGCAGGTCGCGCAGGAGCAACGTCATCTCGATGGGGCTGAGGACGCCGGTCAGATCGTTGTTGCCGTCTGGGGCGGGCGGGAAGGCGGTGCTGAGGTAGGCACGGGCTTCCCACAGCTCGCGCACGTCGGCGGCGGCGATTTGGTACGGCGGGAACGCCGGGTTGTCGGACCGCAGCTCCAGCGTCGGTTGGCCATGCTCTTTGCTTCCGCGATAAACGCGCTTGAACACGATCCCTTCGTTGCCGCTCACCACCACGCAAGGGGCGCCGTCGCGGACGTCGCGGGCTGGGTCGGTGAGGTAGCGCCCCACCACCACCGTCCCCGATTGGAGCGGCAGCATCGAATCACCGGTGATTTCAAAAGCCCGGTAAGACCCGTCGCGGACGGCCGCTAGCGGCAGGCGGAAGCGCGGCAGCTCGGCCACGAATTCCGGGTCGGCGTAGCCGTTGAGGTAACCGGCGGCGGCGCGGAGCGGCACCAGCTCAATGTTCTCTTTATCGTCGGAGCGGTCGACGGTGATGGCGAGCACGCGCGGGCCGGGCGTGGCTTCGGCCGGAGCAGGCTTGCCGTTGCGCAAGTCGACGGTGACGAATTGGTCGACGGTAACGTCGAAAAAGCGGGCGAAAATGACGAGCGTCGAAAGCCGGGGCTCGGCGCGCGCTTCTTCGTAAGCACCGATCAACGAGCGTTTCAACCCCACCGCTTCGGCGAAGGTGGCTTGGGTCAGCCCGCGCGCACGGCGCAAGGCTTTCAGGTTAGCAGCGATCATAAGGACAAATCAGTTTGAGAAGAGGGGGCGAAAGGAGAGGATCCAGCACGATTGACGGCGGCATCGGCACAAATTTACGTGAAAACCTAGGGAACGGCCAATTATTTTAGTTTTAATCGGGGGTAATGGATAAATAGCGGTGCTAAGTATGACGAAGCGGGGCGGGTGGGCGGCGCAAGCTTGAGGTCCCGGCGGTGACGCGGGGCTCTGGCCCCGCGTCGGGTATTCGCAGGTCTCTTGACCTGCCACAGGATTCGCGTGGCCAGCTCTGTCCCAGAGATGGCGTCAATAGGCGAATCAACGCCATCTCTGGGACAGAGCTGGCCACGTGCGTTAGGAATGCGCCGATTGGGCTGGCGGGCCAGAGTCCCGCAAATAGCCCGCACGGGGCAGAGCCCCGCGCGATTCGGGGCGTTGTATATGATTAGGGAACGCCTACCCCACGCGCCACGCCCACTCGCCGCCGCTTTACGTTTACATCCCCGTCCCCAGTCTCCCCGTTCCACCCCGCATGTCTCCCCCTACTCCTTCCGCCCCCTCCCCTCCTACGCCGCGCCTACCCGGCACCTCGCGCCGCTTGGCTGGCTGGCGCGCGCTTCCTAATATGCTGCGCCGCGCCGCCCGCGAGCTGGGCGCCAACGACCCATTGCGCTTGGGGGCCGCGACGGCGTTTTTCACCACGTTCGCGCTGCCGCCGATTCTGATTATTCTGGTGCAGGGGCTGGGGTCGCTGTACCCGACGTCGATTGCGCGGACGATGCTGCTTTCGAAGCTGCGCGACTTGCTCGGCGATTCCGCGACGGGGCTCGTGCAGCAGATTCTGCTCAATGTGCAGAACCTGCAACGTAGCCGCTGGGTGACGTACCTCGGCTTTCTGTTCCTGATTTTCATCGCTACCACGCTGTTCGTCGTCATTCAGAACTCGCTCAATCAGCTGTGGCAGGTGCGGGCGCGGCGCTCGGCCGGGCGGTTGCAGACGGCGGCCCGACAACGGTTGCGGTCTGTCGGCGAGCTACTGGCGACGGGCGTCCTCGCGGCCGTCGCGTTCGGCACCGATGCCGCCGTGGCCGTCCTCGCCGATTACACGCGGAATTTCGACCCCACCATCGGCTTCTATCTCTTCCGAATCCTGAACGGGCTGGTCGCGCTGACGCTGCTGGCGGCGTGGTGCGCCTACACATTCCGCACGCTCAGCTCGGCGCACGTGCCGTGGCGGGCGGTCTGGGGCGGAGCGGCGGTGACGGCGCTGCTGATTTCCGCCGGAGAATACCTGCTCAGCATTCTGCTCGTCGCGCGCGACTTAGGCCCGATTTACGGCCCGGCGGCTGGCATCGTGCTGGTGCTCCTCTTCGTGTTCTACTCAGCGATGATTTTCTACTTCGGTGCGTGCTTCACGAAGGCGTATGCGCATTACTTGGGGCTTGATATCAGCCCCAAACCCGGCGCCGTGAAGTACCGGATTTGGGATGAGGTGGAGGGGTGAATCTACCCTTTGGCGCCCATCCCCTACCCTTGCAACGTCCGCTTATACACGATGCGCGCCAGCCGCAGGTGCTCGCCGTTGACGGAATCCGGGCCGCCGAGGGCATCCAGCAGGTCTTTGGAGGAAACGTCGGGGCCGAGCTGCACGAAATAGGGCTGCAAGCGGCGGTATTCATCGCGCGGGAGCAATTCGGCCATCCGTACGGCAAAGCCTTCCGCATACAAATCCCCGAGCTGCGTGACGATGGTCGAGCGGGCGTATTGGCGCTCCTCGGCAATCTCTTCGGCGGTTTTTCCCTGCTGATGCAGCTCCCACGTGGCGCGGCGCGACTCCTCGGCGCTCAGGCGCGGGCGCTTCGGCGGGGCGGGCACCAACGGCGCCGGGGTAGCTGCGTAACCGAGGTCGGCGAGGGAATCGTCGGTAGGCGTGACGCTCGGGCCGGAGCGCGCGTAATCGAGGATGGCGTTCACGAACGGCTCGCCCCACTTCTCGAACTTCACCGGCCCTACCCCGCTCACGGCCAGCATCGCGAGGCGCGTGGTGGGCTGATTGGCAGCCATCTCGTGGAGCGTGGCATCCGAGAAAACCACGTACGGCGGAATGCCCGCCGTATCGGCAATCTGTTTCCGCACCTTCTTGAGGATGTCGAAGAGCTGCGCGGGCGCATCGGCGGGGGCGCCGCGCTCGCGCCGGGTGCGGGGTGCTCTCTCGCCCTTTTCGGCTTTTTCGGCGGGCTGAAAACGCGCCAGCTCCACCTGCCGCTCGCCGCGCAGCACCTGCCAACCGGCGTCTTGGATGCGCAGGGCGTAGCCTTCGTCATACGCCACCTGCATCAGCCCGGCGTTGAGGAGCTGGTGGAGGTACGAGTACCAATCGAGGTACTGCAAATCGCGCCCGACGCCCCACGTCTTGATTTTATCGCCACCGGATTGCAGCACGGCCGCATTCTTCAACCCTCGCAAGACGTCGATGAGCAGCGGCAAGGACGCGCGCTCCTGCAACCGCACCACGCCAGAAAGAGCTTTCTGCGCGATTTCGGTCCCATCGAACCGGGTTGGCGGGTTCTGGCAGACGTCGCAGTTACCGCAATCCTGTTCGCGGTGCTCGCCGAAATAATGCAGCAGAATCTTCCGCCGACAGTGCGCCGCCTCGGCGTATTGCCGCATCCGCTCCAGCTTGGCGCGGTTGAGCTGCGCGACCTGCGGAGGCGCTTCGAGGAGCATCCGCTCCAATTGGGCCACGTCGGCGTAAGAGTACAGGAGGAGCGCGTGCGCGGGGGCACCGTCGCGCCCCCCACGACCGATTTCCTGATAATAGCCTTCGATGTTTTTCGGCAGATTATAATGAATCACCCACCGCACGTTCCCCTTGTCGATGCCCATCCCGAAGGCGATGGTGGCGCAGATAATCTGCACGTCATCGCGTAGGAATTGCTGCTGGGTGAGGGCGCGGCGCTGCGGCGGCAGGCCCGCGTGGTAGGCCGCCGCCCGGTAGCCCTGCGCCACAAGCTTATCGGCAAGCTGCTCGGTTTGCTTGCGCGAGAGGCAATACACGATGCCGGGGTCCTGCGGCCGACGGCCGACGAAATCGAGGACGCGCTTCACGCGGTCAGTCCCCGGCTGCACGGTGAGGCTGATGTTGGGGCGGTCGAACGACGCGACGAACACTTTCGGGGTGCCGAGGCGGAGCTGCTTGATGATGTCGCGCCGGGTCACGCCGTCGGCCGTAGCCGTAAGCGCCACGAGCGGCACGTTTGGAAACCGCTCCTTGAGCGCCCCGAGCTGAGTGTACTCGGGCCGGAAATCGTGCCCCCACGACGAGATGCAGTGCGCCTCATCGATGGCGAACAGACTGATATTCAATCGACCCAAAAAATCCAGAAACCCCTGCGAGAGAAGCTTTTCCGGCGACACATACAGCAGCTTAATCTTCCCGGCGCGCGCCAGCATGGCGATGTTGTCGAGGTCGCGCCCGCTCTGCGACGAGTTCATCGCTTCCGCCGAAATCCCGTTCGCCCGCAGCGCTTCAACCTGATCCTGCATCAGCGCAATCAGCGGCGACACCACCACGCACAGCCCCGGCAGCACGAGTGCGGGCACCTGAAAACAGACGGATTTGCCGCCGCCGGTCGGCATCAATACCAGCGTATCGCGCCCGCTCAGCACGGAGCGGATGATATCTTCCTGAAGGGGCCGGAACGTGCCGTAGCCGTAATATTCCTGTAACGCTTGCCGGGCTTGCGCGACACGGGCGTCAACAATTTCGGGGGCGACGGCGGCGGGCGCGGTGGCAGACAACGGTTGGTTCATAGCAAGCCAAAAATACTGGCCGGGAGCTAACCGCGCGGCATAAGCAGAAATTCCGCCCGGTCAGCGCAGGAACTCCACGACGCGGGCGATCACGGCGGAATCGCGTAGGAGCTGGTTGTGGCCGAGGCCGGTGGTCGGCTCGAAGCAGAGGGCGGGCCATACGGCGGCAACTGATTCAGCCTCGTGGAAGGGCACGAACTCGTCGTGACGGTCGTGAATCATGAGCGCCTTTTGCACGGCGAGGCGCGGGCCGGATTGGCGAAGGCTGAAACCGTCGGGATCGCGACCGAAACGGTCGCGGATGTGACGCGACATCCGCTCGACGACCGTCGGCGGCAGTTTCAGCAGCTTCGCGAACCGCTCGGCGACGGCCCGCAGTGAGCCGGGCGCCGCCAACAGCACGAGACGCGGCAGGTCGCGGCCGTCGTTGAAGCGCGTCGGCAGCGCCGTGGTGGCGGCGGCACCAAACGAGAAAGCGACCGTGCCGTGCAGCTCCCCGACCCAATCGGCGACGGCCTGCACGGCGGACGCGAACTCGACCAGATTCGTGCGGCGCCCGTCGGACAGCCCGTGCGCCGGGCCGTCGAACGCCACCACCCGGTAACCGGCCGTCGCCAACGCCCGCGCCGCTAGCCCCCAAAACGCCGCCCGATGCTCCCAGCCGTGTACCAGCAACACGGCGGGGCCGTCCGGGGCGCCCCACTCATACACCGCCAACGCCCCCTTCCGGAACGGCAGTCGCGTGGCCCGCGCATCGGCGAGCGCGGCGGCTTCCCACGGCTTCGGCACCGCCCGACGCGGCGTAATAAAAAGCCGCCAAGCCGCCCGGAAAGCCCACTCCGGCGACACCCGGTGCAGGGCATTCAGGCCGAAGCGCAACGCCCGCAAGCCCGGCGGAATCGACGGGTAAAGCGCCCGCACGGCGGGCGTCGCGGGTTTTTCTGATGAGGAAGCGGAAGGAGGCGCCATAAGCGGGTAACGGTCGGAAGCGGGTGAGAAATGATTGACCATGAGGGCAAGCGGGATAGAGAAGCTGATGCCGCGGCGGAGGCGCCGAAACCGCCGTCAGGCGGCTGGGCGCGGGGGCAGCCCGTTCGGCAGCAGCTCCACGATGAGCTGGCCGATGATGAGGTCGAAGCCGCGGGCGTCGTAGACCCGCGCCACTTGCAGGGCGCCCGCGAGGGTGGTCAGGATTTGGGCGGCTTTAGCGGCTGGTTCGCCCAGAAACCGGATTTCGCCGGTGGCGCGTCCGGCCGTCAGCACCTCGGTCACCCACCCGGTAAGGGCGGCGGTGAAGCGCCGCAGCTCCTGCCGCATCGGCTCGCCGAGCACCTCAAACCCCACCGACAGCGACCCGAAATAGCATAGCTGCCCCTCGCGCCGCAGGTGCGAGATGTAGACCTCTAATAGCTCGCCGAACTGCGCCGCCGGGGTTAGCTCGGTGAGGCGCGGCAGGGTGCGCCATTTCGCCAAACGCGCGCCCTGCCGCTGTATGAGGGCTACGCCGAGGTCGTCTTTGGTCGGAAAATGATAGTGAATCGCGGCGGGCTTCACGTTGAGCGCCTTCGCGATATGCTGGTAGCTGAACGCTTGGAAGCCGCGCGTGAGCAGCAACGCTTCCGCTTCATCGAGGATGCGGCGGCGGGTATCGGGCAGAGCGGGGGGAACGGAGGGCAGTGGAGAAGGCTTCATCGCCGACGAAGATACGACGAACTTACTAACTAGTAAGTAAGGAGAAGGGGGAGATGTGAGGGAGATGTGAGGGAGATGTGAACCCGGTCCTACGTATCCGGCACTGTCTCAGTGCCGGTGTGAGGGGCGGCGCGGGTCGGGAGGTTTTTCCCGCCATACCCGGCCACAAATGGCTTGCTTGCGTATTCCGTCCGAAAAAGCCGACTATTACGGCTCGTTAGCCTTCTTTTTCCCCTGATGACAGCACCTCAGTTTTATTTTCTGATTGGCGTAGTGGCGCTGGCGGTGGCGCTTTGGTGGTGGTTCACGCGCCGCAACCGGGTGTTGGCGGAAGTGCTGGAAACACCTTTTCCCCTCGAATGGCGCAAGCACCTGACGGAGCGCGTCGGGTTTTACCGGGCGCTCACGAAGCGCGAGCAACGCCGATTCGAGACCCGGATGCAGCTTTTTCTGGCGCGGACACGGCTGTCGGGGGTCGAGACGGAGGTCGATGATGTGACGCGGGTGCTGGTGGCGGCGTCGGCGGTGATTCCGATTTGGGGGTTCCCCGATTGGGAGTACCCGAATCTGCGCGAAGTCCTCATCGTGCCCGATATGTGGCAGGAGCAGCACAAGGCGGATCACGAGTTCGTGCCGCTGCAAGGCACGCTCCTCGGCTCGGTACGCGATTTTCAGGACGACCAGTATATGCACCTCTCGAAAGCCGCCCTCGAACGCGGTTTCCGCGATTGGCAGAACGGCGAGAACGTCGGCATCCACGAATTCGCCCACGCCCTCGACGATGCCGACGGCAAAATCGACGGCATCCCCGCCCTCGGTTTGCCCGACGAGCTGCGCGGCGCCTGGACGGAAGTGGTGCGCCGCGAAATCCAGCGGGCACAGCGCGGCAAGGGCATCCTAAGCCCCTACGCGGGCACCAACGAGGCCGAGCTGTTCGCGGTAGCTGTCGAGAGCTTCTTCGAGAAACCCGACAAGCTCGCGCAGCATCACCCTGAGCTGTACGGCCTGCTCAGCACCGCGCTCCGGCAGAAACCCGCCGTGGCCGGGCCGCTTCCCCGGCTCGGCCGCGCGTTTCGGCGGGCGATAGGGCGGCGCGGGTAAAGGGAACTCCAGCAGGCCGATTCCCGCTTTCGTTTGCTGACGTAGTATTGCACTTATGAAGCTCTACCAAGAACGCATCAGCGCCGACCCGCGCATTATGCTGGGGAAACCCTGCGTGAAGGGCACGCGGCTTACGGTAGCTTTATTGCTCGATATTCTCGGGGAAGGCATTGACCCCGGCGAGCTGCTGGAAATGTACCCGCGACTGACAATGCTCGACATTCAGGCAGTCATTCAATACGCAGCCGCCGTCATTTCCGAGGAAGATGACTTATTGCCCCAAGCTGCGTGATTTTAGCCGATGAAAACCTCGACCAGCGCATCATCAACGCCCTGCGTGCCCACGGATACGCGGTTGATTCAGTCGCCGAGCTACATCGGAGCGTGGACGATTATCAGGTTATCGAACTAGCCCGGCAGGTTCCACCGCGCATCATCGTCACTCGTGACAGAGATTTTGGCGAGTGGGTATTTGCTCACGACGTCCGCGATATTAGTGTGATTTATTTGCGTTACGCCGCCCCCGACACAGCTCTCATCACAGAAGCCCTGCTGGGTTTATTGTCGAAAGAGATAGTGACACCGAAAGGCATGTTCTGTACTGTGACGACCCAAAAAATCCGGCTGCGCCACCTTTAGGCGTGCGGCCCCGGCGCTAACTTGCCGGGAATGAACCGTCCCCTTTCTCTGTGCTGCCGCTACCCCGGCTCGGGCGCGCGTTTAGGCGGGCGATAGGGCGGCGCGGTTGAGGCGAACTTCACACGCGGCTCGGTGGGTTAAGGATTGTTAGTAAATCGCTGATAGTTATTCGTCGCCATGCCACTCACCATTCAACAGGAAATCGAGGCGCTTCCGGCAGATTTGCAGCAGGAGGTTCAGGATTTTATTGCATTTCTGCGCTTTCGGCATCAGGACCGAATTCCGGAAGCGGCAGCGCTGACGGCTATCCGCGAGGCTCGGCAGCAGGTATTGGGGAGTTTGAAAGGACGAATTCGGATTGCGCTTGACTTCGACGCCCCGCTACCCGATATGGACGACCATAGCGCTCGCTGAACAGGCGATGCTCATCAGCGCCGACGATAAATTCGATGCTTACCCCGGCCTACAGCTCGTTCGCTGACCTTCTTTGGTCCCGGCGCTAACTTGCCGGGAATGAACCGTCCCCTTCTCTCCGCTGCGCTGCTGGCTGCTTTGGCTGCCTGCGCGCCCACTGCCAAAAACGCCGCGCCGTCGGCGAGTGCTGCTGCCGATGCGGCGGCGAATGCTGCTTCGCAACCGACCGCCGCGCCCAAAACCGATTGGCGCGCTGATGCCGAGACGTTCCTGCAAGGGTATTCGGCTGAATATGTGCGGCTTTACACGCGGTCGTCGGAGGCGGAATGGCGCTCGAATACGCACATCGTGGCGGGGGATTCGACGAATGCGCTGGCTACGCGGGCGGCGAATGAGGCGATGGCGGCTTTTCAGGGGTCGGCGGAAAATATTCGGCGGATTCGGGAATTGCTGGGGCACCGCGACGCGCTGACGCCGTTGCAGGTCAAGCAGCTGGAGGTGGCGCTTTATAATGCCGCTTCGTCGCCGCAGACGGTGGCGGATGTGGTGAAACGCCGCATCAAGGCCGAAACGCAGCAAACGGAGCAGCTTTATGGCTACGAGTACAAGTACAACGGCAAGACGGTCACGACGAACGACCTCGACGATTTATTGCGAAAGGAGAAAAACCCGAAAAAGCGACTGGCAGCTTGGGAAGCCTCGAAAGCCGTCGGGCCGACCCTGCGAGATGGGCTGCTGAACCTGCGCGAGCTGCGGAACGAAGTGGTGGGAGCGCTCGGCTACTCCGATTATTTCACGTATCAGGTCTCCGATTATGGCCTTTCGCGGGAAGAGATGCTCGCGCTGACGCGTAAAATCAATCAGGAATTACGGCCGCTTTACCGCGAGCTGCACACGTGGGCGCGGTATGAGCTAGCGAAGAAATACGGGATGAAACAGGTGCCCGACGAGCTTCCCGCCCACTGGCTCCCGAACCGCTGGGGACAGGATTGGAGCGCCTTGGTCGAGGTAAAGGGCTTGGATCTGGATGCGGTTCTCGCCAAAAAGGGGCCGGAATGGCAGGTGAAGCAGGCCGAGCGGTTTTATCAGAGCCTCGGGTTTGAGGCGCTGCCGGAATCGTTTTACGAGCAATCGGATTTATATCCGCTCCCGGAAAAGGCCGATTATAAAAAGAATAATCACGCATCGGCGTGGCATATGAACCTCGACCACGACGTGCGGAGCCTGATGAGCGTCGAGCCGAACTCGGAATGGTACGAGACGACGCACCACGAGCTGGGCCACATTTATTATTATCTGAGCTACGCAAACCCCGAGGTGCCGCCGTTGCTGCGGCAGGGCGCGAACCGGGCGTACCACGAGGCGGTGGGGTCGTTGATGGGGTTGGCGGCGTCGCAGAAGCCGTTTTTGGTGGGTTTGGGCTTGATTGACAAGGACGCCCAGACCGACCAAACGCAAACGCTGCTGAAAGAAGCGCTGAGCTACGTGACGTTTATTCCGTTCGCGACGGGCACGATGACGGAGTGGGAGCACGATTTCTACGCCCAAAATCTGCCCGCCGACAAGCTGAATGCGCGGTGGTGGGAGCTGGTGAGCCAGTACCAAGGCATCGCCCCACCAACCACGCGCGGCGAGCAGTTCCTCGACCCCGCCACCAAAACGCACATCAACGACGACCCGGCGCAGTATTACGATTATGCGCTCTCGTACGTCATCCTCTTTCAGCTCCACGACCACATCAGCAAGCGGATTCTCAAGCAAGACCCGCACGCTACCAATTACTACGATAGCAAAGACGTAGGCGAGTTTCTGCAAACCATCCTACGCCCCGGCGCGTCCGGCGATTGGCGCGTAATGCTCCGCGAAGCAACCGGCGAAGACCTCTCGGCCCGCGCAATGGTGGAGTATTTCCAGCCGCTCATGACGTATCTGCAAGCGCAGAACAAAGGGCGGAAGTACACGATGTAAGTTGACTTGATTTTGTAGAAATCAAAAAAAGCCGGGCAGTTGCTCGGCTTTTTTTATGGGTTTTTCATGCGAAGGGGTGGGAAATTGATGCGATTGCTTGAAAAGTGATTGAGGGAGGTTGAAAAGTGATTGAGAGGGGTTGAAAAGTGATTGCGAGGGGTTGAAAAGTGATTGAGAGGGGTTGAAAAGTGATTGAGAGGATATGAAAAGATATTGAGTGGAAATGAAAAATGATTAAGTGTATATCAAGAGTGAATGAGTATAAATAAAAAAATAGTGGGGGTAAAT
>JANNMJ010000018.1:0-9544 GCA_031397815.1 Hymenobacteraceae bacterium
CCGCTTGCGGGGTACCGTTGGTGTCGAAGCGCAGTACGACTCCATCAGTCCCGCCTGCATGGGCCAGCCGAGGACCCACAAAAAGCGAGTCGCTGAAAGTGCCACCCACGTACACTGTGCCAGTATTATCAACGCACACGGAGGTGCCAAAATCGTTGCCGAAGCTCCCTAATTGCTTTGCCCATTGCCACTGGCCCTGCGCGTTGAGCTTAGCAACGAACAGGTCATTGTTCATCCCAATGCTGGCAAAACCGGTAATGCCGAATTGCACGTGCCCCGCGAAATAACCAGTCAAGTAGATGTTTCCAGCGGCATCGACTGTATGATTAGTGATCTCTTCGTAGTTGGAGAGGCTTTCGATGGATTGCGCCCACTGCCAAGTACGGCCCGCCGTTAGGTGCGCGATGAAGATGCCATCGTAGGTTACAGTGCGCAGGGTGGTGGCACCGAATGTGATCGAGTCAGAGAAGTAGTCGGTTATAATCACCCCCCCGTTGCCATCCGACGATACCGTTCCCATTGAATGGATTACGCCGGTGCTGCTCACCGGCTCTATCCAGCGCCATTGGCCATCGGCACTCAAGAGACCGGCAAAGCAGCCGACCGAGAAGCCGGGAAACGTTCGGCTCCCAATGGCTACGTTGGTACCGGCGTAATCTCCGCCCACTAGAACGTCGCCGCTAGCGGGTTCAAGGGCTATGGCGTTTATTGATCCACCGTTGCGCAGATTAAGCCCGTTTACACTGGCCCACTGCCCGCTGGGCGTGAGCCTGGCTAGGAAAGTCTGATCATTCGCAAGCGTAGTGTTGCCAAATGTTGCCGAGACACCACCATTAGTCGAGCCCGCATTACATTTTCCAGCAATACAGACGTCGCCTGTCGGCAGTAGCACCAAGCCGTGGAGAAATTCACGGATGCCCCCTCCGCCTGCTACTGCCCATTCCCACATGCCAGCAGCCGACCGGCGCGCCACAAACAAGTCTTCTTGGCCTTGGCTAGTCAGGGTAGTGGTGCCGATGGTCAGGGTACCTTGGAAACTCCCAGCTATTGTCATGTTTCCCGTCAGATCGATAACGATTTTCTGCACATTGGCATTGGGCGCCCCTGGTAATACCTCGGCTAATTGCGCCTGTACACTATGAGCGGTAGTCAGGCAGAAAAAAAACAACATCAGCCAGCGCAGTAGCTTCTGACAGAAAAGGGTAGAAGAAGACATTTTTTAGAAACGAAAAAAGGGTTTGCCTCAGCAATATAGGCCCGAATTGGGCGGAACGTTTCGGATTAAAAACCAGAAAGGTGTCTTACCCCATCCCTTCACCGGCACGTCTGACGTACCCGGCACCGCCTCGGTGCCGGAGCTGCTGATGCCAATTCGCCCCTGACCAACGGCACCGGGACGGTGCCGGATACGGCTGTTTGGCTACCGTGAAAATCTGAAATCACACCTCCCTCACATCTCCACATTCCCACATCACTCCCCATCCCCCAAAAACAATTAAAGCCGTCCCCCTCAGTCAGAAGGGAACGGCTTCAACTCCTTTCGGAAGTCAGCGGGGAAAGGAGGCGGGGCGGCTACAGAGCCACCACTTCCTGCGGAACCGTTTCGCCTTTGAGCACGAACTGGAACGGCACGCAGATGCCGGTCATCATGCCTTCGCTGATGAGGGGGTCGGCGTACATGGTGCGGCGGGCGGTTTCGAGGGAATCGGAGGCGAAAACCACGAGACCGAAATCAGCCTTTCCGCCGACGGCGGCCATGTTCAGCAACCGGCCGTCGCGCAGGTTCTGGAGGTGGAGGAAATGCGCGACCATCACATCGGCCTCGGCCTGACGGAGCGCGGGGGTGTGCGGGATGCCCGTGGGCAACAAGAGGTAAGAATACAATTCCATTTTTAGGGGAAGGAAAGCGGGTGAGAAGATGGTGGGATAGCTGCAAAAACCGGGGCAGACACGTATGAAATGGTAATAATACCGGACGAAGTAGAGATTTAGCCACTGAATTTGGACGAAAGCGCGGAAATTGGGGGTAAAGGGCGCCCAAAGCGCGGCGATTGTTTGACGCCGTTTCCCGGCCCGGCGGCGGGCGGGCGCCCGGTTGGCGCCTAACTTTCGCAGCAGGTTACCGGCTTATTCTCCCCTCTACTCGACTCGATCCCGACCCGACTCATGCGAATCCTCTACTGGTGCGGCCTCGTCCTGCTCACCGCCGACCTCGCGGCCTCTACCGCGCAGGCGCAGCAGGTGCCCGGCACGTTCCCCACGAACGGCCCCCGCGACGACCGCGCCGGGCGCGTCGCGCTCACCCACGCCACCATTTTCGCCGATTACCAGACCCGCCTCGACGACGCGACGCTCCTCATCGAGAACGGCCGCATCGTGGCGGTGGGGAAGGGGCTGGCGGTGCCCGCTGGCACCACCGAGCTTGACCAGAAAGGGCGGTTTATTTACCCCGCGCTCGTCGATGCCTACACGGGGTATGGGCTGCCGTCGGCACCGTCGGGGGGGCGCAGTCGGCGGCAGGGGCCGCAGCTGGATACCGATAAGGACGGGCCGTTTGGGTGGAATCAGGCGCTCAAGCCCGAGGTGCGCGGCATCGAGAAGTTTTCGGCTTCGGAGGATGCGGCGGCGGGGCTGCGCAAGCTCGGTTTCGGCACGGTGCTCACGCTCCCGCAGGACGGCATTATGCGCGGCACCGGCGCCCTCGTGACGCTCAACACGCGGCGGCGCGAGAACCAGACGGTCTTGATTCCGGAAGCGGCGGCGGGGCTTTCCTTCGATAAAGGCTCTTCGACCCAGAACTACCCCGAATCGCTGATGGGCGCCATTGCGCTCCTTCGGCAGACGTATCTGGACGCCGCGTGGCAGGAGAAAAACGCCGCCGCCGAGCAGAATCTGAGCCTCGCGGCGGTGCGCGGGCAGCGCCGTCTGCCGCACATCTTTCAGGTGCGCGACAAGCTCTCCCTTCTCCGCGCCGACCGCGTGGGCGATGAGGCCGGGGTGCCCTACATTCTCAAAACCGCCGGCGACGAGTACCAGCGCATCCGCGAGGTGAAGGCCACCGGCGCCACGCTCATCGTGCCGCTCAACTTCCCCGACGCCTACAACGTGGAGGACGTGTACGACGCCGACGACATCCCCCTCGAATACCTGCAACACTGGGAGCTGGCGCCCACTAACCCCGGCGCCGTGGCGCGCGCGGGCATTCCGATGGCGCTCACCACGGCGGGCCTGAAGGATAAAAGCCAGTTTTGGCCGAATCTGCGGAAAGCCGTGCTGCACGGCCTGAGCGAAGCCGACGCCCTTAAAGCCCTGACCGTCACGCCCGCCACGTTCCTCGGTGCCACCGATCACGTCGGGGCGCTGCGGCCGGGGATGGACGCGAGCTTCTTCATCACCACGGCGCCCGTGTTTCAGGAAAACGCCGTCGTGCTCGACTCGTGGGTGCAGGGCGACCGCTTCCCCGTCACCACCCTGCCCACCGATTACCGAGGTGTTTACCGCCTCACCGTGCAGGGCCAACCCGAGCGCACGCTCCTGATTCAGGGCAAGCCCGACGGCCCGGAAGCCCGCCTCGTGAACGCCCCCGGCGACACCGCCAAGGCCAATATCAGCTTCGTCGGCGAGAATGTGACCCTCACGTATTCGCCTAAATCGGCCACTCCTGCGGCGGCTTCTCCGAAGGAAAAAACGGCACCTTCTGCCGCCCAAGTCAGCATTCGGCTGACGGGTTTTTACACGGGCAACGGCTTCGGCGGACAGGCCGATTTGGCGGGCGCTACTCCCGCCGCCGTTCGCTGGAATGCGGTGCTGCAACAGGCGCGGACAGAGGCCGCTCGCCGCGATACGGCGAAGGTGGTGCCGCCCGTGCTGGGCGCGCTCACGTACCCGCTGGGGGCGTTTGGGCTGCTGGAAGCGCCGAAAAACGAGGTCGTCCTGATCCGTAACGCCACCGTCTGGACGAGCGATGCGGCCGGGAAGCTCGACGGCGCCGACGTGCTGATTGGCGCCGACGGGCGGATTGCGGCCGTCGGGAAGGGGCTGAAAGAGCCGAAGGGCGCCCGCGTCATCGACGGCACCGGGCGGCACCTCACGCCGGGCATTTTAGATGAGCACTCGCACATTGCCATCAGCGAGGGCGTGAACGAGGGGACGCAAAGCGTGACGGCGGAAGTGCGGATCAACGATGTGGTCGACCCTGACGATATCACGATCTACCGGCAGCTCGCGGGCGGTAAGATTGCCGCGCAGCTTCTGCACGGCTCGGCGAATACGATTGGCGGGCAATCGGCGCTCATCAAGCTGCGGTGGGGCGTGGGGCCGGAAGAGCTGAAAATCAAGGATGCGCCGGGTTTCATCAAGTTCGCCCTCGGCGAAAACGTGAAGCAGAGCAACTGGGGCGACGCCAACACGATTCGTTTCCCGCAGAGCCGGATGGGGGTCGAGCAGGTCATCGACGATGCCTTCCAGCGCGCCAAGGAGTACGAGGCGCGCCAAACCGCGTGGGAGCGCCTGAGCCAGAAGGCCCGCGCCACGGCCGCCGCGCCGCGTCGGGATTTGGAGCTGGATGCCCTTGTGGAGATTCTGCGCGGACGGCGGTTCATCACCTGCCACTCGTACGTGCAGTCGGAAATTAATATGCTGATGAAGGCCGCCGACCGCAACGGGTTCAAGGTGAATACCTTCACGCACATCCTCGAAGGCTATAAAGTGGCCGACAAAATGAAAGCGCACGGCGCGAACGCGTCGACGTTCTCGGATTGGTGGGCGTATAAGAATGAGGTGAAAGAAGCGATTCCGTACAACGCGGCGATTATGCACGACGCGGGCCTGAACGTCGCGATCAATTCCGACGACCACGAAATGGCCCGTCGCCTGAACCAAGAAGCGGCGAAAACGGTGAAATACGGCGGTTTATCGGAGGAAGAAGCCCTCAAAACCGTCACCATCAACCCCGCCCGCATGCTCCACTTGGACGACCGCATGGGGTCGATCAAAGTCGGGAAAGACGCCGACCTCGTCCTCTGGAGCGCCCACCCCCTCAGCATCTACGCCCGCTGTGAGCGCACCTACGTCGACGGCCGCTGCTACTATTCCCTCGACCAGGATGCCGCCCTTCGCGCCCGCCGCGACCAGGAGCGCGCCCGCCTCGTGCAAAAGCTCCTCGCCGCCAAGCGCAAGGGCGACCCCACGCAAGCCCCCAAAACCAAGCCCCAGCGCCGCATCGACTGCGAAGACTTCGAGTACGATTACGCGGAGGACGTGACGGGGATGGGGGAGTAGGTGGCGTGGGGAAAGGCAGTTTAGTGCCGATATTGTCGCAGTAAACTCTTTTTCTTGCTTAAAATAAAATGACCATTCACCACCTTTTCCATCGGAAGCTATTTCGCTTGCTGACGTTAGCCTTTTTATTCCTCACCGCCGCACACACCGCGCAAGCGCAATGGGCGGAAGCGCTGGCGGGAACGCCCGATACCCGGTTATGGAAGACGGTCGTCGACCCGGCGGGGAACGTGACGGTAGCTGGGGAATTTCAAGGTACCCTGACCATCGGCACCACCACGCTGCTCAGCAGGGGCAGTCTGGACATATTCGTCGCGCGGCGTTCGGCTGCGGGCATTTGGGAATGGGTGGTGGCAGCGGGAGGTACCCGAATTGACAACGTACTTGGCTTGGCACTGCTACCGAATGGCGACGTTCTGATTGCCGGTGAGTGCAGTATGGACCTTTCTGCTGGCACCTCTTCGGCCGTATTCGGCACCAACACCCTTACGCAGCAGCTGACGACGGGGCAGGGTTATGTAGCAAAGCTGACGGCTGGCGGGCAGTGGGACTGGGTGATCGGGCTAGACGCGCTCGGCGAAACAATGATGCTGGGGGTAGCCATTGAACCTGCCAGTGGCGATGTGCTCGTGAGCGGGTTATACAAAGGCAACGATGTAACTGTTGGCCCCTTGACGCTCCCCGGTATCTCGGCCGGTGTGTTCGCCGGTCGCCTGAGCGCGGGTGGTCAGTGGCGGTGGGTGGAGCCGGTGAGCAGCAGCGGCGTGGTATTTCTGGGCGGAATGGTGTCGTCGGATGGGAGCGGCGGGATGATCGTGAGCGGCATCACCAGCAGCCCGACGACGTTTGGCGCCACGGCGCTAAGCCCGGTGGGCGGTAGCGACATTTTCGTCGCTCGCTTGACGGCGGGCCGTACGTGGCAGTGGGCGAAGCTGATCGGCAGCATCGGTACTGAATGGGTCGGCGACCATACCAACGATGCCGCCGGAAACGTCTACCTGACGGGGTCTTTTGAAGGCAGCATGCAACTCGGCCCCATCACCATGACCAGCGTCGGTCGGACCGATATGTTCGTGGCTAAGCTCGATGCGCAAGGCCAATGGCAGTGGGCGCAGCAGGTAGGAAGTCGCTCCGACGATGGCGCTTACGCCGTATGCGCCGATAATGCCGGTTCGGTGTACGTAGGCGGCTGGTTTGGCGCCCGGAATACAGTGGGGCTGCCGTTGACCAATGTAGGTGGGCGCGATGGGGTGGTGCTGCGCTTGAGCGCCAGTGGCACCCAGCAAGCGGCGGTTGTTTTCGGCGGGACCAGCAATCTCGACCAAGTCAATGCCCTTGCAATCGCGCCATCGAGCGGAAAGCTGTTTATGTGCGGCAACTTCAACAGCGCCACCCTGAGCATCGATGCCACCCGCACGCTCATCGGCACAACCGTCGGTTCGTTCAATAGCAATGCCTTCGTGGCCGATATCTCCACCCAGCTCCTCAGCACCTCGCCCGACGCCGCCGCGCCCGCCGCGCTCTCCCTCAGCCCCAACCCCGCCCACGGCGCCCTCTGGCTGACGACGCCCGCTATCACCGGCACCACCACCACCACGGGCACCCTCCTCGATGGCGTGGGCCGCGTAGTCCGGACGTTTAATCTGACTGGCGAGCGCACCCGGCTGGATATTCAAGGCCTGACGCCGGGCGTGTACACCGTGCGCGTCGGCGCGCAAACGCGGCGCGTGGTGGTAGAATAAGGGAGATCGAGGTGGAGACGGGTAAGCTTTAATTTCAAACTTCCGAACTAATTATTCGCCCCATTTACCGGCCCTCTCGCGGCGCGGGTAAATGGGGCGAATTCGTGTCAATAGCTCCGGCCGATACCCCGCCGAGGCTGGCGGCGGCGGAATGCCCCCATCACCCCCGCCTCAATGCTTCACCACCCGCCGGGTCAGCAGGAAGCTATCGGCTGAAACGGTGTAGAAATACACGCCCGCCGCTTGGCCCGAGAGGTCTAAATTAATGGTGTTGAGGCCGGTGTGCAGGTTCCCGGCCGGTACGCGCAGCACCTCCTGACCGAGCGGATTCCGCACAATGACCGTGGCGTTGGCCGCCTGCTTCAGCGTCAGCGATAGGGTGCTGATGCCGGTCGTGGGGTTTGGCGCGACAGAGGCGTCGGCTACGGTGGTTGCCACATCGGCGGCTGTCGCGGTCACTACCGCTGTCGGGGTCACGATGACGGGCGTGCGCCAATTCACGGCCGTAACGTCGAGTCGGTCGTAACCAATGGCGTTTTCTACTTCAGCATCTACGGGGGTGCCCTGAAGCGCCGTGCCCGGCTCAAAATCCGCCATCCACTGGTAATGGATGAAGTTGTTTTGCAGCGTGTGGACGGCGCTCGGATACACGCTTTCCTCCGTGTTCTGCGCCGCCGCACCATCGGGGATACCTCTCAGGTCGCGGCTGATGTTTTGCGACGCGAAAGACTTGATCTGCCCCCCTGCGAACTCGAGCTTCTTCACGTAGAGGTCGCGATGGAACTGACCATCTAGGGTGCCATCATTCGAGGTTCCTATGCGTCCCCCCGAATAAATCACGTACACATCGCCGGTTGCGGTATCCACCGTTGCCGTCGGCATTGACACAACACCGATTGCTTGGTAGGCCGCCTCGCCCTCAGCCAGCAAGCACGACGGGAAAGGGAAGCTTGGGCACGAAGTATCAAGCGAATCAATTACAGTCGGTTTGGAGCTAGCCAGCTCGCGGTCGTTCCAATAAAGCAAATTCTGAGAGGAGTTCTCGAAGTAGCGGCCAGTTCCACTCCAATACGGGCTTCCCGTGCGCTTCCGCACCGGCGTTACAGCAATACCGGAGAACCAGTGAACCGTACCGCCATTGTCGATGACCATCGACATCGAGCCGTCGGAGCCTTCGATGGAGGTGACCGGCCCGTTGATCGTCCGCACGTTGACCGTGTCGTTATCGGTGTAATTGCCCATAATCAACCGCGACGACCACGTCGTGCCCCCATCCGCCGATTTGGCGAGTACCACGTTGCGCCCCAACGCCGTGATGCAAACCGCGACGTGGTTGCCATTTGCCGCCACTACGTAAGAATCAGGTTCGAGCTGAACGGTATCGTTCGCGGCCCCGCCCGGCAGCAGCGCCCCCGAACCGATCCCGGCGTAATCGAACATCGGCAACACGATGTTCGCCTTATCCCAGCTCGCGCCACCATCCAGGGAGCGCGCGTAGAGGAGGGGCCTGACGACGCCCGTCGGCTGCGCCACCGCGCTCGGCTGGGCAATCGGCGCTTGCGGAGGGGAAGCCGGGGTGAGGGCGACGAGAGGGTTATCGCAGTAAAGGAGGTGGACCGTGTTGCCGCTCGCCACCATCCGCGGCCAGAAACCGGCGGTCGCCGGTTGCCCCGGCCCGTCGATGTTCAGCGTAAACGGCAGCGCCGTTTGTGTCCAGCTACTCGCGCCGAAGGGGCGCGTCATCTGGCTCAGGCCGAGCGTGGGCGTGTGCGCTACCACCACTTCGTGGTTGTTCGAGTGAACGATTTCCGGCCAGCCCACCCGCGTGTTGGAAATGCCGAAAGTGCCGAAACCCGCGCCGCAGTTTCCGGGCGTGCCATTCACGAAGGTGGTCGGGCCGGGGCCGGTTGCGTTGGCGGCGTAGTTATAGCCAACGCCCCGGTTCGGGAAAAGCGGCCCGCCACCTATCATACAGTTCTGCGTCCAGACGGCGGATAACGCGTTATTCGTCATCGCCATCCGGTTACCAGTCGACCGGTTGGTCTGCAAGTCGTAAGTGGTTTGGCCAATCAGCTGGCCAAATGAAGGCGGGCTAGGCGCCTGCACCCGTCGGTTGGTTGCCGGGGCGGTAGTTGGGGGAGTCGCCGAAGTCGGCGCGTCGGTGCTCGTCGGCGGGGGCATAAGCTTATAAATCCGCCGGTCGGTGGGCCGCAAAGAAGGGCGCCGCGACTGTGCCTGAACAGTAGAATGCACGATTGCCAGCGTCAGGAGGCCGAGTATAAATTCTTTATTCATGGGATTCTTGGGGGGAGAGGGAAAGGGGGAAAATGGTAAGCAACTAACCCGCGCTCGTGCATTGCGCTCGTGCGAAACGTCCGTTGAATCGGCAGACGCTTATTTTCTATGAAGGTTGCTGAGGATGTTCGTTATTAAGTGATTAACTCAAGTTGCGGGTTATTGAAGGGGCGATAGAGCGTCCCCGTCAGGGGACACCGTTTGGTAGCCGGGGGCAACGCCCCCGG
>JANNMJ010000220.1:0-60826 GCA_031397815.1 Hymenobacteraceae bacterium
CATGCATAATGCGAACCCCAACGGGGTTCTTCTCCAAAGCCCGGGGTTGATTTCGCAGAAATCTACCCCGGGCACACGGCCCCGGGCCACGCCCCCCTACTTCCCAATCACCCGCCTCACCGTGCGCACCTGACTGGCGCCGAAGAAGCCCAACGCGCCGCCGGTGAGGTTGGTGGGGGCGTTGGCGGGCGGCGAGTCGAAGGGGGTGCCGGATTGGTATTGCGAGTTGGCGAGACCGGTGTAGAAATCGTAGGCGGGGCGGTCGATGGAGAGCATTTGGATGGTGATGGTGTCGCGGATCTGGCTGGGGTAGCCGCCGATCTCGACTTCACCGTAGTTGCCGTCGTACAGCTCATCGTCGAAGAAGAACAGCTCGTTGCGGTTGCGCCACTCGGAGTTTTCGAAGAAGTTGATGCGGTAGTAATCGCCGCGGCCGAGAGGTTCGCGGAAGAAGAAAGTGGTGTAGTAGCCGGAATCGCTGACCAAATCGGTGCGGGGCGAGCGGTAGGTGAAAATGATGGAATCGAGGGGAGCGCAGGGCTTGAGGCGACTGGTGGCCTCGATGCGCTGACTGCCGCGCACTACCAAGAGGCGGTACGAGTGGTTGACTTGGCCGGTGCCGAGCTTGGCGGTGGTGCGGTAAACCCCGGCGGCCGTGCGCTGGAGGGTATCGACGACGTTCGCCTCAACGTCGGTGACGGTCACTAAATCAGCGTCGCGGGTCGGGACTTCGCCGGCCGCGAGGTAGCCTTTTGTGCCGGTGATTTTCACGGTGTAGGGGCCGGGCTGGTCGGTAATCATCCCCTGCACGACGACCTTTTCGTCGGTTTCGCGGAGCTTATAATCGATCACTTCTTCGCACGACGACGTGAGAGCGGCGAGCAGCGTAAGAGCGGGGAATATCAGGTGGAATTTCATGAGAGTTGGGGGATTTCCCACGAATTTCACGAATTTGAACACGAATTCAAGGATGATCTTTATTGAATTCGTGTTAAAATTTCTGAAATTCGTGGGAGATTTAATCGCGGGAGATTTAAAAATGAAAGTTGTACGTCACGCTCGGAATGATCCCGAAGAGGTACGTCCGGACGGCCTCGGTTTGGCCGGGGGCGTTCTCCTTCTCACGGAAGAAGATGGAGAACGTGTTGTGGCGGTTGTAGGCGTTGTAGAGGCTCAGCGTCCACGAACCTTGGAATTTGCGACCGGGCTTGATGCGGTCGTCGAGGGTGGCGGCTAGGTCGAGGCGGTGGTAGGCGGGGAGCCGGTAGCCGTTGCGCGAGGAATAGTAGGGGAACGCGACGCCCTCGAACTCGAACCGGCCGACCGGCATCGTCACGGCGCCGCCGGTCACGAAGGTCCAGTTGGCGCCGAGGTTGAGGCGCGGCCCCACCTGATAGCTCGCCACGACGGCGAGGTTGTGCCGCCGGTCGTAGCGAACGGGGTACCACGTGTCTTCGTTGATGCCGCCGACTTTGCGCTCGGTCTTCGAGAGCGTGTAGCTCACCCACCCCGTGAGCGGGCCGCGCTGCTTCCGCACCAGAAACTCGGCGCCGTACGAGCGCCCCGTGCCGGTGAGGATGACGCGCTCGACGCGGTCATTGAGCAGCACTTGCGCGTTGTCTTTGTAGTCGATTTGGCCGTCCATCGTCTTGTAATAAGTCTCGAAGGACGCCTCGAACATATTGTCGTGGAAGTTGCGGAAGTACCCGATGGCGACCTGATTCGCCGTCTGCGGCGGGATGCTGGCGGTGGCGGGCGTCCAGACGTCGAACGGGAGCGAGGCCGTGGTATTGCTCAGCAGGTGCAGGTATTGGCGGGTGCGGTTGTACGACGCCTTCACGCTGGAGCTTTCCGTGAGCGAGTACGTGGCGGCGAGGCGCGGCTCGATGCCGCCGTAGGTTTTGATTATTTCGCCCGCTTTATACGAAATAGTATCCGACGGTGCATTGGCTTCCTCGGACGCGTATTTATAGACCTTCGCGGCGCCCGTGTTGGCGTAGCCGCTCAGGCGCAGGCCGTAATTGACGGTCAGGCGGGGGGTGAATTTCTGCTCGTTGGCGATGTACACGGCACCTTCCGATGCGTTCGACCCCTTCAATTTAATGGCATTGAGGTACGATTGCGGCCCCGGCGTAATATCCCCCGGCAAAAAGCGGTGGAGCGTGCCGATAGCGCCGAAACGGAGCGTGTTGCTCGGGTTGAGGTAGAAGGTGAAGTCCTGCTTGAGCGAATAATCGCGGATGTGCGACTTCCACGTAAATTCCGATGCCGCCTCGCGGGAGCCGAGCGAATAGTTGAAATCCGAGAAGATGGCGGTGGTGTTCGAGAAGAGGCGGTCGGAAATCAGGTGGTTCCAGCGGACGGTGCCGGTGGCGTTGCCCCAATCGAACCCGAACGAGCTGTTACTGCTCACATCGCGCCCGAAATACCCGCTCACGAAGAGCTGGTCGCGGTCGGTGAGCTTGTAATTCGCCTTCATATTCAGGTCGTAGAAATAGAGGGTGTTATCGCGGATATTTTTATCCTTCGCGAGCTTGAAGAACACGTCGGCGTACGTGCGGCGCCCGGCCACCATCCACGAGCCGGGCGCGGGGGCGCGGTTCCCGGCCGAATCGACGGGGCCGCGCTTGCCGAGATTGCCTTCCAGCGTCAGACGCGACGAAATCGACCCGATTCCGCCCTCTCCGGCCACGCGTTTCGCGTTGCCATCCTTCATCCGGATATCAAGCACCGACGAGAGCCGCCCGCCGTATTCGGCCCCAATTCCGCCTTTAATCAGCTGCACATCCTTGATGGCATCGGCATTAAAAACCGAGAAGAAACCCATCAAGTGGGACGCATTATACACCGTCGCCTCATCGAGCAGGACCAGATTCTGGTCTACGCCGCCGCCGCGCACGTAGAAACCGCCCGTGCCTTCCCCGGCCGTCTGCACGCCGGGCATCAATTGCACGGCGCGAATAATATCGACTTCGCCGAGCAGGGCGGGTATTTTCTTCAGCTCCGAGGCTTTAATCTGCATCGTGCCCATCTCGGTGGACGTGACGTTGCGGTCTTGCCGCTCCGAGGCAATCACCACTTCTTCGAGCTGTTGCCCATCGGCGCGCAGCTCCACGTCGAGGGTCTGGTTTTGGCCCGCCGTGAGCGTGACGCGCCGCTCTTGGGCGCCGAAGCCGAGGCCGCGCAGCACCAGTGTGTATTGGCCCGCCGGGAGCGAGAGGGAATAAAACCCGTACTCGTTCGCGACTGCCCCGACGCCCGGCCGCTCCCGCACGCCCACCGACGCGCCAATAAGCGCCTCGCCGGAAGCCGCATCTTTCAGGTGCCCGCGCACCGTCACGAGGGCGGTTTGCGCGGCCTGACGGGTATTCGAAGCCGGGGCCGACGGCGTCTGCGCGAACGCAGGGCCGGTGAGCAGCAGGGTCAGCAGGAGCGCGGGGGCGCCGGAAAGCCGAAGCTGTTGGTTCAACATAGCAAAAGGGGTTGGGGGGGGGCTGTCGCCTGAATTAGCCCGGCGCCCGTGCGGCGCTCATCGGGTTTCTGCTTCCTTGATACCGACCCGTGCCGGTGACCCCTACGTGGAGGTGAAAAAAGTTTATAGCGGGGAGCTTCTGGGAAAATTTCCCGGGTCGCCGGGAGCCTTTCCGTGCCGTTCGGGAAAATTTCCCGGATGCTCTGGGTGATGGCTGGAGTGTTCGGGAAAATTTCCCGAACCGCCGGTAGCCTGTCCATGCCGTCCAGGAAAATTTCCCGGATGCTCTGGGAAGTGGCTGGAGCGTTCGGGAAAATTTCCTGAGTGCTCTGAGTGGTGTTCAGGCGGTTCGTGGAAGTTTCCCGGCGGTTCGGGAAAATTTCCCGGATGCTCTGGGAGGTGGCTGGAGCGTTCGGGAAAATTTCCTGAGTGCTCTGGGTGGTGTTCAGGCGGTTTGTGGAAGCTTCCCGACGGTTCGGGAAAATTTCTCGGACGCTCTGGGGAAGTGGGTGGAACGCGTAGCCCGGGGTTGGCGGCGCGTAGCCCGGGGTTGGCGGCGCGTAGCCCGAGGTTGGCGGCGCGTAGCCCGGGGTTGGCGGCGCGTAGCCCGGGGTTGGCGGCGCGTAGCCCGGGGTTGGCGGCGCGTAGCCCGGGGTAGATTTCTGCGAAATCAACCCCGGGCTTTGGAATAGAACCCCGTTGGGGTTCGGAGTACGCATGGCATCGGGGAACCCCAACGGGGTTCTTCTCCAAAGCCCGGGGTTGACGGCGCGCAGCGACGGCTACCCCGGGCACACGCGGGTACGTTCGTCCGTCGCGGTGCTGGTTTTACGTACCCGGCACCGTCTCGGTGCCGGTGGTTGAGAGGCGAATGGCCTCAGCAAAACCGGCACCGGGACGGTGCCGGATACGTAGGAGTGGCGGGCCAGAGTCCCGCGAATAGCCCGCACGGGGCAGAGCCCCGCGCGATTCATTCTTAATAGTAGCCCGCACAGGTAGTAGCCCGCACGGGGCAGAGCCCACGCGCGATGCATTCTACCCTGCTGCTGCACAGCGAGAGAAATTTTTTTCAGCCCCCTCGTCGCCCGCCTTCTTTCCGTTGGAAACCGTCTCGGCTCCCTTCGACCTAGGTTTTGCTCCCTTTGGTCAAATACGGGCCTCAGAGCCAAGTAATTTGCTTGTTTATTGTGAATGTATTTACACGAAACCAAAGATTGAAAACGCCCGTAACGCGGGCTTCCAGCGGTTCGGCCGGTTCCGGTGGCCCGTGGCGGGCAGCGGGCCGACTTGGAAGTTAAGACGCCGACTCGTAGGCATCGTTTCCGGGCCGTAGCGCTTGGTTTACCCAATTCAGCAGCTCCATTTTTTTCAATTTTCCCTTTACCCCTTACACGTCCATAAGATGAGAAAATTCTCCCTTTGGAAAGCCACCCTCATGGCTTTCGGTATTGGCGCCTTCCCCGTGGCCTCGGCCTTCGGGCAAGCCACGATTTATGGGTTACGA
Organism: Hymenobacteraceae bacterium; assembly: GCA_031397815.1. Taxonomy (GTDB): domain Bacteria; phylum Bacteroidota; class Bacteroidia; order Cytophagales; family Hymenobacteraceae; genus JANNMJ01. The sequence continues at coordinate 4,977 of JANNMJ010000220.1, forward strand.
ACGAACAACTCGCTCGTGTCCTTCTCCTCGGCCACGCCGGGAACCCTTACCACGCTGGGCACCATCACGGGTGTGACGGCGGGCCAGACGGTGGTGGGGATGGACTTCCGCCCTGCTACCGGCGAGCTGGTGGCGCTCGGGTATGATCAGGCTACGTCTACGGGCCGCCTGTATACCATCAACCTCAGCACCGCCGTGGCGACGCCGCTCGGTGCGGCGGCGTTCTCGATTGCGCTCGGCGCGGAGAGTGCGGCTAATATCGGCTTCGACTTCAACCCGACCGTCGACCGGATTCGGGTGGTTTCGGCTGATATCAACGCCAACTTCCGGCTGAACCCGCTGACCGGCGGCGTGGCCTTCACCGACGGTAATCTGGCGTATGCGCCCGCCGACGCGAACGCCGCCCGCAACCCGAACGTGAGCGCGGTGGCGTACACCAACTCGTATCTGGGCGCCACGAGCACGACGCTGTTCGATGCGGACCTAGTGGCGAATACGCCGTCGGTGGGCCTGACGCAGGTCATCCTCAGCACCCAGAATCCGCCGAACTCGGGTACGCTCAATACCGCGAACGCGAACTCGCAACCAGCGCTCACCGACCTCGATTTCGACATCTTCAACGACCTCACCAACGGCACCCAGACCGGGTACGCGGTAGGTACTTATGACGCTGGCGGCGGTACGTTCGTCAACCTCCTCGGCACGATCAATTTCGCGACGGGCACGATTACGAATCAGGGCGCCGTCGGGTCGCCGACGCCGAGCGCGACGCCAATCGTCGACGTCGCGGCCCGCATCGACCGCACCGCGCCGCCCGTGACGGGCACCATCGCGTGGGCTTTGCAGGCGACAGCGGCCGCGTTCGTCACCTTCGATACCGATAACCCCACGTTCATCCGCGCTCTGCGCCCGATTACGGGCGTTACGGAGCCGCAGATTGTCGGTTTTGATACCCGCCCCGCCACCGGCGAGCTGTATGCGCTTGGCTATGACGCCGGCACCAGCAGCGCCCGCCTGTACGTAGTGGCGCCCAGCACGGGCGTAGCAACGGCCATCGGCGCCGGCCCTGTGACCCTGACGGGCGTGGGTGCGGCTCAGATCGGCTTCGATTTCAACCCGACCGTCGACCGTATCCGCGTGGTTAGCTCGAACGGGAAGAACTTCCGCCTCCACCCAACGACCGGGTTGGTGGTCTTCACCGATGGTGATTTGACTTACGCCCCCGGCGACGTAAACGCCGGCACCCCGCCTGCCATTGGCGCGGGGGGTTACACGAACTCGTTCGTCGGGAGCACTACCACCACGCTCTACACGATTGATGAGCAGCTCGCAACCCTGAACACGCAGATACCGCCGAACAGCGGCACGCAGAACACGGTCGGCCCGCTCAACATCACCCTCAACCCGAGCGACCGCAGCGTCGACCTCGACATTCTCTATAACGTGAGTGGCCCGAGCAACACGGCGTACCTGACGGCCAACGTGGCCGGCGCCAACCCCGAAGCCGCCACCTTCGACAACCTCTACACGGTGAACCTCGGCACCGGCAGCGCGACGCTGCTGAGCCGCATCGGCGGGGGGATTGCGATCCGCGACTTGGCGCTGCGCCTGCCCGTTGTGGCGACGTGGACTGGCGCCCTGAGCATCAACTACAACACGGCGGGGAACTGGTCGCCGAATCAGATTCCGACCACTGCGACGCCTATCGTCATCCCGAGCGAGCCGATCAATCAGCCGACCCTGACCGGGACGGGTGGCGCGGCGGCCGTCATCATCAATACGGGCGCCACGCTGTCGCTGGCCGCCAACGCCACGTTCAATGTGAACGGCGCGGTGCTCAACAACGGTACCCTGAACAGCAACCGGTCGTCGTCGACGAACCTGATCCTGCCATCGCAGCAGACGCTTGGCGGTAGCGGCACCACACGGTTCGGCAGCCTGCGGGTAACGGGCGCCGGGGGCGCGGCCCTTGCGGTGGGTGCTTCGGGCATCGCGGTGCAGCAAGTGCTGGGCCTCGATTTCGACCTCACCACGAATGGTCGGCCATTGACGCTCGTGAGCGACATTTCCACCACCGCGATGGTGGTGAACAACGGCGGTGTGGTGGTCGGCACGGCCACGGTGCAGCGCTACATCAACACGGTCGGCCCGGGCGGCCCAACGGTGCCGGGCATCGGTTACCGCCACCTGAGCGCCCCCGTGAGCAACACCACGTTTGCGGATCTGGCGGCTCCGGGCTTCACGCCCATCGTGAACCCGGCGTACAACACGGCTCCGAACCCACTGGCGACGGTTTCGCCGTACCCGAACATCTTCGGTTTCGATGAGACCCGTCCCGGTGCCTCGTTCGCCGACGGCTATTACTCGCCTGCTTCGTTGGCTTCGCCGATGGTTCCCGGCCTCGGCTATTCGGTGGCGATGCCCGGCACGACCAAGCCTGATTTTGTGGGCACGCTCACGAACGGCCCAGTAGCAGTTTCGGGTCTGACCCGCACCGGCAGCAACGGCAAAACCGGCTGGCACCTGCTCGGCAACCCGTACCCATCGCCCATCAACTGGGATCTGGTAACGGTACCTGCCGGGATGAGCCCGACCATCAGCGTGTTCCGCACCACGGGCGGCGCCAACGGCACTTACACGCAGTACACCAACGGCGTGGGCGCCCCCGGCACCGATCTGGTGCCGATGGGTCAGGCGTTCTTCGCTGAAATCACGGGGGCTGGCCCGGTCACGTTCACGTTCCAGAACGCGGCCCGTCTGACCACCTACGCGAACCCCGCGCACTACCGCGCCGCACCGGATGCGCGCCCAACGGCGCACCTCACGCTGCACCGCGCCGACCAGCCGCTCGCCACCGCCGACGAAGCCTTTGTGTACTTCCAGGACGGCGCCACCGCCGCCTCAGACCGCACCTTCGACGCCCGGAAAATGCGCGCCGAGGGCGAATCGGCCTCGATCTTCACCCTCGCTCGCGGTCAGGAGCTGGCCATCAACGGCCTCCCTGCTGAACAAGCCGCTGCCGCCACCGTGGCGCTCGGCATCGTGACGCCGACCGTCGGCACCTATGAGCTGACCGCCGCTGCCCTGCGCAGCTTCGCACCGGGCACCGCCGTGGTGCTCCTCGACAAGCTCACCGGCACCACCTACGACCTCACCACCCAGCCGACCGTGCGTTTCACGACCACCCGCACCGGTGAGGATCTAACGCGCTTTGCCCTCCGTTTCGGGCGGGGCGGCGTGGATGCGCCATCGCTCGCTACCACCAGCCTCGACGTATTCCCGAACCCAGTGGGCACGGGTGCCGCGCTGCAAGTGAGCGCCCTCGGCGTGCGCGGCACCAGCGTAGAAGTGACCCTCTTCGATGCCCTCGGCCGCAACGTGCTGCGCCAAACGGCCGCCGTCAAGGGTGAAACCGCCAACCTCCACCTCGATACCCGCGCGCTGCGGGCCGGTGCCTACACGCTCCGCCTCACCGCCGCCGATGCCGCCCCACTCACCCGCCAAGTGGTGATTGAGTAGGTTCGAGCTTCGGAAGTAGAGAACGAAGGCCGGTTTTCTGGCCGGTCTTCGGAATAAAAAAATCCCCGCCCCGGCTGATTGCTGGGGCGGGGATTTTTACTTTTTGGGGAGCTTCTCTAGGAGCTTTTGATTCCGATTTCGATTCTATTGCGCCGTCAGGGTAATCGTTTCGGAGAGGTACGTGGGCTGCGCATCACGCGTAATGACCAGATTGGTTGGGGTAAAAATCAGGATAGTCCACGGTTTCGCGGAAGTGGATGCGATTACTCCTCTTGATGAGGTTAAGTAGCGGCGCACTAGTCCAAACGTCCAGTCACCGGAAATGGAGCGTGGCTCGGGCATATTGGTGGTCGGGGAGACACAAATCGACGTATTATCGTCGAGGTAATTCGTAAAGTCGGAGCTGAACTTGTAAATATCGTCGCGCACACACGCCGTCATAGTGGGGTAACGGTCGACATCAGGCCCGGTAGCGGGTGTATACTTCCACCCGGTAACGCGCCAGCCGCGCGTCCTGGTCAGCATACTGAGGCGAACTGGGTTGCGGTTCGGGTAATACGAGCTGACGGCTGTGTACGTCGCGCCCTGAACGGTGACTGGGCCACGGATCTGGATCAGAGTATCGGAGACGGCCAGCACGTCGCTGGTGACTGTTTGGCCGTTCAGCACGGTCACGAGCTTTGATTCTGATTCGGTGAACGCCCAGGTGCCGGTTTTTTTACTCGGTTCGGTCGTGGTGCATTTGATATCGTTGGCGAGGACGTTGTACACGCCGTTATCGTAAAACTCAAAAACGTTATCGCGGTCGCACTCAGTCATAACAGACAAAAGCTCGGTCCGGGGCGCCCCACCGCCGACACTGACGCGCGTCGTCGACGTGACTTCTCCAAGCGCCCACTCCTGCCGACGCAGCATCTGGGTTTTGGGGAGGGCTACGGTGTTGTCGGGATCGTTTTTTTTAGAGCAGGCCGTTGCTGTCAGCAGCGCCAGAATACCCGCAGCAGCTAACGTGCGCGGTAAGAGGTGAGGGTAAGCCATAGAATGGGGGGGATAGCGCAGAGCGGCTAAAAGGAGAGAAAATAAAACATGACCGTCGGATATTCGAGCGGTCTGGTAAAATTAGGGATTTATCACCAGTCCAGCGAGGAGGCTCACGCGAGGCTCACGCAAGGCTCAGGCCGACGGTGGCGCCTCGAAAGGCCACTGCTTGCTAGCGCGGCTTTTCAGCAGGAATACGCCCGTGCCGAGCGCCATCATCACGAGCGCCGCCCCTTGGAAGGGCAGCGTGAACGTGGGCGCTTCGGCCGGCCCGAACACGATGCCGCCTTCGATGCGGTAAAAGAGCCAGAGCCACACGGCCACCGCCAGGATCACGGGCAGCGGGTAGAGCGGCATCTTGAAGGGCAGCGAAGCGGAGCCGCGCCGGTAGCGCAGCACCATCAGCCCAATGGCCTGCCCGACGAACTGCACCAGAATCCGCATCGCGAGAATCGCTGAAATCACTTCCCCGAGCCGGAATAATAAGCTGAATACGAACCCCACGCCGCCCAGAATCAGCAGCGAGACGTGCGGGAATTTCTTGGTCGGATGCAGACGGCCGAAGATTTCGAGGAACTCGCCATCCGCCGCCGCCGCGTACGGAATCCGCGAGTAGCCGAGCAGCACGGCAAACAGCGACGCGAACGCCACCAACAGCACCATCGCCGTGGCGATTTGCGCCGCGCCGTGGCCGTAGAGCCGCTCCACAAAAACGCTCACGATGAACTGCGACTTATCCGGCGCCCCGCCCGCCGCCGCCTGCCAACCGCGCACCTCCTGCCACGTAATTACCGAGCCGACCGCCCAGTTCATCGCCAGATAGAGCGCCATGATGCCGAGGATACTCAGGAAAATAGCGCGCGGAATATTGCGCGACGGGTTCTTAATCTCCCCGCCGAGGTGGCAGACGTTGTAATAGCCGAGGTAAGAGTAAATCGTCTTGACGGTAGCCTGTCCGAGCGCCGCCGACAGCAGCACCGCCGGCAGCCCCTCCCCGATTCCGCCCGCCGGGAGCCACGCCACGGAATGCAGCGGATGCGTGACGCCGCCGAAAATCAGCCAGCCCATCAGCGCCAAAACCGCCACCCACAGCACGACGCCCAAGCGCCCAATGTCCTCAATACGGCGGTACAGGAGCGCCACGATCAGCAGCACTACGCCGCCCGCCACAGCTTTCGGCTGCCACCAAGCGTCCATTGGCACCAGATAGCCGAAGTATTGGGCAAAACCGATAGCGCCCGACGCCAGCACCAGCGGCGCCTGCACGAGCGTCTGCCAGACGTAGAGAAACGACAACAACCGCCCCCAAGTCCGCTCGCCATACGCGAGCTTGAGGAACCGGTAGGAACCCCCGGCCTCCGGATGAGCCGCGCCCAGCTCGCTCCAAACCAGCCCATCAACCAGCGCAAGCGCCGCGCCGACGAGCCACGCCAGCAGGAAATTTGGTCCCATCATCCCCATCACCAGCGGCAACGTGACGAACGGGCCGATGCCCACCATATCAATCATATTGAGCGCCGTAGCGGGCAGCAAGCCTAAGCGACGGGGCAGGGGGGCGGTGGGGTCCATTGTGAGGGTTGTGAGGGCTCCCACGAATTTCAGGAATTTTGACACGAATTTGTTCAGCAACAACCTGCTTGAATTCGTGTAAAATCTATGAAATTCGTGGGAGATCAAATGCAAGCAAAAGCATTGAGAGCCGTGGTAGTAAGATCCACAGCCAAGAGTAAGACTCCCACGAATTTCAGGAATTTTGACACGAATTTACTCAGCAACAACCTGCTTGAATTCGTGTAAAATCTATGAAATTCGTGGGAGATCAAACCCAGACGAAATCAATCCTTCAGAATCAGGACGGTAGCATAAGCCGCCACGCCCTCACGCCGCCCCACGAAGCCGAGCTTTTCGGTGGTGGTGGCTTTGATGGAGACTTGGTCGGCCTCGACGCCCATCACTTCCGCAATGCACGCCTGCATGGCGGGGATGTGGGGGTTAACTTTCGGCGCTTCCAGACAAACCGTGGAGTCGATGTTGCCCAGCCGCCAACCGCGCTCGCGCAGCAGCGTCATCACGCCGGCGAGGAGCTTTTTTGAGTCGATGCCCTTGTACTGCGGGTCGGTATCGGGGAAATGGAAGCCGATATCGCGCAGGTTGGCGGCGCCGAGGAGCGCGTCGCAGATGACGTGGAGGAGCACGTCGGCGTCGGAATGGCCGAGGGCGCCGTGCGTGTGCGGCACCTCAATGCCGCCGAGCCAGAACGGCAAGCCCGGCTGCAATTGGTGAACGTCGTAGCCGAAGCCGGTACGGATGGTCATTGGAAAGGCGATTTTTGATGGTTGATTCGGTGGAAGCGCGAGCAGGCGCGGGGAGTTACATCCCCAATTTCTGCCGCACCACGGCCAGAATCTCTCCTTCCCGCCGCTCAGCTTCGGCCAGCATTTGCGCGGCGCGGGCCAAGGCATCGGCTTTGAAATCGGCGTCTTCCAAATCCCCCACGTTGACCTGCACGTTGAGCGCGGCGCCCAACACGGCCGTGCGGGCACAAGCGGCGCCCACGCCCGCATCGGTCACGGAGGACGGCTGCCCGTCGCGCGCCATCGCCTCGATGACGTCCATACTCGCCAGCGCTTCTTCCATTACGCGGAGGGGCGTTTCGATGGCGCCCTTCGTGGCAGCCTGAATGGCGGCTTTGCGGGCGGCTTTTTCGGCGTCCGATTTATTCGGCATTCCGAAGCACGCCATAATCTGATTGAACGCGGCGGTATCGGCATCGACGAGCGCCAGCAGGGCGTCTTTGCGCCGTTGGCCGTGCGCGGCGTGGTCGGAGAAGAAGGCCCAGCGGTCGTCCCAGCCGCGCTTGTGTGCGCTCAGGTTCGCCACCATCGTGCCGAGGGCGGCGCCCAACGCACCAACCGCCGCCGCAATAGACCCACCGCCGGGAGCTGGCGATTCGGAAGCCGTCTCGTCGGCAAGCGCCGCCAAGCTCATCGAAACCAAGCGACGCGCCGCGCCACCGTCGGCTTGGCGCATCTTATACTCGATGACGCGCTCCTGCGCATCGAACGGCGCCAGCTCATCCAGCCCGAGGGAGCGGACGGCGATTTTCACCAGCTCCGCCTCGCTCACGCCGACCGAACGCTGCTGTTTCTCCAGAAAATACCGCCCTGCATCAAGGAGCGAATTCAGCGGCACCAATCCCACCAGCTCGGAGCCGGTGACGCGGATGCCACGCGCATCGGCAGCCTTCACCGCCGTATCAAACGCCTCGTGGACGGGCGTAATGCGGATATTCGTGAGGTTCAGACTGACCTGCGCAATGCCGTATTCCTCAATAAACCAGCCGATGCCTTTGACGCTCTTGAGCAGTCCCGGCTGCGTGGTGGTGGTGCCGTCGGGGTTTTTGGTCGAGCGGCCCGACTCGCGCAAATCGAACGCGATGGCGTTGGCGCGGCGGGTGGACGTGGTGTTGAGGTTGATGTTGTAGGCGACGAGGAAGTCGCGGGCACCGATGACCGTGGCGCCCGCCCCGGCGTTGAACGTGGCAGGACCGAAATCGGGCTTCCAGCGCGGGTCTTGCAGCTTCGCTTCCAGCCCTTCGTACTCCCCGGCGCGGACGGTGCTCAGGTTACGGCGCTCGTCGGAGGTGGCGGCTTCTTCGTAGAAATAGCCGCTCAGGCCCAGCTCCTGCCCCACCCGCTCGCCGAGCTGCCGGGCGTATTGGGCAGCTTCGGCCATCGTCAGGCCCGAAATCGGCACCATTGGGCAAACGTCGGTCGCGCCCATCCGGGGGTGCTCGCCGGTGTGGTGGCGCATATCAATCACCTCGGCGGCTTTCTTGATAGCCCGAAACGCCGCTTCCACCACCGCTTCCGGCTCCCCTACGAACGTCACGACCGTTCGGTTCGTCGCGCGTCCCGGGTCGACGTTGAGCAGCCGAACGCCGTCCACGGCTTCAATCTCAGCGGTAATGAGGGCGATTTTGGCGAGGTCGCGGCCTTCCGAGAAATTCGGTACGCATTCGAGCAAACGGGTGGTCATGGGGGGCGGGGAAGTTGACGATGGGAGAGGAAAAACGGGGAAACGGGAGCGCCAAAGCGGTCGACAAAACTAGCTGCTTAGGCCCGTCGGCAGCTCAAAGCTCAGCTCGTCGAGGCGGTAGGTGCGGGTGCGGAGCTGCCGCAGCCAATCGGCGATTTCAGCGTCGTAATCGAGCCAAAGGTCTTCGTGCAGATACTTCTGAATGAGCTTGATGACCTTCACCACCAGCTTCGCGACCGCCTTATAAAAAAGCGTATAATGCGAATCGAGCTGGCCGGAATAATTATCGAACAGCTCGCGCAGCAGATACGCGTACAGGTCGATTTCAAGCTGCCGCTCCCCGGTAATCCGCCGCCCGTAATTGATTTCGGCCGTCGCCTTCTTGAGTGCCTTCGTCAGCAGCCGCGCCAATTGGTAGCCGGTCAGGCTGGTGAGCAAATCGTGAATGCGGCCGGTAATGGCCTCATACACCGTATCGCGCGTGACGGCGGGCAGCAGCTCATACGCAAGCGTAGCGCGCCACTCCGCATCGCGCCGGATGGAGCGCAGCAGCAGCGCATCTTTCTCCTTATCAGAGAGCTTACGCAGCGCGGCGCGCAAATGGGCGGCATCAAAATCAGGCATAAGAAATCAATCAGCCAGAGAATCAGAAATCAGTGCGTCAGCGAATCAGAAAATCATCAAAATCAAAAAATCCGCTAAATCTGCGATCACAGGTTCGCATCAAAATAATTCGTCACTTTCTGCATCAGATGCACCCGGTCTTTCCCGCGCACATTATGCGGGTGACCGGGGTACACGAAGTAATCGAGCTGCACGCCCTCATCGACGCATTTCTTGACATACGCCAAGCTCTGCTGCCACACCACCACGTCGTCGACGGTGCCGTGAATCATCAGGAGCTTGTTTTTGAGATTCGGGACGTAGTTGAGGAGCGAGGCGGTTTTGTAGCCTTCCGGGTTTTCCTGCGGCGTGTCCATATACCGCTCGGTGTACATCACTTCGTAGAATTTCCAATCGATGACGGGGCCACCCGCTACGCCGGCTTTGAACGTGTTGGCGGGCGTGCGGGTGAGCAAGCTGGTGGTCATAAAACCGCCGAAGCTCCAGCCGTGGACGCCGATTCGGGCGCCATCCACGTAGGGGAGCGTTTTCAGGTAATCGACGCCTTTGAGCTGGTCGGCCATTTCGGCGGTGCCGAGCTGTCGGAAAGTGGCTTGCTCGAATTTCAGCCCCCGGTTACCCGACCCACGCGAATCGACAGTGAACACTACGTAGCCTTTTTGCGCCATCAGGTGCATCCAGAGGTTGCCGCCGCCGAGCCACGAATCGGTCACGAGCTGCACGTGCGGCCCGCCGTAGACGTAAATCACGACCGGGTATTTCTTCTGCGGATCGAAATTGGGCGGCGTGATGAGACGGCAGTAGAGGTCGGTTTGGCCATCGGCGGCTTTGATGGGGAAGAGCCGCATCTCGCCGAGGGCGTAGGCGCTGGTGGGGTCGTCGGCTTTGAGGAGCAGGCGTTTCGGCTTGGCCGTCGCGCATTCGATGGCGCGGATGGTGCGCGGCGACACGCTCGACGAGAAATTATCGAGCAGGAACCGGCCGTCGTCGCTGATTTGGGTGGTGTGCGTGCCGGTGCCCTGCGTGATTTTGCGCGGCTCGCCGCCGCTCAGGTCCACGGCGTAGGTGTGGCGTTCGAGGGGCGAATCGGCGGTGCCGCTGTAATAGGCGCGCTGGCCTTTAGTGTCGAAGCCGAGCAGGTCGGTCACTTCCCACTCGCCGCGCGTTAGCTGGCGGATGAGCTTGCCGCTGGTGTCATATAAGTACAGGTGCCGAAAACCATCGCGGCGCGACTGCCACACGAACTGCCCCGGCTTGCCCGGCACGAAGCTCAGGCCGTGCTCCGGTTCCGAGTAGCGGCTGTCTTTTTCCTCGAACAGCGTCTTCATAAACGCGCCCGTGGTGGCGTCGTACTGATTCAGCTTCAGCTCATTCTGCCCCCGATTGACGACGGCGATGTAAATCGACTTCTCATCCGGCGCCCACGAGATATTCGTCAGGTATTGCTCCGCTGGCTCGCCGGTTTGCAGGAAAACGGTCTTTTTCGAAGCCAAATCATACACGCCCACCGTGACGTGGTGGCTCTTGCCGCCCGCCATCGGGTATTTAATCGCCTTCTCAGCGGCCGGGAGCGGCGTAATATCCACGAGCGGATAATCGGTGACCATCGTCTGGTCCATCCGGTAAAACGCCAGTCGGCGGCCCGACTCGCTCCAAAACGTGCCCTTCGTAATACCGAACTCCGAGCGGTGCGCCGCCTGCCCGTTCACGATAGCCGAATTGGTTTCCGTCGTGACGGCCACATTATCCCCCGCGCCGCCGCCGCTGACGTACAGGTTTTGCGCCTGCGTGTAGGCCACGCGCGTGCCCGTGGGGTCGGCGTCGACGTTATCGCCGTCGGCGTTCCACGCGGCCAAGCGGGTGGCTTTGCCGGTTTTGGGGTCGAAATGGTAGAGCGCCGAGCCGGTGTTCACGGCCAGCTTGCCGCCCGGGAGCCAGCGCGTGTTGCCGAAGCCGAGGGCTTTGGGGTCGGCGGCGCCAGCATCGGTCATCGCCTGCCGAAAAGCGGCTTTTCCGACTACTACTTTCTCGTCGGTGCCGTCGGGCGTGCCCATCACCAACTCTTCTTTATCGCCTTCGCCGCGCACCCACGCCACGTTGGCGGTGCCGGGGAGGAAGGCGAGGCCGGGCAGATTTTTCGGCATCAGACCACGCGCCAGCACGGCTTCGGCCATCGTGAGCGTTTTTTTCTGCTGTTGGCCGGGGGCAGCCGGAACGGAAGTGGCAGCAGCCGGAGCCGCCGCTTGCTGGGCCACGGCGGCGCCCACGGGCACGCTCAGCACCCACGCGGCAGCCAACGCCCGCGTGACGGGCCGAAAGGCGGAAAAAATCATCAGTCGCTACTGAAAAAAGGACGGGGACGGAATCTGGTCAGCACCATCGGCGTTATGCTCCGACGGCCCAACCGAGGCCGAAAATTACGCCATTCGCGTCGCCAAAGCCGTTATCTTTGCAGCCCCGTAGTCTACAAGCAGTTAGCCAGCCGTCATGTACCCGTTCCACCCGATGCCGATGTTCCCACAGCTTACCACCGCCCCCAAGCCCTGGCAGATTGAGGAAGACGACGTCGCCGTGCTCGACGCGCCCGAAGATCCGCGCCAGCTCGTGGTGTATAATGATGAGGTGAATACCTTCGAGCACGTCATCCGCACGCTCATCGACGTCTGCGGCCACTCGCCCGAACAGGCTGAGCAATGCACGATGCTGATTCATTACAAGGGCAAATGCTCGGTCAAGCTCGGCTCTTACACGGAGCTGGTGCCGCGCTGCTCGGCCATCCACGACCGGGGTATTTCGGCGGATATCGAGTAGTTTTTGGTTTTCAGTTTACCGTTTTTGGGGTTGTAGTAAGTGGTTATCAGTTGATGGGAGTGGTTTTTTGGGATGTGCCTCATCCTGAGATGCGCTAAATCAGCCGCCCTTTTCCCAAAACCCCCTAACCGATAATCAAAAACCGTAAACCAAAAATCGAAAACCAACCCTAAATGGAATTTCCTTCCAAGCTGATAGAATCGGCTGTTGAGGAGCTGGCGAAATTGCCGGGCGTAGGACGCAAAACCGCTCTCCGCTTAACCCTGCACCTGTTGCGTGGCGAAGAAGCTGGCACCATTGCCCTCTCTGAGGCCCTGACTCGCATGCGCCTCGGCGTTACGTATTGCGTGCAATGCCACAACATTGCCGATACGCCCGTCTGCGATATCTGCGCAAACCCGCTGCGCGACCGCTCGCTGGTGTGCTGCGTGAGCGATATCCGCGACGTAATCGCCATCGAAAACACCGGTCAGTACCGCGGCCTGTATCACGTCTTGGGCGGCGTCATCTCGCCGCTGGAAGGCATCGGCCCAAGCGACCTCAACATCCCGACGCTCTTGGAGCGCGTGGGTGGCCCGGAAGCAGAAGTCCGCGAAGTCATCCTCGCCCTCTCCCCCACCATGGAAGGCGACACGACGAGCTTCTACCTCACCCGCAAGCTGCGCGATGGCGGCGTAAAAGTGACATCCATCGCGCGCGGCGTACCCGTGGGCGGCGAGCTGGAATACACCGACGAAATCACCCTCGGCCGCTCCATAGTGGAGCGGACTTCGCAGGGTTGATTGAGGTTTTTGAGGTTTATTTTCGATCTGAAACTCGCCTGAAATCAATGCAAAAGGCCGCTGCGGAATATCCGTAGCGGCCTTTTATATTGATTCCATTTGTCATTGCGAGGAACGAAGCAATCCTCGTTTGCTGGGCAAAGCGGCTGAGCAAATGCGCCAGTCCTACGAAGATTGCTTCGTTCCTCGCAATGACAAAAAGTATTGCGAGAATTTACAGTCCAAACGCAGCTTTCACCTGCTCAACGAAATCGAGCTTCTCCCAAGTGAACAGTTCGACTTCCTTCGTGACCGTGAGGCCGCCGGGCGCCGTGAACGTCTTCTTGACGATTTGCGGCTCGCGGCCCATGTGGCCGTAGGCGGCGGTTTCGGAATAAATCGGGTTCCGAAGCTTGAGGCGCTGCTCGATGAAATACGGCCGCAGGTCGAAGATTTCTTCTACTCGTTTGGCGATTTCCCCATCCGTCAGTCCCGCCACTTTGCAGGTGTTGTAGGTGTTGACGTAGACGCCGCACGGCTTGGCCACGCCGATGGCGTAGGAAACCTGCACGAGCACTTCATCGGCGAGGCCGGCCGCGACGAGGTTTTTCGCGATGTGGCGCGTCGCGTAGGCCGCTGAGCGGTCTACTTTGCTTGGGTCTTTGCCGGAGAAAGCGCCGCCGCCGTGCGCGCCCTTGCCGCCGTAGGTATCGACGATGATTTTGCGCCCCGTGAGGCCCGTATCACCGTGCGGCCCGCCGATGACGAACTTACCCGTGGGATTGATATGGTACGTAATCTGGTCGGTGAAGAGGGCTTGCAGCTCGGGCTTCAAGCGCGCCTTCACGCGCGGGATCACGTAGTTGATCATATCCTGCCGGATGAGATCGAGCATTTCAGCGTCGGGCGCGAAATCGTCGTGCTGCGTCGAGACGACGATGGTATCGATCCGGACGGGCCGGTTATCGTCGTCGTACTCAATCGTGACCTGCGATTTGGCGTCCGGGCGCAAGTACTTCACTTGGTCGTTGTCGCGCCGCACCTGCGCGAGCTCGCGCAGAATCAGGTGCGCCAGCTCTAGCGCGAGCGGCATGTACGTCTCGGTTTCGCGCGTGGCGTAACCGAACATCATGCCTTGGTCGCCGGCGCCTTGGTCTTCCGGATTGGCGCGCTCGACGCCTTGGTTGATGTCAGAGGACTGCTCGTGAATCGCGGAGAGAATCCCGCACGAGTTCGCCTCGAACATGTATTCCGACTTGGTGTAGCCGATTTTGCGGATCACTTCGCGTGCGATTTGCTGCACGTCGAGGTAGGTTTTCGACTTCACTTCCCCCGCCAGCACTACCTGACCGGTAGTTACCAGCGTTTCGCACGCCACCTTAGCGGCGGGGTCGAAGGCGAGGAAATTGTCAATCAGCGCGTCCGAAATCTGGTCCGCGATTTTGTCGGGGTGCCCTTCGGAAACCGATTCCGAAGTAAACAAATAGGGCATAGCAACTGGGAAAAACCGCCCCCGTCAGAGGTGGGACTGCAAAGGTAGGGGAATCATTCGCGTCGGTCCGCCGCCGTTATCGGAAGGCTATGTATCCGGCGCGTTCTGGTTACTTACGCAGATTTGCTTCGAAGAGCTTCAGGATGCGGGCGTATTCGTCGGTCCACGAATCCGGCTCGGTAAACGCGTGGTCTTCCACGGGGTAAACCGCCAGCTCCCAGCCGGGCTTGTGCAGCTCGATGAGGCGCTGCGAAAGGCGCACCACGTCCTGAAAATGCACATTCGTATCGACCATTCCGTGGCAAATCAGCAACGGCTTCCGCAGCCCATCGGCAAAATAAATCGGCGAGGAGCGGCGGTAGGCGAGCGAATCGGTCTGAGGCGAATTGAGGATATTGCTCGTGTAGCCGTGGTTGTAGTGCGCCCAATCGGTGACGCTCCGCAGGGCGGCGCCGCACGCGAAAACGTCCGGCTCGGTGAAGAGCGCCATCAGCGTCATAAAACCGCCGTAGGAGCCGCCGTACATCCCAATCCGGGCCGCGTCGACGCCTTGTTGCGCCACCAGCCACCGCGCTGCGTCTACTTCATCGGTCAAATCCTTACCGCCCATGTGGCGGTAAATCCCCGTCCGGAACGCCCGCCCGTATCCCGCCGAGCCGCGGTAATCGACGTCGAGCACCGTGTAGCCGCGGTCGACTAGGAGGTTATGGAATTGATACTCGCGGAAATAATGACTCCACCAGTGGTGCGCGTTCTGCAAGTAGCCCGCGCCGTGGACGAAGATGACGGCCGCGCCGTTCTTCACGTCGGTCGCCGGGCGGTAAAGGCGGGCGCGTAATGGGACGCCGTCACGGGCCGGAAGGGTCACGATTTCGGGTTCGCGCCACGGGTAGGCTTCCCACGCGGCGGTGGTCGAGTGCGTGCGCCGAACGGCTTCGGCGTGCGGCTTCAAATCAAATGTCACCAGCTCCCACGGCTGATTCGAGCGGGAAAACCGCGCTGCCGCCAGCTGCTTGTCGGGCGCGATGCTGACCTCGTAAGCGCCCTTGCCGGTCGTAATCTGCTCGCGTGCCCCACCGGCGCGGGCCATCCGCCAAAGGTGTTTTTCACCGGCATCGGATTCGTTCGTCACCAAGTACCACCACTTCTCCCCCGCACGCGGGGGCACCACCTGCTGCACCTCGAACGCGCCGCTGGTGAGGGCTTTTTTGGCGCCCGTGGCCGCATCGGCGGTGTAGAGGTGCGAGTAGCCGGTGGCTTCCGAATGAAACCAAACGGTGCCGTTATCGAGCCAGCCGACGTTCTCGTCGGTATCCTGATCGTCGATTCCGGGGCCGCCGATCCACGCGTCATCGTGCTGCCGGTCGAGGATTCGGGTGAGCTGCCCGGTGGTGGCGTCGAGGAGGCCGAGCCAGCGGTCTTTGTTATCGAGTGCCCGCAGCGTCAGGAGCGCGTAATGGCCGTCGGGGCTCCAGAAAGGGCCAAACGGCAGGAGCGCCCGCGCCGCCCGTGCGGTGTCTTTGGGCGCCGAATATTCCTTTCGATACTCTGGAACATCGAACCGGCCAGGCACGGCTTTCGGATTGAAAACGTACGCCGAATCGTGCTGCCGGTCGTAAATCCCCAGCGCATACCCCGTCTGCCGGTCGCCGACTTTCGAGCGCGTCGGCAGGTCTTCGGTGTAGCCGGTGGCGGTCACGAACGCGGGCACTTGCGCCACGCGCTCGCCCCCAGCGGGCGGCGTAGCGAGGCGGTACGTCACGAACCGGCCATCCGGCGAGAGCCGGAACTCTTCGATTTCCTGCTCGCCGATGTACACCGCTTTGGGCAACTTGGGCGCCCCGGCTGCCACGCGTTTTTCGTAGGCTTTTCCGGCCGTACGCGCTGCCTCGCGCCGCCGCAGCACGTCGAAAAGCTGGGTTTGCTGCCGTTGCAGGGTGTTGCGCTGGTCGGTGAGGGCGTTTTTGCCGGGGGCCGAACCCGCTCGCAGGTCGGTGAGCTGCGTGAGCTGGCCGTTGCTGGGGTCGAGGGTGTAGAGATTATTGTCGCGCCGGAAGCTCACGACCGGCCCCGCGCCCACAAACCCCGGCTGACTTTCGGCTTCCGCCGTGAGCGTCAGGCGGCGCTCGCGGCCGGTTTTGATGTCGAGCAGAAACAGGTCGCCACCGCGCGAGTACACTTGTTGACGCCGGGCTTGGTCGTACACGGCGTCTAGCGCGGGCAACGTAGCCGCCACGCGGGCGCCCACCTTTTTCGGGGCCGCTTTAGAAGCAAAATCGACCACGTAGAGCGAATCACGCCGGTTTTGCTCTGGGTTCCAGCTAAAACAAACCTGCCTACCATCGGCGCTCCACCGCAAGGCGCTCGGTGCCGTGCCGACCCACTGCGCGGGCGCCTGCATGATTTTTTCAACCGTCAGCTCCGGGCGGGCGGCTGCGCGCGGCGACGCCGTTTGGGTATGCCCGACGAAGGGCAGCAAAACTGCCAGCGGCAGCATAACGAGAGCACGAAACGGGCAGTGTGGAAACATAGGCGTCAAAGGTAATCGGGCCAGTTTCAGCGCTACTTCCCTATTTTTAGCCCCCGCACTCTCCGCCCGTCTCTTCCCGTCCCGCTTCACTCCCTCTTCCATGGACGCCATTCAGGTTGACCAATTTCTGGCAACGATGCCCGACCGGTTTCCGGAGCGGAAGCTGATTGTGGTGCGTGACAAGCTCATTTCGGCCACTGAGCCATGCTTCCGACGGATGCAACAACCCACCTACCGCGACCCTAAGGCGATGCTCCGCCTATCGATCTTCCTCGGCATCTTCGGAGTCGACCGTTTTATGCTTGGCCAAACCGGCCTCGGCATTCTGAAGCTCCTCACGCTCGGCGGCCTCGGCATCTGGCTGGTGGCCGACTGGTTTTCGATTGCTGAAAAAGTGCGCGACCGTAACTACCGCAAGCTCATGTCTATCGCCGTGCGGTGCCGGGCGGAGTAAGCGTGCGCGGGGGGCAGGAGCGCGGAGATGTAATAGAAGCAAAAGCCCTCATAGCCACGCGCTTTGGGGGCTTTTTGGTGATTAAGCGGTCAGCCAGAAGTTATGGAGGATTTGTCATTGCAAGGAGGATCAACCGCCCCATCTGGCTTCGTTGCCGGTGGGGCGGTTGGCGTTTTAGGGGAGATGTGCGCGGGTGTGAGATGTGTGGAACGAACCCGCAACGCCCGCGAATAAGACGTCCTACTTGCCACCCCCTGCGGCAGGGTGCGAGCTGCGGTGGGGCAGGAGTTGTCAAGAATTTTTCAGCATGTTTATAATTCTTGACATGTGGTGGGGGGGTGTGGGGGAAGCAGCTAAGGCAGCCCAGACGCCTGTTTGGGGGTTCGTAAAAGGATGTAGGCGAAACATTCACCGGCCATTCCGCAGCATTCACTTTGAAAATCGATACGTTCACCGGAATGACCGGCTGAATGGTATGAAATTTTAGTAATCTTGTTTTAAGAATCATAAAGGAGTCTGTATAAAGCGCATTGAACACTTCTGCGCTCGCCAAATGCAACTCTGAACACCGGGCCAGATGGGAGCCGAGCTATTCCAATCGCCCACACGCACTCGCACGCACCTTCCTCCTGAATATCAGCAACTCAGCGCGTGCTTGGCACGCGCTGGTTGCTCCCCCTGTCCTGTCACTCCAACTTTTCTTGATGTTATACCCCTACCCGTCGTTCTTGGTCGCTGCTTGTCTGGGGGCTTTGGCCCTTACTGGCTGCGACGATTCTTCCAGTGCCGGTGATACCGGCCCCACCAAACCGGTGGTCATTTTGAGTGCCACACTGCCCACGCAGACGCTCACACCGGACAACACGTACCTGCTGCGCGGCTTTGTGTACGTAGAGGCCGGCTCGACCCTCACGATTAAGCCCGGCACGGTCATCAAAGGAGACCGGCCAACTAGCGGCACCCTCATCATTCGGCCGGGAGCGCGGCTTTTGGCTGATGGCACGGCCGCGCAGCCGATCGTTTTCACCTCGAATCAGGCGCCCGGCGAACGTCGGCCCGGCGATTGGGGCGGCGTCGTGCTGTCGGGGTTGGCGCCCACCAACCAAGTGGGCGGCACGGGAGTCGTGGAAGGCGGCCTTACCGTGACGTATGGCGGCACTAATGCCACCGACGATTCAGGGATTTTGCGCTTCGTGCGCATCGAGTTTGCTGGCGTGCCAACTATCCCCGGCAACGAGCTGAACGGCCTGACGCTCGCCGGAGTAGGCTCGGGTACGGTGGTCGACCATGTGCAGGTTTCTTTCTCGGGGGATGATGCCTTCGAGTGGTTCGGCGGCACCGTGAATGCCAAGCATCTGGTAGCCCTGCGCACCACCGACGATATGTTCGATACCGATAACGGCTTCTCCGGAAAGGTGCAGTACGTGCTCGGGATTGCCGACCCGAATGCGTCTGACCAAGCCGGGTCGTCGAACGGCTTTGAGTCGGATAATGACGCGACGGGCAGCACAAACAGCCCGCAAACGCAGGCGCAATTCGCCAACGTCACGCTGATTGGGCCTTTGGCGACTCCGGACGCCGAGGTAGGGCCGTTCGGCGGCAGGTTCGGCTCAGGGGCGCTGCTGCGGCGTAACTCAACCCAGAGCCTTTATAACGTGGTCGTGGCGGGGTGGCCGAAGGGCGTTACGGTCGATGGCGCGGCTTCGGAAGCCAATTACACCAATAGCCTTTTGCAGCTGCAAGGCGTGGTGGTGGCGGGCGTCCCGACCGGGAAAGAGCTGAACGTCACGACGTCCGGCGGTTTCACGATGGCGCCGATTTTCAACCTGCCCGCTAACCGCAATCAATTGGCGGCTACGGTTGCCGAAATGCAGCTCGGCAGCGACCCTTTCCGCGTTACGGCGCCGGGCTTACTGCCCGCCGCAAACTCGCCGCTGCTCAATCCGAATGCCGCCGCTCCTACCCCGGCGGGCTTCGAGCCGGCCCCTTATCGGGGCGCTTTCAACACGACGAACTGGCTGACTGGCTGGACCAACTTCGATCCGCAGAACACGGTGTACTAGTGATTTCTGCCCTGACCGAACTTCTTCCTCTTCAGATCTCATCTCCCCCAGTCCCCCAACCTGTACTGTGTTGAAAAAATCTACTCTCCTCTTCTTCGTGGTCCTTTCCTCCGGAACGCTCGTTTCGGTAGCGCAGGCCCAGCCTTCTACCACAGCCACGGCCCCCGAAGGCCAGCAAAGCATTACCGGTAAAGTAATCGATTCCGATGCCTCACCCGTAACGGGCGCGGCGGTATCCATCGATGGCACCGTGTACACCACCAGCACCGACGCCACGGGCGCCTTCACGCTCACGGGGCGGTTTGCGAAATGGCCCGCGCTGCTCATCATTGCCCGGCAGGGGTTCGTCTCGCAGGAGATGCCGCTGCAAGCGGCCAGTAGCGGCGTCATCGTCACCCTCGACCGCTCGCCGCACGATGCCGGCGAGACCACTTGGGCCGCATCGAAACGGGAAGAAAACACCTTCAAGGTGCCGATTACCCTCGACCACCTGACCGCCGACCGGATTGCCCGCGATCCGGCGGCCGATCCGGTGATGGGCGCGCTGGGGCGGCTGCGGGGCGTGGATATTTCGAGCAACAGCCTGCTCATCAACACGGTCTCCACGCGCGGCTTCAATGCTACGCACACCACCCGCGTGGTGCAATTGGTGGATGGAGTGGATATCCAACTCCCTTCGTTGGGCCTGAACCTCGGCAATGCGCTGGGGGCGTCGCCGCTCGATATCGAGACGGTCGATCTGATTCACGGGCCTTCCTCCACGTTCTATGGCGTCAATGCCTTCAACGGCGCGGTGGTGATGGCCACCAAAGACCCTTTTCAGACGCCCGGCCTCAGCGTCAGCGTGCGCGGCGGGCAGCGCATGATGCAGGATGCGCAGCTGCGGTACGCGACGCGGTTATCGTCGCGGTTGGCGGTAAAAGTCAATCTGAGCTACCTCACCGCCGACGACTGGACCGCCACCAACGACGACGCGCAGCGCTCATCGGTGGATCCGCTGAACAACGTCCGCGGCGACCTGCGGGGGTATAATGCCGTCAGCCGCTACGGCGACGTGGGCCAGACCTACGGCGTGGAAGGCGGCGCGCTCTACCAGCAGCGGGTGTATATGCCGGGCTGGGGCGAACAGGATGCGATTGGCAGCGATTCTAAGGCGATCTCGATTCGGCTGAATCCGAGTGTATCGTATCTGGTGGGGCCGAATATGCGCGCTACCTACGAATACCGCTTCAACCGAATCGCGGGCACGATGCAGACCTCCGACCGGTACCGCCTCGAAGATGTCGATCTGCACCTGCACCGCTTGGAGCTACGCGGCGCGAAATGGGCGATTCAGGCCTACCGCACCCAAGAAAGCGGGAAGGGGATTTACGACCTCAATCAGCTAGGGGCCGCGCTCCAGAACCAGCCCGACCCCAGCACGAACGGCCAGAAGACATACGCGCAAAACTATTTCAACACGTATCAGCAGCAGTATAATGGCTGGCTGACCAATCACCCCGGCGATAACCTCGGGGCGCAACAGGCGGCCAGCACGGCCGCCGCGTCGATCCAAGTACCCGGCTCCTCGGCCGAGTACACGCGGCTGCACGATTTGCTCGAAGACACCCCACTCCGGCAGGGGGGCGTGCGCCTACCGATCCGGAGTGCGCTTTCGGATGTGAGCGGGCAGTACGGAATCGACCTTCCCTGGGTCAATCTGCAAGTAGGGGGCAATTTCCGCCACTTCTCGCTCCGCTCCGATCAATCGCTCTTTCCCACGGCCACCGACCAGGAAAACGGCTCCAATACCCAGTACGGCGCTTATGCCGAAGCTTCTAGAGCCCTGTTTGATCGGCGCTTACGCCTGACCGCCGCCGGGCGCTTCGACGGTTTCAAGAACTTTGATGCTGTGTTTTCGCCGCGTCTGGCGGCGCTGGTTCTGCTCGGCGCAAACCGCGATCACGCGTTGCGCGCCAGCTTCGGGCAGGCTTACACGGCGCCCACGCAGATTCAGCAGTACGTCAATCTGGCCCAGCCGGACGCTTTGCAGATCGGCAACATCGGCCAGGGATTCGCGGGTTACACGCTCAAATCGCTGCAATCGGGCACCGACCTGACCGCCGCGCAGGTGAAATACCAGCCCCTGAGCCTGGAAAAAGCCCTGACCGTGGAGGCCGGGTACCGCACGCTGCTCGCCAAGCGCCTACAGCTGGATTTCACGGCCTTCTCGACGCGCTACGACAACCTCGTCACCCAGACCACTTTCGTCGGCAACGCCGATGGCAGCCGTCCGGCCCCGGCGCAGCTAGCTACCGTCGGACAGGCGGGCGCGACGGCGCGCGTGATCCAGACGTGGTACAACGCCCCGCAGCGCGTGAATCTGCACGGCCTGACGGTCGATGCCAAGTGGTTTGCCTCCGATGATCTGACCCTGTGGGGCAACTACACGCTGTTCGATCTCGTGGAAGACGCGAGTATCCCCGCCTCTTCCGTCGGGAATGAGAACCCCGTGAGCCTGTTCAGCGCCCCGCGTTACAAGGTGAACGTGGGCCTGTCGGGGTCGGCGGGGCCGTTGCGCTACGATGTGGCGGTGCGCTGGATGGATGCTTACGAGTATTCGTCGCCGTTCGCAGTCGTCCAGCTCGGCGAGCGGACGCTGCTGGATGCGCAGCTGACGTACACCGTCGCCAAGCTGGGCCTCAACGTGAGCGTCGGCGGCACCAACCTCGCCAATGCCGCCAATGTGTCGCTGGCGGGTGGCCCGTCGCTCGGGCGACAGCTTTTCGCCGGTCTGCGCTTCGACCTGCGCCATCGCTAAGCGAGTGCGCGCCTGCCTCTCTCATCAACCCACGGTTCCACCTCTTCACATATGCGTCTCTTTTTCTCGATTCTTGCCATGCTCTGCTTATGCAGCGTGGTAAGTCTGGCCCAGCAGGGAAATGCTCAGGCCGCTACCGCCAATAATCTACCGGCTCGCACGGGCGCGGCGCCCGCCGCACCCGCCGCGCCCGCCGACGAAAACGTCGAAATCACGATGCTTCAGGGGAAGGTCGTCGATTTGGACGGCAATCCCCTGCCCGGCGCAACGTTGATGGTGGAAGGCACCGACTGGATAACCGTCACGAACGGCAAAGGCGAGTACGCCCTCCCGATGAAAGGCATTACGGCGGCCGCCCGCGTAAAGTGCAGCTACCAAGGCATGGCAGATCTTTCGCTCCCCATCCCCCTCAACTCGCCCGGCCTCACCATTCGGATGGCCGGCAGCTCGAGGCTCGTCGCGCCCACTGCCCCCGGCAAACCCCGGGATTTGTAACGAAGCCTTCGGTTTTGAAGGGCGGCGCTGTTCGGCGGCGCTGAAACCTTTGGGATGAGATAATAGGCTCCTCGCAAAAAGCCCCCGTTTCCTTGAGTGGAAACGGGGGCTTTTGTTATGGGGTAGTTTCCTTCGGGCAACACAATTGGGAAATCTTACCGGCCTGACCGGGGCTTTACTCCTACCCTCTCAAACGGAAAGTTTTGACTCGATTCTGTTAGTCCACTGAACGAAAAAGGGCCCTCAGCTTACGCTGAAGGCCCTTTTGGTGATCCCGCTGAGACTCGAACTCAGGACCCGTACATTAAAAGTGTACTGCTCTAACCAACTGAGCTACGGAATCGGAAGTCGCAGGAAACGTGGGCCGATTGCCCTTCCGTTATTTGCGGGTGCAAAGGTAGGAAGCCGATAGCCATTGACGCAATGAAAGAGCAGAAAAACTTCACACTGACTGGTTGGCGATGCGTGATGGCGGCCTTTCTGATGGCGCTAAGCTACACGGTATCAGCCACTCCACCGTCGGCGGCGCGGTTGATTCAGGTGGCTGATTCGTTGTTGACGACCGGCGAATACCGGCAGGCGGCGGAGCAATACAAGGTCGCGGTGGCGCAAAAGCCGTCTCCGGCGGTGCTGTTTCGCCTTGCTTTTGCCTACGAACAGGATGGCAGGGCACCGGAAGCACTCTGGGCGCTGCGCCGGGCCTACGAGCGCGGCCCCGATCGCAGCATCCTACGGAAGATGGACGCGCTGGCCGCCGCGCACCACATAACCGGCTACGAATACGGCGACCGCTACTTCTTCCTGACCCTGCTCCGCCGCAACTACCAATGGCTGCTCGAAGCGGGGCTGTTCGTGGGAGTGCTTCTCGCGACGGGGCTGGTACTACGGCGCCGGCGACAGCCGTCCACGCGGCCGTGGGCGGGCGCGCTGCTGGCCTACGTGGGCGTGGCGGCCGTCGGCATCAACTTCATCACCCCCGACCGCCTCGGCAGAGAAGTCATCGTACGGCGCCCCGCAGCGCTGATGAGCGGCCCCAGCGCGGGCGCCCACTGGCTCGCTACGCTCCCGGCGGGCCAACAAGTGCCCGTTATGAGCGCCGGGCAGG
This sequence comes from Hymenobacteraceae bacterium, assembly GCA_031397815.1. Lineage (GTDB taxonomy): Bacteria > Bacteroidota > Bacteroidia > Cytophagales > Hymenobacteraceae > JANNMJ01. The sequence goes on from JANNMJ010000220.1 coordinate 28,707, forward strand.
ATATCTGGCTACCCGTGCGGTGGCAGGGCCAAAAGGCTTGGCTGCGCACCAGTGACCTTTATCAGGCCGAAGAAGAGTAGCGGGCGGAATTGGCGGAGCGGGCTGAACGCGCTAAAGCGCACGTAGCGCTTTTATCGTCAGCAGCAATCGCCATAAATCAAACGCCCGCAGCGCCGGATCAGCAGAAGTCAGATTTTTCAGGAGATGCGGCTCCAGAGCTTCCAGCGCACGCTGGGCCGTGCGGCTCAGATGAAGGCTTTGGAGCCATTGGGCAGTTTGCCACAGCCGACTGGCCGTAGCGCCGGGTTGCCCCTGTTGCCCCAGACGCACCAAGTTCAGCACCGCTTCGCGGGTTTTGGCGAGGAAGGCAGCGGCGGGCTCCAAGCCGAGGTGCAAAACCGGGTTATCGAGGTGCGTGAGCCGGATAGCGGCCGACGCCAACGCGCCGCCGAGCGCCGTGTCTTCGTGTCCGTAGGTGCGACCGAGCGTTTCATCCAGCTTGAACTGCTGGTAAATGGGCCGCTGAATCAGCAGATTGTTGAGCGTGAAAGCGGCATAGGGCGCCAATTGCCGCTGCTGAGCCGACCGCTGCTCGCGCGCCCGGCCGTAGGCCCACCGCAGGCGCCAAGTGGGGTCTGAGGGGGGCGCGTCGTGATAGGCGGTGCCCCCGATGACGGCCTGTGGAGGGGTGTTGGCGTTATCCGTCGCAACGGCCGCGACGTAACGCGCCACAAATGCCTCATCGGGCAGCCCGCTATCACCGTCGAGGAAGAGGAGCCAAGGGTGCTGCGCGGCGGCGGCCAGCTGATTGCGGATGGCGGCCCGGCCGATGTTCTGCGGCAGCACCTGATACCGGACGTGCAGAAGGTCGGCGAGCGCCTGCTGATTCGCGGCCCGCGCTACTGGGTCGGGCGAGGCATCGTCGAAAACCAGAATTTCGAAAGTCAGGCCCGGCACGGCGCGGCATTGCCGGTGAAGCGCCGTCACGAGCGCCCCAACAGACCAGTTGAAGACAGGCAGCAGAATCGAGAGCGCGTCCATCCAATTCGAGTTGGTAGCAGCGCGCCGGGGCGGGCTGTGAGGCCATCAGAAGCGCCCAGCGGCGCCGAGGCTATGCCGTGCGCAGCAGCTCGTCGAGCGTGGCTTCGCGCACCACGCCGTCGGCGCAGCGCAGGATGCGGTGCGGGTAGCGGCGCATCACTTCGTAATTGTGCGTGGCCATCAGCACGGCCGTACCGCCGCGGTTGATTTCCTCGAAGAGCCGCATAATGCCGTCGGCGACGTCGGGGTCGAGGTTGCCGGTAGGCTCATCCGCCAACAGGACGGCGGGGTCGTTGAGGAGCGCGCGGGCGATGACGACGCGCTGCTGCTCACCGCCGGAAAGCTGGTGCGGCATCCGCCCGGTGGCCTCGCCGCCCAGGCCCACGCGCATCAGCACTTCCGCAATGCGCTGCTTGATGAGCGCCTTGTGCAGCCAACCGGTAGCGCGCAGCACGAACCGCAGGTTTTCGGCCACGGTGCGGTCGAAGAGGAGCTGAAAATCCTGAAAGATGATGCCGAGCTTGCGCCGCAGCAACGGCACCTGCGCGCGGGTCAGCACGCGTAAGCGGTAGCCCGCCACCGTACCCGCGCCGGAGCCGAGGGGCAAATCAGCGTAAAGCGTTTTGAGGAGCGACGATTTTCCCGACCCCGTTCGCCCCACGAGGTACACGAACTCGCCGGGGGCGAGCTGAAACGTGACGCCGCGCAGCACCGGCGCCACTCCCGGACCGGGCGCCACATCAACGCCCTGCACCACCACGACGGGCACGGAAGCCTCACTGCCCGAACCTGTCGGCTCGGTCATTGGCTCAGACGTCGGCTTAGTCATCGAGTCAGACGCGTGATTCGGAGCGCCGTCAGGCGCTGGGTCAAGCGCTGGGTCGAGCGGCGGAACGGGCGGGTCAATCATAGCGCAAGAGGTTGAAGCTTGCCAAATTCGAGCCCTTGGATAACCGCCGCCAACGCTTCCTCTTTCCCTTCCAAACCGTAGCGCTCTAGGTTCTTGAGCGGCCGGTCGGCGCGGAAATACGCGATGAGGACGAAGTCGGCATCGCGGAGCTGGATATAATCCGGAATCTTGGCTTTGCCCCGAACTTTGATGATATACATAGGCCGCGAAAGTTAGGCAGCAACCACCGTCAGGCGCTACGAAAGCTGTTCGTAGAGCAGCGTCGTCTGGCAACCCACTACATCGACGCCTTGTTCGGCGCAGAGCGCGAGCTGAAGGGGCGTCCGGACACCCGCCGCAATCAGGAGCGTCGCGAAAGAGTAGTTATCGTACACCGTCACGAGCTGTTCGAGCAGCCGCAGCCACTCCTGCCCTTCGGCTTCGAGGCGGTTGACCGGCATTTGCACGAACGCCGCGCCCGCCCGCGCCGCCAACACCGCCTGCGCCACCGAGGTAATGCCCGTGGCGCACGACTTGATGCCTTTTTCGCCGAAAAAGCTGATTGCCCGCATCCCGGCGCGGGTCAGCGGGAGTGAGATGACGACGTTTGGGTTGAGGTCCGTGAGTAGCTCGCCGTCGTGGATGAGGGCGTCGGCGTCGTTGGTGGCGGCGGTGGGGGGCGGCACCAGCACGGGCGCTTCCGTCAGCTCGGCGAGGGTGCGGTAATGCCGCATCGTGGCGTCGAGGCCACCGATACCGGCTTCCACCAACGCCGCCTCGCGGACCAATACGCCGTCGAGCAGACCGATTTCCGACGCATCGGAAACTTCTTCCAGAGAAGCAGACTCGATAAAGAGGTTCATCGGAGTAGGACGTAAACCGAAGCCGGAGCTTCGTCGGAAAGTATGTTCTAAAGAGCCGTAAACGCGCCGAATATGCGGCGCAGCGCTCACGATAGGGCAAAAAAAAAGCAAGCCGAACATCGCACCGCTCAACCGCCTACCCTTGCTGCCTTCCGGCCCTGGGGGAGTTCAGCGGGAGCTGGTCGTGCCGGCTTGCCGCTACAAATGTACGGCGCGACTTCCGAGTTTCCACGCTCCCTCCCCCGATTTGCCGCTGCCGTGGCTGCTGACGATTAGAGCAAGTTCGAGCCACAATCCGTAACTCCTTGACTAACTGACTCCCATCTCGTTTGTTGTGGGGCCGGGGGTGTGGATTCGCGCTGAATGGCTTTAAAAGGACTGTTCGGGAAACGACTTCTAATCCTCGGGATACGGCAAAAACACGAATTCCATAAACTCCGGGTCGACCACGAAGAGGCACGCGTACTCGTCGGCGTCTTTGTAGGCGGCGCGGAAGGCGGCTTCCCCCTCCCCTTCCTGCACCAGTCCGCGCTGCACGAATTCCTCCAAAGTGGCGGCGAAGACGTGCCATTGCATCAGCCGCTCCGGCCCGCTCACGAGGAGCGCGCCGAGCGCAACCGGCTCACGGGAGAAGACGAAAATCGGAAACTCCGACAAGGTGTGGTCGCGGATGGCATCGGAAGCTTCGCGAAGCAAATCCGACGCGCGCGAGAAGTCCGACGTAATGGTGCCGAGGAATTTGCCTTTGGCTTGAAGCTCCGGGTCGTTTTCCATATCGAAAGGAAAGAAAAAGTACGCTTTTGACGAACTGTGGACGGTGCACCGTTCAACGTAGAAAGAAACAGCGGCGCTGCATTGCAACACGCTTGCGCCGTGAAAGGAGCTGAGCTACAAGCGGGTCAGAATCTCTAGGATGCTTCCTCGTTGGCCGTTTTCGCCGAAGCGACTACAGCAGCGGCAGCACTCGCTTGCTGGTCCAGCGTCATTCGCTCCAGCACAACAATATTCTCGACGTGGTGCGTGTGCGGGAACATATCGACCGGCTGCCCGATCGTGGCCTGATACATCGGCGAGAGCAGCTCCAAGTCGCGGGCCTGCGTGGCGGGGTTGCAGCTCACGTACACGATGCGGCGCGGGGCGGCGCGCATCAGGGCGGCCACCACGTCGGGGTGCATCCCGGCGCGCGGCGGGTCGGTGATGACGATATCCGGGTGCCCGTGTTGGGCGAAAATCCGCTCGCCGAGCACATCCTTCATATCCCCGGCGTAGAACGTGGTGTTGCTGATGCCGTTGATTTCGGAGTTGATACGGGCATCGACAATCGCCGACTCGACGTACTCAATCCCGACGACGTGCCGGGCTTGGCGCGCCACGAAATTGGCAATCGTGCCGGCGCCGGTGTAGAGGTCATACACCAAATCGTCGGGCTGGATGGCCGCCATTTCGCGGGTGAGCTGGTAGAGGCGCAGCGCCTGCCGGGCGTTCGTCTGGTAAAACGACTTCGGCCCGACGCGGTACACCAAATCTTCCATCCGCTCCTGAATATAGCCCGGCCCTTTGGTGGCGGGCACGTCGAGGTCGTGAAACGTATCGTTTCCTTTCGAATTGACTACCGAGTGCAGCGCTGTAATCTGCGGAAACTCGGCTTCGAGCATCGCCAACAGCCCCGCGAGGTTTTCACCTTCCGCGTCGGTCACCTGCACGATGACCATCACCTCATCCGTCGATTCGGCGGTCCGCACAACCACGTTCCGCAGGAAACCGGTCTGCCCGACGGCGTCATAAAACGTCAGCCCTTCCTGCCGCGCATACTCCCGAATCCGCAGCCGAATGGCGTTGGATGGGTCGGGTTGAAGGTGACAATGCTCGATATCGACGATTTTGTCGAAGCGCCCCGGCGCGTGGAAACCGAGGACGCGCCGGTCGAATGTCTCGCCCGTCGCGATTTGCTCGCGGGTGAGCCAAGCGTTCGGCGAAGCCGAAAATTCGAGCTTGTTGCGGTAATAGCGCGTCGGCTCAGCGGGGATGATGGGCAGCAGCGGCGGCAGCCCGACGGCTTTGCCGATGCGCCGGAGCGCGTCGTCGACCATCTGCTGCTTGTGCCGCAGCTGCGCCTCGTACGTCAGGTGCTGCCATTTACACCCGCCGCAAACCCCGAAATGCTGACAAAACGGCGTTGTGCGGTCCGGTGATGCCTCGTGGATGAACGTCGCTTCGGCTTCCAGATAATTCTTGTGCTGCCGGGTGATGCGCAAATCGGCCACATCGCCGGGCGCTACGCCGGTCACGAAAATCACCTGCCCCTCGTGGCGAGCTACGCAGCGGCCTTCGGCGGCCATTCCGGTGATAGGAACCTGTAAAACGGGCGGCCAGAAACGGCGTTTTTTCATTACTTATTCAGCAGCAGGTGGAGAAACGGCCCGCGAAAGCGCAAAATTAACCCGTATCTGTCCCGCGCCGGGCCAACGGCCGTACCTTCGGAAACAGGAAATGATTCGGCGGCTGCTCCTTTTACTTTTATTCACGGCGTTTGCCGGGTCGGCCGCGGCCGACCATCTCGTCGGGTCCGACTGGCAGATGAGCGCCCTCGGCAACGGGCGCTTTCTGGTGCGCCTGACGCTTTACACCGACGCCGCCAGCGGCAGCCCGAACGCCTTCGGCGACCCCACCGTGACCATCGCGGCCTACGAGCGCGGCACCGGCGGCAGCTCCGACCGTTTCGTCGAGGCGTTCAATATGACCCGCACCACCAGCGCGGTTTTGGCGGGCGGGGCACCGGGGTGCGCGTTCGCGAGTCAGCCCATTCGCGCCATCGGCTATGAATCGACTTTGACACTGGTTCCGAGCCAATACAGCAGCTCCAGCGGTTATTACCTGACGTGGGAGCGCTGCTGCCGAAATCGGCTCGTCACCAATCTGCGCTCGCCGGAAAGCACGGGCTTGGTGGCTACGGTGCAGTTTCCGGCCGTCGCAGCGGCGAATCAGGTGCCGAACAGCGCACCGCAATTCGTAGCGGCTCCGCCCAGCACCGCCCTCTGCCTCAGCGCTTTGAGCGAGCTGAACCTAAGCGCCACCGACGCCGACGGCGATTCGCTGGCGTACACGCTGGTCGCGCCGCTGGCGGGGAATACATCCCAGTCGGCGCCGATCATCAACATCCCGAATCCCGGGCCTTACGTGCCGGTGCGGTACGCGCCGGGGTTTTCGGCGCTTCAACCCCTCGCGGGAACCGTCGCGATGGACGCGCGGACCGGGGCGTTGCGGATCACCGCCACCCAGCCGGGGACGTACGCGGTGGCCGTCCAAGTCTCGGAATACCGGGCGCGCCGCAAAATCGGCGAGAACCGCCGCGACCTGGAGCTGACCGTCGTGGCGTGCCCCGCCAACGCCCCGCCGACCCTCACGCGCGCCACCCCAACGCCGCCCGATACGGTGGTAATTACCGGCGCCGCCGACCGCTGCTTCACCATCCTCGCCGCCGACGCCGACGCCGGCCAAACCCTCACCGTGCGCGTTCTCGGCAATGCGCCCGTAAGCCTCAATCCTGCCACGTTCACGGTGCCCAGCCCCGCCGCGCCGCAAGTCGTGGATGTCTGCTGGCTCGATTGCGGCCAGCCGGGCCGCCAAACGCTCACCCTGATCGTATCCGACGACGGTTGCCGGGCGTCCACACCGGACACGCTGCGCATCCCCGTTCGTATCGTCCCGACGGCCAATCTCGCTCCCACTATTAACCTACTTTCCACCGCGCCGCTCACGGCAACGGCGGGTCAGGAGCTGAGTTTTGAGGTCGAATTCAGTGACCCCGATGCCGGGCCGAGCGATGTGCTCACGCCCGCCCTGAGCGTGTCAGGGAGCGCCGTCCTGTCGGCTAGCTTGCGCGCCGACCCGCCGAGCGGCCCCAGCCCATTCCGCACCACTATCCGCTGGACGCCGCCGTGCGTGGCGGCGCGAGTGGGGCAGGAAACGCCTTACCGCATTCGGCTCCAAATCAGCGATGCCGGTTGTCGGCCGCTGACCGATACGGCGTCGGTGGTGGTGCGGGTGTTGCCGGGCGGGGCCACTGGCACCGTGCTGCTGCCGAACATCATCACCCCGATGCAGGAGCGGCCCGACGGCCTGAACGACTGTTTCGGTCTGCCCGCCGGGGTGGCCGCCGGTCCGGATGAGCCGTGCGGCGACGTGTTTCAGTCGGTCCGAATCTTCAACCGCTGGGGCCGGGAAGTCTTCTTTTCTGCCGATTCTGCCTTTTGTTGGGACGCTCCCGGCCTGAGCGCGGGCACTTATTTTTATCTGCTTCAATGGGCCACCCACCGCCAACGGGGGCTTCTGACCGTGATTCGGTGATAAGATCTGTATTCCGAAGAAAATTTTTTTGGAACTTCTTGCACTGAATTCAATGTACGTACATACATTTGCACCACAAACTGATGCGCATCGAAGACGAAATCCAGCAACCCGTGTTCCGCGACGCTTACCAGCGGGCGCACGTGAACTTGATTTTCACGGCCGGTTGGCTGCAAAGTCAATTAGCCCAGTCGTTCAAAGCCTTTGATCTGACCTTACCGCAATTCAACGTGCTGCGCATTCTGCGCGGGCAGCACCCGAAACCGGCATCGGTGCAGCTGCTGATTCAGCGGATGCTCGATAAAACGTCGAATGCGTCGCGCATTGTCGATAAGCTGGAGCTGAAGGAGCTGGTGACGCGCCACACCTGCCCCCACGACCGCCGCGCCGTCGATGTCCTGATTACCGAGCGCGGGCTGGCGCTCTTGCACAAGATCGATGAGGTTGGCATTCTCAATCAGCACGGCGTCGCGCAGCTCACTGAAAAAGAGGCCAATCTGTTGAGCGACCTTCTAGACCGCATCCGGAGCTGATTGGCTCGGTTTTTCGATTCGTTTCCCCTACGAGCGCCTTTCGGCCCTCATTTCCCGTTGTTTCAACAAAACAAAATGCAAGTCAATCCGATGAAAAACGTCGTTTCTGCCCTCGCGCTGGCCGCGGCCCTCTTGGTTGCCGCTCCAGTATCGGCCTTCAATGGTGGCAAAGACAAGAAAGCCAAAACGGCTAAGCCCGCTAAAGTGACGAAGGCTTCGAAAGCCGATGAGTCGCTGCCGATTGATGCTAAAGCCAGCAAGATCGAGTGGGTGGGTGAGAAAGTGACCGGCAAGCACAACGGTACGGTGATGCTGCAAAACGGCAACGTAACCGTGGCAGGCAGCCGCCTGACGGGTGGCACCTTCACGATTGATATGAAGACCATCAAGGTTCTCGACCTCGAAGATGCCGGCTACAACGCCAAGCTCCTCGGTCACTTGAACTCCGATGACTTCTTCTCGGTGGAGAAGAACCCGACGTCTACGTTCAAAATCACCAGCGTAGCGCCCATCAAAGGCGTGGAAGCCGGTAAGCCGAACTACACCGTCAACGGCGACCTGACCATCAAGGGCATCACGAACCGCATCAGCTTCCCCGCTACCGTCACGATGGCCGGCGGCGCGCTGACCGCGATGGGCACGATGAAAGTCGACCGCACCAAGTTCGACATCAAGTACGGCTCCGGCTCGTTCTTCGATAACCTCGGCGACAAAGCCATCTCGAACGACATGACCATCACGTTCAACGTGGTCGCCAAGAAGTAACGAGCTGGCAACCAGCCGATGCGCCGCCGCTCACAGCGCGCCACATCTGCCGATTGCGCCAACGAAAAGGCCCCGTGACACAAGTCGCGGGGCCTTTTCGTTTGATAAGAGCTGCCCGATTGGTGAGAGGCTGCGGGATGAGGGAAGCCGTTTCGGCCGCACTTACGCCTCGGGCGCGGTCAGGAGGCTGAGGGCGCGGCGATAGAGGCCGGGGCTGTCGGAATCGGTGTTGGCGACTTCGGCAGTGGCGGTGGGCTGCACGGTGCGGCCGGTGCTATCGGTGCGGGTGGCGGTGGTATCGTCGGGGTTGGTGGTCGGGGTAGTCGTGGTCGGCTGGTGCGAATGGCAATTGCCTTTGTTGGGCCGCACGCCGTCCTGCTTTTCGCAGGCAGTCATGAGGATAGTCAGCACGACGAGGGCGGCTGCCACGAGCTGGGCGGGCGTGGAAGCAGAAACGATACGCATCAGAATAGACAGACGAAAAAGGGTGACAGCGATTTGCTTCACCAAAAGTGCCTGATTCTGAAAAAGAGCGCAACCCAACTCGACCAATTCGGGCGTAAACGCCGACGAATCGCAAATTTTCTCCGCCGATTATTTCGCTTTGCTTTCCTCTGAGCGATTCTTCCCTTCTACTGCCGTCCCCGCGCTCTTCGCTTCTCCCGCGCCGCTATTCCCCGAAAACCGTCTGTTCTACCGCTGCTAAACCTTATGCGTATCTACTGCTACTAATCTCTACTAAGGTGCTGAACGCTGGGCTTACACCAACTATTCGCCCGCCATCGTCAAGGTGCTCAGGGCGTTACGGTAAGCGTCGGAAAGGCTCAAGCTAGTGTCTGCGTTCTGGTTACGACCGGCACCGGCACAGCCAGCCAGCAAAACCACGAGGAGCAGCAGGGTGTAAGGGTTGAATCGGCGGCGCATCACTAATTGGAGGAGGTTTATGACGATTTGGATGATACAAAGATGCAGGGCGCAAGTATCCTCGTCAAAACGGGAAGTGGTCAATGACGCAAACACGACCGTAAACCGTCCGTTTTCGGGTGTAGACGTTCGGAACGCGCGGTGAACAACGGCCTTTCCGGGGTGAACGGTGGGGTTTGCCGGGGGCGAACGACACGCAACGGCGGGGTAAACGACACGCATCAACCGCCAACGATTCAGCTTAACCGGCTAACAACGGCGCAGCAGCGACAGCCGCCAACACAGGCTAACGCGCTCAGGTCCAGCGGTCAATGAGCCGCTGGAAGTCATCTTTGTATTGCGGGCTGACGGCAATCGTCACGCCGCCGACTTGCACGCTGTTGCGCGTGAGGGCGGCAATCCGGTCCAGCGCGACGATATACGAGCGGTGCAGCCGCAGAAAGCGGTCGGCGGGCAGCTTGTCTTCGAGCGACTTTAGGCTCGTGAGCGAAAGCAGCGGCCGTGGCTCCGAGCGCCGGTACACTTTCACGTAGTCCTTCAGACCTTCCAGATAAAGAATATCGTCGAAATCGACCCGAACGAGCTGGTATTCCACCCGCAGGAAAAGCGCTTCGGTAAGAGCGTGTATCGGCGGCCCAGCCACCGCCGCCTCCACGGCCGTCACGGGCACGGGCGGCGGTAGTGGCGTTGGAACGGGCGCCGCCCGCCGCAGCAGCTCAAACCACGTCTGCGCTTTTTCGGCGGCGCGCAGAAACTCGTCGTAGCTGAACGGTTTAAGCAGATAATCGAGCGCATCGACCCGAAAACCTTCGAGCGCAAACTGATTGTAGGCCGTCGTGAAGATGATGCGCGGCGTCGGGCCGCCACGCGCCGCCAACACCCGCGCCAGCTCCAGCCCGTTGAGGTCGGGCATCTGAATGTCGAGAAAAATCAGATCCACCGGCGCTTCTTCCGGGTCGTGCAAGGCCCGCAGCGCAGCTACGGCACTGCCATAAGTGCCCGCCAAGTGCAGGAAAGGCGTTTGCTTGACGAAAGCACCGACCAAACCCAGCCCCAGCGGCTCATCATCTACTGCGATGCAAGAGAGCGGTGCCGTTGACATAGGCTAGCGGCCACTCGCCAAGCGGGTGGCTTGGTCGAAGTGATGAATCGCCGCCAGCAGCTCCGCGTCCTGCTCCTGCTGCACGCGGAAGCCCGATTCGGCGCCGAAAGCGGAGCGCGCAATCGCGGCTTTGAGGTAGTTGGCGAGTAAGGTGCGCGAGCGCCGCAGACCGGAACGGTCGTAGGGGATATGCGCCTTTTTGCCTTCGTCCACCAGCGTCAGGAGCATCTTGTCGGTGACCTGAAACTTGTCGCGGTAGTCGGCCCAGCCCATTCGGCGTAGCTCTTTGCGGTGCGCTTGGAAATAGCGCAGCGCGCACTCACGCGGCAGGTTCGCGGCGAAGATATCTTCCAGATAATCGCTCACGCCGACGGTATCGCGCGCCACGAAAACGTCCGGGGCGATGCCGCCGCCGCCGTACACAGTACGCCCACGGAGTAGGGTTTTGAACGGATGCGCGCGGTCCTGATGCGCTGAATCGGCGTGAAACTCCTCACCGGAGCGGTAGCGGTTGGCGAGGTCGCCTTCGTACTCATCGTACCGCACGCCCTTGTATTGCTTCTGAATGCAGCGGCCGGACGGCGTGTAATAGCGCGCCGTAGTGAGGCGCAATTCCGAGCCGTCGGGCAGCGCGATAATCTGCTGCACCAGCCCCTTGCCGAACGAGCGGCGCCCGACGATGAGCGCACGGTCGTTATCCTGCAACGCCCCAGCCACGATTTCCGACGCCGACGCCGACCCTTCATCAATCAGCACCACCAACGGGCCTTCCTCAAAAACGCCCTCTTCCTCGGCGAGCGTCTCGACGTCGTAACGGTCGCCCTTGCCGTCGGTGTACACGATGCGTTTTTCGCCGGACAGGAATTCATCGGCGATTTCGGTCGCTTGGTCCATATAACCGCCGGGATTGCCGCGCAGGTCCAAGATCAGGCGGCGCATGCCGCGCCGCTTGAGCCGCGCCAACGCGCCCCGAAACTCGGCGTACGTATTCTTCGCGAAGCGATTGATTTTGAGGAACCCGGTCCGCGAGTCAATCATATACGCCACTTCCACCGACGACGACGCGATGCGCGCCCGCGTCAGGTTGAACTCGATCAACTCCGGCTCCCCGGCGCGCTTGACCGTCAGCACCGTCCGCGAGCCTTTTGGCCCGCGCAGGCGGCTGAATACCTGCTCATTGGTGACGTGAATACCCGCCAGATTGATTTTATCGACCGCCAGAATCTGGTCGCCAGTCTGGATGCCGACCGCCGCCGCCGGGCCGCCCGTGAGCGGGGTCACGACGCTGATAGTGTCATCAAAGAGGTTGAATTCGATGCCGACGCCGTCGAAATCCCCCTCCAGATACGAGTTCGCCATCTCCAGATCCCGCGCCGGGATGTACACCGAGTGCGGGTCGAGGCGTTCGAGCATTTGCTGCACGGCGTATTCGCTCAGCTCCTCGGCGTTGACGGAATCGACGTAATCGCGGTCGATGTACGAGAGCACATCGCGGAACTTGTAGTAGCCGCGCGTAGCGGCTTTAGGGTTCGAGAGCGCCGCCCCTGAATCCGGCGCGCTGAACGAGGCGCCCACCAGCACGCCAATGGCCGCCGCCAAGCCAATAAGGAGCGGAAGCCGCACGCGCGACCGGCGCAGACCGGCTGCGGCAGTATCGGAAGCGCCGTTTGCAGGATGGGGAGCCGACGGTGGTACCGAGGTTGGCGGTAGCATATGAAAACAAATGTAACAGACAGTAGAAGGAAAAACCGATGCCGTTACCTCAGCTTTCAGGCTAATGGCGACCGCAAGGGAAAACGCACGGAAAGAATTGGCCCCCTTCCGCCCGCCACAGAGCTAAATGCGGCCACCGGTCGGGATGTAACCGCCTGCCGCAAGCGCCGGGTTCTGATACGGTGGCACAAGTAGCCTAAAAATGAGGCTCGAAAGGAAATTATTCGACGAATCAGGCTTAATTGGCCTTGAACGGCTGCTTTATGGTGGTGAACGCAAACTTTCGGCAGCAGCTGACGGGAACTCGCGCTTCGGCTCCGGCCTTTGGCTTGGCGCTGTGCATCGGCTTTTCCGGAGTGCCCCGCCGCATTAGAGCCGTACCTTTGCCGCCCGAATGAGCCGCATCCTCGCCCTCGATTACGGCACCAAACGCGTGGGCGTGGCCGTGACCGACCCGCATCAGCTAATCGCGTCGCCGCTGACCACCGTGCTCACGCACGAGCTGTTGGCGTGGCTGCGCGCATACGTTGTGAAGGAAGGCGTTGGCGAAATGGTAGTGGGTATGCCGCGCCACCTGACCGGCGGCCCCACCGACACCACGCCGCACGTGATTGGGCTGATTCGGACGCTGAAAAAACAATTTCCGCTGCTCCCGATTCACGAAATCGACGAGCGGTTCACCTCCACGATGGCGCACCAAACGATGCTCGCTGGCGGCCTTGGGCGCAAAGCCCGGCAGGATAAGGCGATGGTCGATAAAGTGAGTGCTGCCATCATTCTGCAATCGTATCTGGAAAGCCGGGCCAACCAAGCCGGTTACGCTGCCTCGGCGGCTCCTATTTAGTCAGTCATGATTTACCCGATTACTGCCTACGGCGACCCCGTTCTGCGCGCGCGCGCCACCGATATCCCGGCCAACTTCGACGGCCTCGATCAGCTTATCGCCGATATGTTCGCGACGATGGAGCACGCCCACGGCGTGGGGTTGGCGGCGCCGCAAATCAGTAAAAGCGTCCGCCTGTTCGTCATCGACTCTACCCCGATGGTGGAAGACCCCGACGAAACCAACCCGCGCTTCAAGCAGCCCGCGCTCCGGCGCGCCTTCATCAACCCCGTCATGGTGGAAGAAACCGGCACCGAATGGGGCTTCGACGAAGGCTGCCTGAGCATCCCCGGCATCCGCGAGCAAGTGCAACGCCCGGAGCGCATCCGGCTGCGGTACGAAACCCCGGAGCGAACAGTGGTGGAAGAAGAATTCGACGGAATTGCCGCACGCATTATTCAGCACGAGTACGACCATCTGGAAGGCGTTTTATTCACCGACCACCTCAACGTCCTCAAAAAGCGGCTGCTCAAGAACCGCCTCACCCGCATCACCAAAGGCGACGTGGACGCTGATTACCGGATGCGTTTTCCGGCTACCACATCAAGGCGTTGATTCTCAAAAATTTACCGTCTTTTCTGACTGTCTAAAGAAAGAGTTTATCCGAAAATCTGAAAAAAGGACAAACGATTCCGAGAGATATGCGCTCTGAATCGTTGATTTGTCGCACGGTGGCGATGTTGCTTCCGTGCAACTCCCTTTTTTACTGTCGGAGTGAAAAAATATATTCTTTCTTGTTTGACCACACTGGCTCTCGCCGGTGGTATGGCGTCCTGCTCAACGGCAGGTAAGTATTATCAATTTAACACCGCAGGCGGGGCTTACCACAGCACCTCCGTGGCGAAGAGACAAGCGCCATCTGCTACTCCCGTGGCAGTGACGACGACGACGACGACGCCGCAAGTGACGGCCGAAACCGCCCCCGTCACCGCAGAAGCCTCGACAAGCGTTACGCCCGCTGCCGCGCCCACTCCGAGCGCCTACCTGGCAGTAGCGGTCCCAGCCACTCAGGTAGCATCAGCGGTTGCAACCCCCAGCCCGGCGGTATCGGCGGAGCAGGTGAAGCTGGAAAAGCGGATCGCGAAAGTGGCGCACAAGCTGGAAGTCCGCGCCGCGAAAGCCGCCGCCAAACCAGAAGCCACCCACGGTGACGGCGGCAAGAGCCAGCTGACGGCGGCCTTGCTGTGCTTCTTTCTGGGCGGCTTGAGCATCCATCGCTTCTACTTGGGCTACACGGGTATAGCCATCCTTCAGATCATCCTCAACCTCTTAGTTGTGGGCTACATCTGGTGGATCATCGACTTTATTCGCATCCTGATGGGCAGACTTACCCCGAAATCGGGTGAGTATGCCAAAAAGTTCTAGATATTAGCGCCGTCTGCCGCAAGCACGGCTTGCGGCAGACGTTCATTTTCAGTTTTTTTTCTCACTTTTCTCTCCCAATACCCCCTCCATGAAAGGACGGATTCTCTCCCTGCTCTCTGCCGCCGCACTGACGGTTGCTACGGCTGCTTGCTCTTCCTCGGGTAAGTATTTTCAATTTCAGACGTCGTCTTCGGCGTATCACGGCACGACGGTAGCGGCTGCGAAAGCTCCTGCCGCTGAAGCTCCTGCTACCGCTCCCCTGACGGCTTCGGCTGCCCTGGAAGCCACCCCGGCACCTGCGGCCGCGATGAATACCTCGGCTGCTACGCCAGAAATGGCTGCTCAGGCCCAAGAAGTGATCAAAACGCTGCCCGCTGCCTAACAGGCTAAGCTGGAGAAGAAAGTCACGAAACTGGCGCACAAGCTGGAAGCTCGCGCTGCGAAAGCTGCCGCCAAGCCTTCGGCTCCGGCAGGCGAAGGCAAAAGCCAAATCATTGCGCTGGTGCTGGTGGCACTGGTGGGCGCCCTCGGCATCCACCGCTTCTACCTCGGCTACATCGGCATCGGTGTCGCTCAGCTGCTGACGCTGGGTGGTTGCGGTATCTGGGCGCTGATCGACTTGATTCGCATCATCACGGGTGATCTGAAGCCAAAAGGTGGCGACTACGCCGAAAAACTCTAATACCAGCCTTCCGGCTGCTTCCGCGCCCACTGCGGCCGACCTGCGTCGGCGGCGGTGGGCGCGCTTGCGCGCGGCGGTAGTGGTGGTGGGGTCGGGCCTGATCTGGTTGACGCTATTGGTGTTGCCGGTCGATTTTTTCGACCACCACGGCCCGACGCTCTGCCTCAGCCGCGTGCTGCTGGACCGCGAATGCCCCGGCTGCGGCATGACCCGCGCAAGTATGCACGCGCTTCACTTCGATTTTGCCGGGGCCTGGCACTACAACCGGCTCGTGGTGGTGGTTCTGCCGTTGCTGGCGTACTTGTGGGGGAAGGAAATCTGGGAGCTTACTGGCCGGTTGGGCTGGCGCAAGCGTTAGGCCTGCGGCGGCGATTCGGCAGCGCGGTACTCCGGATAAAATCAAAAAAGGGGTTCGTACCAAGTCGGTACGAACCCCTTTTATTTAGAGCGAGCTTCTTAGATAGGAAGGCTCCCTTTCGATACTATTGACCGACGATATCAGGCCGCAAACCGCCCAGCACCCCTACCAGCTCGTCGCGCTCAGCTTTCGGCACACCGTTATCGATGAGGGCCGAATCGAGCTGCACGACCAGCGCGGTGAACTCGGGCAGCGTGATGTTCATGTCTTTGTGCGCGAGCTTCATCGACTTGCCTTTGTAGATCAACGGGCCACCAGCGGCCTCGCCGATCTGGTCGATGAGGTTGTTGCGGAGCAGGGTCACCCGATACGTATCACCGGTGCCCACAGCAGTCAGCAGCGGCTGAAAGGTGCGCTTGAGGTTAGAGGGCGTCCGGCCGGTTTCGGCCACCACCCGACCGATGAAGTCATCGACGACGGCCGTAATCGCGGGCGCTTTGCCGAGGCGCTCGTAGAGCGTGGCGGGAACGGCGGGGATGACTTTGTCGTCGTCGTCGTCACCGCACGAGGTGGTGACCAGCGCCGCGCCGGCCAGTAGGAAAAAGAGGGAGTATTGACGTAAAAACATCGGCCTGAAAAGGGAAAAGTAAAAAAAACCAGAGAGCTGACGCGGGTCAGACTTTCACGAAAAAACGGCGCAGGTTGAACGCGAAACGGACCCGCTCCAGCGCCAGCACGTAACCCGCCGGAACGGGGCACTGCGGGCCGGCAGGGGCCGCCGAAGCTTGAGGAATCTCGGTTGGTTGAGCCGTAACGGCGTAAGCGCCACCCGCCGACAGCGCCCGCCGAACGTCAGCGGTGCTCAATTGGTCGGCGTAGTGCATCACCACGGCGAGCTGGTTTTTGGCGCTCACATTGCAGGTGGTCACGCCGTCGAGGCTGCTCACGTGGCGTTCCAGCTCACGGGCGCGCGCAGGGTCGGTGAGGCCACCGACGCGGAGAAGCGTGACGGTGGTGACGGGGACGTAGTCGTGCAGATTCGGCTCCTGCCAGTTGGCCCACGTCATGAAGCTCAGGAGTAGCGCGGCGAAAAGGCCAAGAAAGAGCGAGCGGGTACGGATTCGGCGCATAGGGTGGCGGTGGGGGAAAGGGATTTCCACGGATGGGAAGGCGCAACTATTCGACCGCTTGAACGCAAAAAAACACTTTTCACCGGCTCTGGAAAGGAATATCACATCGGAAGGAAGGTTTTTTCCCTTCAACGGCGATAAAGCTCAGGTGAACGGCAGACGGCTCAGACCAACATCGCCCTATTGTATGCCATTGCCGCCGAACGGGTAACTTGGCCGAATGAAACGTCTGTTCACGCTACTCTGCCTCGTGTTGCTGCTCCCCGCCCCGGCGGTCCGCGCGTGGGGGTTCTTCGCTCACCAACGCATCAACCGGTTGGCGGTTTTCACGCTTCCGCCGGAAATGTTCGGCTTTTACAAGCGGCATATCGTGTACGTGACCGAGCACGCCACCGACCCGGATTCGCGCCGAACTGTGATTGCCGAGGAGGCACCGCGCCATTACATCGATCTGGATGCAAAGCCGTACGTGCGCGCCGTTCACTCGGATTCGACGGCCTGGAAGCTCCCGCGCTACTGGAAAGATGCCGTGGCGCTGCTCAGCGAAGACACCCTCGGGGCGTATGGCGTGGTGCCGTGGCACGCCTATTTCGTGCGCTATCAGCTCACGGAGGCGTTCAAGCAGCGCGATTTGCCGCGCATCCTGAAGCTCTCCGCCGATTTGGGCCATTACCTCGGTGATGCCTGCGTACCGCTCCACACCTGCGAGAATTACAACGGGCAGCTCACCAACCAAAAGGGCATTCACGGCCTCTGGGAGAGCCGCTTGCCGGAGATCTTGGCCGGCGATTACGATTTTTTCGTCGGTCAGGCGCCGTACCTGCCCAAGCCGCAGCTCAGCATCTGGGAAGCCGTGCTATCGGCGCACCGCGCCGCCGATTCGGTGTTCGTGTTCGAGCGGCGCGCCACCGAAAAGGTCGGCGACGACCATAAATTCAGTTACGAGGAGCGCAACAACGCCACCATCCGCACCTACTCGCGTCCGTTCGTCGACGAGTATCACCGCGCGCTTAACGGACAGGTAGAGAGGCAGATGCGCCGGGCCGTGAAGCTCGTCGGGGCGATGTGGTACACGGCGTGGGTGGATGCCGGTCAGCCCAACCTCGACACCCTTCCCGGCGAGCTGACACCTGCCCAGCAAGAGCAGCTCAACGCGGAAGAGGCGCTATTGAAGCAGAAAGGCGCCGTGCGTCCCCGTCAGGAACACGAGTAAGCCGCTACAGTTAGGCATTAGCCAGCCCTTGAGTGCCCGCCAGCTACTGAAATTTTCGGAATATTTAGGCGACAGCAACAACTGAATGCGTGCTGACGTATTGAGCGCGCACGAAATTTGTAACGCCGGTTTTCAAGGCTCTTGCCTTGGTTTCGAGAATTTGATTTTCGATTTCTGATTTACTTTTTCCAATCAAACAACTTTTTCGCTTGTGAGAAAAATTTTCCAATCCGGCCTGATGGCAGCTTTGCTTATCGGCAGCGCCGCAACCGCCGCTAATGCACAGATTTTGTATGGCCCGGTAGCGGGTGCCGCAGCGTCTACGGCGCGGATCGATTTTAAGGAGGGCAACCCGAAGCCGGGCACCAGCATGGTTTTCGGACCAACGGCGGGCTTCATGATGCATATTCCGTTCGGCAATCTGGCGGTTCAGCCTGCGCTGATGTACAGCCGCAAAGGCGTGGAGCTTGAATACACTGCCGCAGAGACTGACTCGACGGTTGGGTTGAAAGCGAATGTTTCGAGCCAGCTCGGCTACATCACCTTGCCGGTCAATATCGTTTACACGACCGGCGGCGACCACGGCTTTCAGGTGTTCGCGGGTGGTTACGCGGCGCTCGGCGTAGGCGGCAAGCGGAAAGTGACTGCTACTGCTTCACTGGGTGGGTTTAGCGCTGACACCACGTACACTAACGACGTGTATTTCTCGGACAAAGCTCACAACCCACAGGATGAGCTTCTGCAAAACGAAGAAGTTGCGCGCGGCGGCTTCACCGAGCAGACGGGCTATTTCCGCGAAGTTGACTTAGGCGTTCAAGGCGGCCTCGGCTACCTGATGGGCGGCTTCCAGATTCAGGCATCGGCCAGCGCCGGTCTGCGGAATATTTTCACGGCCGATCTCTTCGGCAACAAGCCAGTGAACGAAGCCAAAAACGTCAGCTTCCAACTGACGGTTGGTTACTTGTTCGGACGCTAGATTTTGAATTAAAACTGACTGCACTTACGGTGCGGCGGCTTTGAGAATCCCCCCTGCTCTTTTTCTGAGGGCAGGGGGGATTTTTTATGGGCTTTATTCCACTACCAGCCCGTACCGTTCGAGCAAGCCCGGCAAGCCCGCAAGCGCGAGGCGGGCGCCGGTGAGGACGTTGATTTCGGGGTTGATGCTGAAGCCGTGGGCGGTGGTAAAATCGGCGGCCGTGAGGTTGGTTTCGTGGAAGACGGCGTTGACGAGGTCGCACCCGGCGAAGGCGCCGCCGGTGAGGTCGGTATTCGTAAAATCGGCTTCGGTGAGGCTGCACCGCTCGAACCGCGTACCCGCCATTCGTTTCCCGCCAAAAGTGGCGTAGCGGAGGAGGCAATCGTCGAAATGCACCGCAAACAGCATCTCCTGACACACGCTGAACGCCACACCGAGGAGCTTACAATCGGCGAAGGCGACGTTTTGGAGCGCAGTGCCACGCAGCTGGGCCGTGCTGAGGTTGCAGCGGTCGAAGGTGCAATCCTCGAAGCGCAGGTTGGTGAGGTCGGCGCCGTTGAAATCGCAGCCCTCGAAGCGGTATTGTTCCAGCTCGCGGCCCAACGCGCGCAATTGTTGCGCATCGTAACCGGTGAGCACGCGGTCAGGGGGGAACGGGCCGGGCTTGCGCGCAGCGGCGGGTTTGCGACGGGGTTTCATCAGCGGAGGAATTTCTGAGACGTGGCGGAGCGCTGGAGTGCCGCTAAGCGGCGCGGCAATATCCGGCCGAATAGTGGTAAATATGGCCGCAGCGGCCGGTGCGCGGCATACTAGACGCTTGGGGTGGTGCGTTATGGCTGTGGTTATTGGTCCACTCACCTCACTGCTCAAGCCGTCGCCCTATCACCACTTTTCCGCCACCTTTTCATTTTGCTGAACCGATGCGGTTAACGTTGCTGATTGGGGCTGCGCTGTGCGCGCTGGCTCCTTTTTATTCTGTGGTGGCGCAGCCTGCGCTGGGGGCTGAGCAAAGCACCACGCTGGCCAGCAGCCCGAGTACGCGGCCCATCCCGCCCGCCGATCAGCTCTGGCGGAAAGCCATCTGGCGCTCTATCGACCTGCGCGAGAAGGCGAACAAGCCGCTTTTTGCCCAAGGTCATTGGGTCACGACGCTCCTCATCGACGCCGTGAAGCGCGGCGAGCTGGTGCCTTACGAGAACGATTCCTGTACGAAAACGCTGGCCGTAACCGCATTTCGGGAGCGCCTGAAAATCCCCGGCGCCGACGCGGCCGTCAGCCAAGCCGAGCGCGACGCCGGTTTCGACACTCCCGCCGACCAAGCCGCCTCCGATGACGGCGCCTGGACCGCCGCCGGGCAGGCCACCACCAAGCCTACTGCACCGGTAGCCGTCAGCTACCTACCCCGGCAGCTCTACCAGCTCGACCTAAAAGAGCAGCTCACATTCGATAAGCGTCGCTCGCAGATGCGGCATCAGATCGAGAGCGTGACGATTACGATTCCGGCCGCCGAAACCCCCAAAGGGTACGACGTGCCCCTCGCCTCGTTCCGCTACGCCGACCTGGTGCGCGTCTTCCGCAACCACCCCGACGAGGCCATCTGGTTCAACGCCCAAAACTCCGCGCAGCACCGCAACCTAGCCGACGCCTTCGACCTCTGGCTGTTCTACTCGCGCATCACCAAAATCGAAAACCCCGACGATAAATCCCTCGCCGACCTCAACGGCGGCGACCGCGCCGGGCTTTTCGCCGGGCAGCAAGCCGCCGGGGATTTGGTAGAGTTTGAAGACCAGCTTTGGAGCCGGTGAGCCGGAAATAGGCGGCGCTGAGGCGCAGGGGATCGGCTCCGGCTTCCCGTTTCACCGCCCCTAACCAGCCGCAGCCCCAAAGGCCACTTTTGCTCGGCCGCCTCCTATCTTTGTCATCTCTTGTCGCTTATCAAGCCAGCAGGGATAGACACTAAGGTAAATCCGGCGCGCTGGCAGCTACTCCTCCCATTTCCTTCTTCTCTATCTATGCCGGTCGACTCCCCCTCAGCGCCGTTGGTTGCTGCTCCTTCGGTTGATGCCTCCATCTCGGATTCACCAGCTACAGAAGCAAAGAAAGGAAAACACGTGTATATCGTAGACGCGCTACGGGGCTTTGCCGCCCTGTGCGTATGTCTGATGCACTACACGAATGGAATGCTGCCTAAGCTAATCAATCCGATTACTAAGCCGCTTTTTTTCTGGGGTGGACAGGGCGTGACGATGTTTTTCGTCATTTCGGGCTTCGTGATCCCGTACGTGATGATCCAGCGAAAGTTCGAGCTGCGGAACTTCGGGTCATTCATCGGGAAGCGCTTTGTCCGTATTGATCCGCCTTCCTACATCTCCATGATCATGACGCTCATGCAGTGGTGGGCGATTGACACGTTTTTTCACTCGCCAACGAAGGCCTTCGTTAATATCACAGGGCACCGGATCTTGCACAACATGATCTATACGGTGCCGTTTGTGGCGGGGCGGGATTACTGGATCAACGGCGTCTTCTGGACGCTGGCGGTTGAATATCAATATTACTTCTGCATTGCGCTGTTGTTTCCATTGCTCATCCGCGGCGGCGCGTGGCTGTGGGTCTTGAGCGCCGTTATGTGTCTGCTGCCGTATGTACTGCGGCCGATCATTCTGGCGCAATACGGCGTTTTGGCGGACCATCTTTTCTTCACGCAGCACGCCTGCGTGTTCTGGATGGGCGTACTGACGGCGTTTTCTTTTGCCGGACGAATCTCAACGCGCGCCTATCTGGGAGCGCTGGCGGTGCTCACGGGGCTGGCCTTTCACCAGGTCTACGTGCGGCTGACGGACACGAGCGTGCCCGATTTCGTTACGCCCTACTTCTACCCGACCCTGGCGCTCGCGGCGGCTCTGCTGATTCGGTTCGTCCATCTACGAACGACTATCACGACGTTCCTCGGCGCGATCTCGTACTCGCTGTACCTCACGCACGGCGTGGTCGGCACTTCGCTGGAAGTCATTTTGATCAAGCTCATCGCGCCGACCTCCGACGCCATTCGTGTGCTGCATCAGGTGATCTGCGTGCTCTCAGCCATCGGGTTCGCCTACCTGTTTTACCGTTTCGTGGAGCGGCCCTTCGTGCAGCTTGCCGGGCGTTTGTTCAAGCGCTGATACATCCAGCGTCGGAGCTTTCGCCGACACCCGCAACAAGCAAAACCGCCGTCTTCCCTGATTAGGAAGACGGCGGTTTTTTCTTTTATGCCGCTGGCACCGCCGATGAAGACGCTGGCAATCGCTGCACTCGCTTCGAGTAATCATGTTTGGAGCCGGTGAGGGGGTAGCCTCTGCCTTGGCACAGACGGTTCGCGACACTCGGGGGGGGGTGGCGCCCTATCAATTTGGATAGGTATCGAGCTATCGCCCGCGAAGAAGCCTAAAGCGATAACTGAAGCACCCAGATGCGCTCGTTCCAAACAGTTGTCGTTTCTTGCTGCCCGAACTCGGACACACGCCAAGCCTCTTCAGAATCGACCCCGAATGCTACTTATCGGCGATGTACACGGTCACTTGGATCGATTTCAGGAAAAACTGATTGGGGTGCCGCAATCGATTCAATTGGGAGACTTTGGTTTTCGGCATCAACACGAGTGGCATCTGGCTCACTATGACCCGACGCAACACCGGGTCCTGTTCGGCAACCACGACTATTACCCCGGTTTGCATTGGGCGCATTCCTTGGGAAATCATACTTATCTGCCCGAATACCGCCTGTTTGCGGTCCGAGGGGCCGATAGTATCGACCGCGACCGGCGCACGCAGGGCCTGAACTGGTGGCCGCAGGAGGAACTGACTTATGCGCAGGGCTTGGAGGCGCTGGATGCGTATGAAGCCGCGAAACCTGAGATCGTTCTGAGTCACGATTGCCCCCAGAGCGTCGCCTTGAAATGGTATGGCATCAATCAACCAAGTCGCACCCGGCAATTGCTACAAGTGATGTTGGAGGCGCATCAGCCCCGCCTGTGGGTTTTCGGTCATCACCACCGGAGTCAGCAGCAAGTGCGCAATGGGGTTCAATTTCGCTGTTTGGCGGAGCTGGAGACGATGCTTCTCTAGAATCAATACCGAAAATTTATGCTGCTGAGCGAACTCGGTATGGCCAAATCCCAAAAAAGCAAAAGCCCCGTCTGCGCAATGCAAACGGGGCTTTCAGTAGAGAGGGGGGGATTCGAACCCCCGATACCCTTGCAGGTATAACGGATTTCGAATCCGTCGCATTCGACCACTCTGCCACCTCTCTGTGCAGAAACCGAGCGCGGCGTGGTCGGCTGGGAACCGCGCTTCGGGGGCGCAAAGGTAGCCGGAGAGGGTGTAAACGCGCAAGCGCTGGGCAGGAAAAATCTCTTACTCGTCGTTGCGGGTGGCGTCGAGGGCTAATTGGGGGCTGTTGCGCTCTAGGCGCCGTGTGACGGCATCGATGCTGATGTTGATTTCGAAGCCGAGGACGAGCATCATACACACGAAATCAAGCCAAACCATCACCCCTACCAACGCGCCGATGGTGCCGTAAAAGTGGTTGTAGGAGTTGAAAATGCGGATGTAAACCGTAAATAGAAACGAGACGAGGAAGATGAGGAGCGTCGCGACGACGGCACCGGCCGAGAAGAACGGCCATTTATCGTCCACGGCGGGTACGTAATAGTAGATGACCGAGGTAGTGGCGAAGAACAGCAGCAGCACGCTCAGCACTTTCAGGAGCGAGAGGAGCGCGGGGGTGGTCTGCTCGCTGAGCAGCTCGTGAAACACGAGAAAATCGACGATGTAAGTACCGAAGAACAGGCCCGCCACGCTCAGCAGCAGCACCAACGACAGGATGATGGTGAGAGCGGTGGCAATGAGGCGCTTACGTAAGTAAGAGCGGTGCCGAAAGGTGTGGTATTTCTTGTCGAAAGCGTCGAGAAGGGCCATGATGCCGTTCGACGAGAGAATCAGCGCAAACAACACCCCCGTGCTGAGCAAGCCGCCGTGGGGAATGTTGATGATGTCGGCAATCGTGGTTTGGGTCGCGACGAACATCTCGCGCGGGATGGCGTCCTGAAGGGCGGCCATAATCTCGGCGTTGAGGTTCGCGACGGGGATGTACGGAATCAGTGTGAACAGGAAAATGATGGTCGGGAAGAGCGAGAGCGTGAAGTTGAACGCCATGTAACTCGCTCGTTTCGTGATAGAATCAAGCTTGAGCTGATGAATCAACTCATCGACTACATCGTATGCCGAAACCATCGCGCCGTCTTCCGCTGGAAAGCGGATGCCGCGCAGCCACACGATGAACCGGCGGTACGAGCGGCGCTGGGTAACGTGGCGGGTGAGCACGGATTTAGGCGATTAAATTATTGATAACGAATCGATTCAAAGGCTTCAACCCTCGAAATACGGCATTAGCCGGGCGCGGATGTAATCGGGAATCCGCGTGGGCCGACCGGTGGCTTTCGAGGCGAAAACCAGCGTGGTGAACCCCGTGTTCAACAACTCCCCGGCTTCGTTACGGCATTCGACCTCAAACCGGATGGAGCTGGCGGTCGGCAGTTTCTCGACGCGCACGGTGAGGCCGAGTAAATCGTCGTAGCGCCCCGGTTTGTGGTAGCGGATGCCCAGCTCCACGACCGGCAGCATCACGTTCGCCTCGGTCTCCATGGCGGCGTAGGGCAAGCCGAGCGCCCGGAATGCCTCGGTGCGAGCTACTTCGTAATACGCCGCGTAATGACCGTAATAGACGTAGCCCATCTGGTCGGTTTCGGCGTAGCGCACGCGCAGGTAAGTGGTGTGGGTGAACAAGTTAGCAGGAACTGGAAGCGGTTAATGGATACCGCGCTCGTTGAGGGCGGCGCGGTAACGGCGGGCGTTCGCCTGATGCTCCGAGACGTTAGCCGCGAAGTTGTGGTAGCCGGAGAAGTCTTCTTTCGCGCAGAAATACAGGTACTTATGATCTTCGGCGTTGAGCACGGCGTTGAGGGCGCCTTTGGTAGGCAGCATAATCGGACCGGGCGGCAGGCCCTTTACGCGGTAAGTGTTGTACGGCGATTCGGTCTTGAGCATCTCGCCGGTTACGCGCCGAATCAGGAAATCGCCGGTGCGGCTGCCCACGGCGTACACCACGGTCGGGTCAGCTTGCAGGAGCATCCCCTGCCGCAGCCGGTTGAGGTACACGCCCGCAATGCGCGGCTGCTCATCGACGTGGAGCTGCTGCTCGCCCTGTACGATGGCCGCTAACGTGCTGACTTCCACGGGCGTCAGGCCGAGTTTTTCGGCTTTGGCGCGCCGCTCGGCCGTCCAATAGCGCTCGTAAGCGGCCTTCATTTTCTGGATGACGGAAACGGGCTGCGTCGTCCACCACGCCTCGTAGGTGTCGGGGAGGAAGAGCGAGAAGACGGTGGTGGTATCGAAGCCGAGGTCGAGGCTCTTCACGAAGGAAGGGTCGCGGAGGAGCGAATCGAACTCGCCCTTGCGCCCAGCAAACTCGCGGTCGAGCCGCGCCGTTAGGAGTTTCCGCAGCCGAACAGGTCGAACTGTGAACTTCACCGGCGTTTGTTCCCCGGCGCGTAAGCGGTTGATGAGCTGCAAGTTGGTCAGGCCTTCCGTCAGCTCGTAGAGGCCGGGCTTGACGTGCTCGTCGTAGTGCTTCAGCTTCGCGACGAAGTTGAACGACAGCTTATCGACGATGGCGCCGGTGGCTTCGATGGAATCCATCGTGGCGCGGTAGCCTTGGCCGGGATGAATCCGGACGACCACACGCTTGCCGTCAGTGGCGATGTTCGAGGTGAAGAAGACCTGATAGAAGTAGTACGAGAAGCAGACGAGCAGAAACGCAAACAGCAGGAATCCACCGCGCAGGTATTTCTGACCTTGAGAAAGCTGGCCCGCTGGCGGACGGCGGCGGCGCGGGGTATTCGGCGGAGAAGAAGGAGTCATTCGGAAGATGAAAGCGGACGAAACGAAAAAAAGCGCCCCAAACAGTAACAGTTCGCCGGAATAAGCCGTCTGCTGTAAGCAGACGCGGGCGGTGTTACCGGTACGTTAGCCGAGCGCCCCAGACGGCGGCGGCGCAACTGCCCGGGCACCCGGATATTTGTGCTGCGGCAAAAATACCGCTCCGGCACAGGCCGCGCCGTGCTGCTTCTTACTTTGCTTCCACCTATTATTCAATCGATGCTCACTTTTCCTCTTCCATTGATGCGCCGGACGGCTTTGGCGCTGGCGGCGCTGGCCCTCACGGGCACGGCCGCGCGCGCGCAGGGCGGCGGTGGCCCCGGCTCGCCGTCGGCGGTTACGCTCGGCGTTTACACGTTTACCGGCGCCCTCGGCGACGAAGCGACGTTCCCCGTCGATGCGCAACCCACGAACGGCACGTTCTCGGTGATGCGGCGCGGGGGCGGCTTGATGCCTTCTATCTCGGCGAACCGCTTCTCCGCGACCGGCTGGACAATGGCGACCGCGCCCGATACGGCCCAGTATTACGCCTTCCGGCTCACGGCGGCGGCTGGTTTTCAGGCGAATCTCGACTCGCTGGTTTTCGATGAGCGCCGGTCGGCTACAGGCGTCAGCGCGTGGCAGGTGCGGTCGTCGCTCGACGGTTTCGCGAGCGTAATCGCTGCTGATACCGTTCCTGATGACACCAACATCCGCACCCAGCGCATCGCGCTGAGCGGCGGTTTCAACACGGCCACTTCTGTCGAGTTCCGCATTTACGGCTTCGCTTCGGAAGCCGCTGCTGGTACTTGGCGCATGGATAATGTCCGGCTGGTCGGCGACATCGCACAAGCTGGCGCTTTGGTGCCGACCGTTTCGTTCTCGACTCCGAGCCGGACCGTTAGCGAAGGCGCCGGAGCCGTCACGATTCCCGTGAGCATCGTCAACCCGAGCGCCACGGCGGCCACCACGGTCGATGTAATGCTCGGCACCACCGGCACCGCGACCGCCGGTACCGATTTCACCTTCACCCCTGCTACTCAAACGCTCACGTTCCCTGCTGGCTCGACGGCCGCGCAGAACGTGACCATCACCCTTACCGACGACGCTATCGTCGAAGGCGCTGAAACGGTGGCGCTGGTGCTGATGACCCCGAGCACGGGTGCCGTGTTGGGCACGCCAGCGACATTTACGCTGACCATTGCGGATAACGATTCGACCTCGAACCCCGGTCCGACGCAGAATCCGCCGCTCGAAACCATCGCCGCCGTTACCGGTAACGATGCCGACGGCGTAGCCGACCGCCTCACTGACACCGTGCGCGTACGCGGCGTAGTGACCGGTCCGAACACCCGCACGGTCGGGTTCTCGTTCAGCATTCAGGATGCCACGGGCGGCGTGCTCGTGTTCAGCAGCGCGGCCGTTGGCCCCGTGACGGGCGTTCAGCCCGGCGACCAAGTAGAAGTCCTCGGTCGCGTGACGCAGTTCAACGGCCTGACGGAGATTATTCCGGATTCGGTTTACCAGATTTCGACCGCTCAGCCGCTCCCGGCGCCGCGCACCGTGACGGCGATTGATGAATCGACGGAGAACGAAATCGTACAAATCGTCGGCCCGCTCACCCTGCCGACACCTTCGCAGTGGGTTGCGGCCGGTTCGGGCTTCAACGTGGACGTCACCGACGGCACCACCACTTACCAGCTGCGCATCGTGCGCGGCACCGACCTCTACAGCGCGCCCGCCCCGACGCAACCGTTCAGCGTCATCGGCGTGGGCGGGCAGTTCGATAACGCCTCGCCGTACCTCGAAGGCTACCAGCTGCTGCCGCGCTTCCTGACCGATATCGTTAACGATTCGACCACAAACCCCGGTCCGACGCAGAATCCGCCGCTCGAAACCATCGCCGCCGTTACCGGTAACGATGCCGACGGCGTGGCCGACCGCCTCAACGACACCGTGCGCGTACGCGGCGTGGTGACCGGCCCGAACACCCGCACGGTCGGGTTCTCGTTCAGCATTCAGGATGCCACGGGCGGCGTGCTCGTGTTCAGCAGCGCGGCGGTTGGCCCCGTGACGGGCGTTCAGCCCGGCGACCAAGTGGAAGTCCTCGGTCGCGTGACGCAGTTCAACGGCCTGACGGAGATTATTCCGGATTCGGTTTACCAGATTTCGACCGCTCAGCCGCTCCCGGCGCCGCGCACCGTGACGGCGATTGATGAATCGACGGAGAACGAAATCGTGCAAATCGTCGGCCCGCTTACCTTGCCGACGCCGGCCCAGTGGGTCGCGGCCGGTTCGGGCTTCAATGTGGACGTTACCGACGGCACCACCACCTACCAGCTGCGCATCGTGCGCGGCACCGATCTCTACAACGCGCCTGCTCCAACGCAGCCGTTCAGCGTCATCGGCGTGGGCGGGCAGTTCGATAACGCCTCGCCGTACCTCGAAGGCTACCAGCTGCTGCCGCGCTTCCTGACTGATATCGTTGTCGATTCTACGGCTGGCAGCCCGCGCGTGCAGTTCAGCATGGGCGCTATGTCGATGACCGAAGGCAACGACAGCGTGATGGTCACCGTGACCCTCGTGAACCGGGATACCACCGTCGCCACGACCACGGTTGACGTGCAGCTCGCCACCACCGGCACCGCCACGGTCGGCACCGACTTCACCTTCGCGCCCGCCACCCAAACCCTCACGTTCGCGGCCGGTGTCACGTCGCAAACGCTGATGTTCGATATCATCGACGACACCGCCGTGGAGCCGAATGAAACCGTCGTGCTGAACCTGCTGAACGCCACGGGCGCCGCCCTCGGCACCCCGGCCACGTTCACGCTCACGATCATTGACAACGACTCGACCGGCCCGAACCCGCAAACGCCACCGCTGCGGACCATCGCTACGGCCGTCGCCACCGACGCGCAAGGCGTGGCTACGCTCGACGGTCAGGCCGTTCGGATTCGCGGTATCGTGACGTCGCCGAACATTCGCACCGCCGGTTATTCCGTGACCGTGCAGGACGCTTCGGGCTGGGGCATCACCGTCTTCCGCTCGACGGCAGTCGGCACGCAAGTGCTCAACCAAGGCGATGAAGTGGAAGTGGTCGGCGTAATCGACCAGTTCAACGGGCTGACCGAAATCATCCCCGACTCGTTCCGCACCGTCGCCACGAACCAAGTGATTCCAGCGCCCCGCGCTACCACGGTTCTCGACGAAACGACCGAATCGCTGCTGGTGAAAATCAACGGCCCGCTCACCATTCCGAACCCCGCGCAGTGGACCAACGCCGCCGGTGGCTTCACGGTGGACGTTACCGACGGCACCACCACGTATGCCCTGCGCATCCCACGCGGCTCGGCCGTCATCGGCACGCCCGCTCCTACGCAGCCGTTCCGCCTGACGGGCACTGGCGGCCAGTTCGACAACGCCGCTCCTTACTTCGAAGGCTACCAGATTCAGCCGCGCAATGCCGGTGACATCGAGCTGGTAACCGGCACCCGCGACGAGCAGGCATCCGCCGCGCTGAGCGTGTTCCCGAACCCTGCTACCGACCGCCTCACCGTCACGGCGCCCGTTTCGGCCGCTTCGGCGGTGGTCATTGATGCGCTCGGCCGCACCGTGCAAACGGCGGTTCTTGTGAACGGCACGACCACGCTGGAAGTAAGTCAGCTTCCGGCTGGCGTGTACACCCTGCGCGTGGGCGCCGGTGTGAAGCGCTTCGTGAAGCAGTAACCTACGCGGCTTTTCCGCAGTTAAACCCCGTCGTGGCGCAGTGCCACGGCGGGGTTTTGCGTTTCAGGGCGTTTATTTGACGCCGTACATCCGGTTCTTTCAGTTATGGCAGCTCAGCTTCTCAAAATCCACCCCGAAAATCCGCAATCGCAGCGCATTCAGGAAGTCGTGGATGTGCTCCGCAGTGGCGGTCTCGTCATCTATCCGACGGATACGATTTACGGTATCGGCTGCGATGTTCACAACGCGCGCGCCGTGGAGCGCCTCGCCAAGCTCAAGGGCATCAAACCCGATAAGGCCAATTTTTCCTTCCTCTGCGCTGATCTCGCCCACATTGCCGATTATGCCCGGCAAATCACTACGCCGCAGTATAAAGTGCTCAAGAAGGCGCTGCCGGGGCCGTTTACGTTCATTTTCGAAGCCAACACCAACGCCCCGCGCTACGGCGGCGTGAAGCGCAAAACCGTCGGCATCCGGGTGCCGGACCATCAGATTTGCTGCGAGTTGGTGAAAGGCCTCGGCAACCCCATCGTGAGCACCTCGATCCGGGATGAAGACGAAGTGCTAGAGTATTCCACTGATCCGGAGCTGATTTTCGAGAAGTATCAGAACCTCGTCGATTTGGTGATTGACGGCGGTTTCGGGCACAACATCGCCTCTACCGTCATCGACTGTCAGAACGACGCCTTCACCGTGATTAGGCAGGGCGCTGGCGATATCGAGCAGTATTTGTAGCGTCCGCCGAACGGGTATCGGCCGCTAGCATCGCGGTTTCCGCCGGTGGTTCGCGCTTACTGCTTACCTTGTCTGCTATTCTTCGCTTTAGCTCACTCTGCGCGCCCGCCCGCTCTCCCCCGATGCTGCTCCGACGCCCCTTTACTCTTTTCGTCCTGACGCTGACCACCGGTTTACTGACCGCTCGTCTGGGCCTCGCGCAGGCGGTGCCGGCCAAGCTCAGCCCCGCTCAGCTCCAACCCGACGCGCGCCTGCTCCGCTCGATGCTCGACCAGCTTCATCCGGGGCTGTACCGCCACGTCGATTCCATCAAAATCGCGAAGCAATTTGCTGATTTGGAAGCCCAATGGGCGAAGCCGCAAGCTCTGAGTGATGCCTACCGCGACCTCTCCATCACCCTCGCCGGTATTCGCGACGCACACACGTACGCCAACCCCGCGAACCAGAGCAAAGCCGTCCAGACGGCGCTGTTTCAGCGCGCTACGTGCGTGCCGTTTCATTTTCGGCTGATTGATAAGCGGATGATCGTCACGAGCGCCCTCGATTCGGTGGCGCTGCCGCGCGGCACGGAAGTCACGCGCCTCAACGACAACTCGATTACGTCCGTCGTCGATACCCTGTTGGCCGCAACCCGTGGCGACGGCGCCAACGACGCCAACCGCTTGAGCCGCTTAGAGTTGACCGGCCTTGAGCCGATTGAGACGTTCGATATGCTCCTGCCGCTTTTCCTGCCGGTCGGGCGCACGTTTACGCTCGAAGTCAAAGCCTCTGACAAAGCCACCGCCCGCACCCTGACGGTGCCCGCCGTTACCGCCCGCGCCCGCGAAGCCACCCTCAGCACCCGCCGAGGCGGCACGGCCAATCTGAAATGGCGGCTCAACAGCCTCGACGGCCGCACGATTCGCCTCACTTTCCCCGATTTCGTGACGTGGCGCGACGCCAAGTTCGATTGGAAAAAGTGGCTCGCCGATTCGTTCAACACCATCCGTCAGCTCAAAGCCGATGCCGTCATTCTCGACCTGCGCCAATGCGAAGGCGGGAACGACGAAGTCGTAACCGAGCTACTGCGCTACTTGGCGCCAAAACCGTTCAACCGCGTCCCCGAGCGGATGCTGTGGCGCGTCGACCATTTCGCGCCTAATCAGCTCCAATTTCTTGATACGTGGAATCCGGCGCTGAAAACGATGACCGCCGCCGATTTCGTCGCCACCTCCGACGGTTACTTCGAGCGCCGCTCCGACCGCGCCGCCCGCGTGCCGATTCGTCCGCACGCGCAGGCATTTACGGGCAAGGTCTACGCGCTGTGCAGCCCGCGCAACTCGTCCGCCTCGTTCCAGCTTCTCCAGGAGCTGCAAGCGAACCATATCGCCACCCTCGTCGGCCAACCGACGGGCGGCAACCGCCGGGGCACCACCGGCGGGCAATTCGTGATGCTGCGGCTCCCCAATACCGGGTTTGAGGTCGATGTACCGCTGATTGCGCATTCGCCCATCCGCGCCCAACCCGATCAAGGCCTGGAGCCCGACGAAGAAGTCGCCTTCACCGTCGAAGACCTCCGCACCGGCACCGACCCCGACATCGCCCGCGTCCGCGAGCTGCTCCGCGACGAGCGCACGGAGCGGTAAAGTCTGCCAAAGCCTTTTATCGACCAACCGCCTCAAAACGGTATAAATCCGCCGGAATCGCGCGCGGGCTCTGCCCCGTGCGGGCTATTCGCGGGACTCTGGCCCGCCAACCCAATCGGCACGTACCTAGCGCGTAACCAGCTCTGTCCCGGAGATGGCGTTGATTCGCCTACTAACGCCATCCCCACGTAGCCGGCTCTGTCCCAGAGACGGTGGTTATTCGCCGCCCAGCCGCCCCGTCGCTGGGACAGAGCCGGCTACAAAGGAGACGGGGGTGATTCGCCTACAAAC
>JANNMJ010000221.1:0-47718 GCA_031397815.1 Hymenobacteraceae bacterium
GGCCCCCGCCACGGGTGCGCCGTTGAGCAGCCATTGCCAGCCCACGGCCACGCCCCCGGTTTGCGCCGTGAGTACGCCGCCGCTCCAGCTCACCACCGGCGGGGCCGGGCGCGGGCGCGGCTGCACCGTGACCTGCGCGACCATCAGGCGCGGCGGGGCGTCGCCGTTCAAGCCCTGCACGCGGTACGTGGCGGCCGAATCGACGGGCACGCGGATGGTGGGGCCGGTCGCGCCCGCGGGCAGATGCCGCCCCGGCGCCCACGTCATCTGCGTGACCCCGCCGCCGAAGGCGAGCAGCGTCACGCTATCGCCTTGGCACGGGGTGGCCGAGGGCTGCGCCGCCGCCTGCAACACCCCCGCATTGCGGAAAAACGTCTCGTTGAGGGCGGGGGGGTAGTAGGCGCGGGCCGGATAGGGGAATACCACGGCCCCCATCCGCACGCCGCACGCGGCACCTAACCGGTTCGGGTAGTCGATGACGTTGAGTTGCGAGGCTTGTATAGATGTCGGCAGCGCATACATCGTATCCGTGGCAAAGTAGAGCTTGCCATCTACCCCCAACTGCATCACCCGCACCGCATAGTTATCGAAGCCGCCATCGAACACCATTTGCCGCGAGGCGGCAATCTGATTGACGGGTAGCGTTAGGTCGTACTGGTAAATCCGACTGGCGGCGTGAAGGGGAAGCGGTGAATTATTAGGAGCGATGTAAAGCCGTGTACCATCAGGGGAAAAAGCCCCTCCGGCAAAGAGCGTGGCCGAGCAGGTGTTGCCCGGCGGGCACACGTCGTCTTGAAAGACAGGCCCCGTAATGCGCCCCGTTACTTGATCAAAATCAAAAAGCTGTAGCTTGGCTTTAGGGTCGCTTGTCAGCAGCAACTTATTGCCACTGACCGACATTTTTAGTCGACAATTTACGGCGTCATCATAACCACTAATGGAACCACTCGTGCCACCGCCGATGATGAAGGCGGTGTCGAAAGGCATCCCCGCACGGCTAATAATAGGATTGGTGGAGACGCCGCTCGCCGAGACCCGCCAGACTAAAAAGGTATCGCCAATGGCGGTGTGCGACACGACCCACGTATCGCCGTTGGGAGCCGTGGAAGCAGTCATAACATTGGCGACACTCTTGCGCAGGAATACACTCCCAATTGCGGGGTCTAAATCCCCAAAACCGTCGTTTAGCGTCATATCCACCACTTCATACCGAAGGCTGTGAGCGCGTGGATTGAAATGACCGCCAGAAATCCATTCGAAAAATGCGTGCACATTCGAAGCACCCGGTTTTTGCACAGCAAGTGACACCGCGCTGTTCAGCGACCGAGCGTGTGGCATCGGGCGATGCCGCTGATCCCAGATGGTAGGAATCCCACCGTAAAAAATCAATTTGCCCGCAGCATCACTGACTGAGACATATTGCCCTTCACTTTGTGTTTTGCCCCCTCGTTCAAACCTTGGGGCTCCGTGGGTAAAATCGACTCCCACACTATCGCCCCAGAACCAGTGGGCGCCTTGTAATTGCTGCGCAAACGTGGGTACCCCTAGTAGGAGTACCCACGCCGTGCAAGCCCATTGAAGTAGTTGCCGTTGCATAGCTAATGGACGAAAACAGGATGCTGTCAACCCGCGCCTATTGCGCGACCATCACCTTCGTGTGGCTCGGCTGCTTCTGGCCGGGGCGCGTTACCTGAATCTGGTATAGCCCCTGCCGCCAGTCGCGCACACTAATCTCGGCGCCAGCGGTGTAATGAGCTAGCGTGAGCTGCTGCTGCCCGTAGGCATTCACTACACGAACGGTCCAGTTTTCGTCTGGTAGGGCGGCTTGGCTGCCTTCCGCTGCTTTGGGCACCAACGTAAACGTTTCGGCAGTCAGGTTAGGCAGAGCTACTATCTCTTGCTGTGCGACATCCGTCAGCGAAGTAGCTCCCGGACGAGCGCAGCACGGTGGCGGTGGGCCGCTTGGGTCGTAAAGCGTTAAGGTTTTACTTGCGCTGCCGATTGTTTGCACATTACCACAGGTCGTAAGCGTGGTGTTTAATTGAATCGAATAAGGTGACCCAGCGAGATCAAATGACCTTGATAGTACACTTCCTATTGTAGTGACAGATGGATAGTTAATGTTTCCGCTGGTCACTGTCCAAGAAGATATTCCTGACTGCCCCGGTGTCCCGGTCACCGTACGAATACCTGGCCCCGTGAACGTCACGGTAGCAGGAGAGGTGGCCGTAGCGGGTGCAATAGACGGCCCGGACACCGTATTCAGGAAGTTGTAGTTCCAGCCGTCGATTTGGCGCGGCAGGTCGAAGCCGTAGTTGAACGCGCTGTTGTTCCCCAGATAGTAGGTGCCGACGGTGTTCGGCTTCACTTCCCGCAGGGTCGTGCTGACGTTCCCTGAGCGCAGGTGCGCGTACATCACGTTGTTGTAGCCAATGACCAGCTTGGCGCGGGCCATCGTCTTCGTCGTGTTCAGGGTAGCCACGGTGGGCTGCGCGGTGGTGGTGGCGTAGGCGGCCGTGTAGTTCAGCACGGTGATGCCGTTGTTCCCGACGGTGGTGGCATTCGGATCGCCGCCAGAGGCAATCAGCTGGTTGTTGTTCAGTGGGTTGAAGATTACGCTCGAACCGCGCACGCTTGCCGCGTTGGAGCCGTAAATGGTCGAGAACCGGACGCGGTTGGTGGCTGGCTGATTGAAGTTGATGTAAACGATATCGGCGGCACCACCCGTGCCGCTCGCTACCCACGCCACCCGCGACCCATCCCGCGAGACGACGGGCGTGGCGCCCACGAATTGTGCGGGCGCAATTCCGCTCGTGCTGGTGGGCAGGTTGTAGATAGGCGTAACCACGCCCGTGGGCGTAATCATATACACCACGAGCTTCGACTCGAACATCCCGCTGGTCGAGGACGCGCCCCCCGGCGACCCCGTGATGCCGGTAAACTGCCCGATGACGGCCAGATAGAAATTGTTGTTCTGATCAGGGCCGCTGGCCGAAAAACGTACCGGTCCATACGCCGTTTGGGTTTCGTTCAGGATCCGTTGCGAGGGGCCAGCCAAATCAAACACGCCAGCGGTTGCCCCGAGCGTGAGGGGTGAACGAGTAATGTAGGAACAACCCGTAAGCTGGTCGCCGTTGGAGTCGGTGCCGGATGAGGCGTAGGTCGTGCCGAACACCAAAAACTCGTTACACTTGGCGAGCAGCGGAATGACCGTGAAGTTGTCGCCGGTGAAAAGGCCCATATCCGCGCTGCGGGTATTGGTTACGTCGGCAAAGTAAAAAGCATCGTGCCCGGGGCTGTTCGACGAACGAACCGATAGCGTACCGTTCGGCTGCACGAAATGCACATCGCCCCAAAGCCCAATATGGAACCACGGGTTACCGTTCGGGCGTGGGTAGTGCAAATACGTCGTAGCAGGCCAATCAATGGTCTGGGTACTACCGACCGGCATGGAGCCGTCGCCGTTAGAGAACATAATGCTATTATTTGTTCCTGATTTCGGGAACCAGATCGGTTGCTGGCTATGAGCCGGCTCAGCACCCAGCAGGGCTCCACAGAATCCTGTGACGACTAACAACCGCTTGACGACTGCACTGCTAGCCTTGTATAGGCCGGGGCGAAACCGCAAATGGCATTTTTCAAAGAGGGGGGGGGGGTGTTTTTCATGGGTAATACAGACACTCGGCGTACCGATACGTTTCGGATACTTTATCAAGATAGAATTTACTTTTAAAACGGCGCAAGGGAATCGGTGTTATCGCAGGCAATTCATATCCAAACGAAAAGATAAAGATCTGATTGAAAGATGTTTGATTGTAAAAAATGTTTTTCAAACATTCGTTCGACGTGCACTTTTGAATCAACCATGCAAGCGGGCGCCCGGCTTTTCAGACCGAACCGATACGCGGGGTAGAGTTTGTTTAGGCGGTAAATAAAAGTGCAATTTTTTAGCACATTACTCATATTGTATGCCCATAATCAATGCTTGGGCGGTGGAGTGTTTGGCTTCCCGACGCTGGGCGACAGACGCTTATGTGCCGGCACGAGGCGCCGCCGCCTTAAAGAGGGCGAAAACCGCGGACGACGCGCGTCAGTAAGTCTCCTTTAGCCAAGCAAAAAAACCCATCACGGCCCCGCCGACTCTGGTAGTCAGCGGGGCCGTGATGGGTTTTTTGCTTATGCAGAAGCGCGCTTACCGCACGTTTCCGCCGGGGTCGCCGCCGGAGTGGTCGGCGGAGCGGGAAGGGGCGCGGGTGCCGTCGGTGGTGAGGGCACGGACGCTGTGGTCGCGGGACGCTTCGGGAGTGGGGTGGCCGTGGTCGTCGGGGCTGAGGGCGGCGGCTTGCGGCTTCGGGGCGATGGTGTGGTGCTGGTGGGCACTGCCGCCGCTAGCGCTGGCTGGCTCGGCGGATGGGCCTTTTTGCTCTTCTTCCCAGACGGCGAAGCGGTCCATCTCATCTTTGATGGTCGACATGAACCACGCTAAGAGCGCAGCGTCGTCGAGGAGACCGATGACGGGGATGAAGTCCGGAATCGCGTCGATGGGGCTCATGAAGTAGAGCAGCACGGCGGTTCCGCCGAGGAGCACCGGCGTGGGGATGCCGTGGTAGCGCCCGCCGACGGCGGAGCCGATCATCCGGAAAAGCACTTGCAGGCTCTCCCAGACTTCACCGGCAAGCTGGCCGATGTCTTTCTTCTCCGAAGCTTTGCTGTACGCATCGTTGAGCAGCTTCTTGATGCGCAACGGCTTCTTGACGTACTCTTCGGCGCTGCCGAGGATGCGCTTGTAAATCGGCGAGCCAGCTACTTGTTCGCCGGATGGGGTGCGGGGTGGGTTTTCCATGGAATTGGTGGGGAGTGGACAGGGAGCTACAGGAAAGTAGGCGGAAGTGGAATCAGGCGTAATACTACTGAAGGCTATGCGGAGTTGTGTAAAAAACGTGCCGCGCCGCGTGCTTACCGGCGCCTCGAAGAAAAACTTTGAGAAAAAATGATTAACGGCGCCTTCTAAAAGTGCCAATGCGCACCCGTGACCGCCAACTTCTAGAAAGATGATTATTATCACATAATTTTTCTACAATCTGGATATACAATGCTTCTACCTTTACCCGGAAGCGATTCTAATGCCCCTCTCATCAGAAGCTGCTTCACCACTCTGCCTCCTTGTTCCGCCCTGCCCTTGGGCTTCGGTCTTCTCTCATCATTACTCCTTTTTCGTGCATACCAGTACTCCCCCCCTGCCCAGAGTCCTTATCGTTGAAGATGATACCGTGAGCGGCTCGCTGTTACAAGCCTGCATTCGGCAGGCGAATGGGCTGCCCATCGGCCCGGCCCGCACCGCCGATCACGCGCTGGATTTATACGCCACCGATAAGCCCGATCTGGTGCTCCTCGACGTGCATCTGGCGGGCCAGACCGACGGCGTCGCGCTCGCCAGTCAGCTGCGGCAGCGAAACCCGACTATTCCCCTCTTATTCATCACCGGCGCCACCGACGACGACACGTACCAGCGTGCCCAGCAGCTCCAGCCGGTGCGATTCGTGCTGAAACCCTTCAACCCTATCGCCGTGAAGCGGATAGTGGAAGCGGTGCTGCTTCAAATGACCGTAACGGCGCAAGCCAACGCCATCATGAATTCGAGCAAGACCATCTCGCTCCATCCGCCCCCCCCCCCCTCGCCCGCATCAGTACGGCGAACAACCTGTCGTGGTACCTGCCGTCTCCCTTGCCGATGAAGGCGGTAACGGAGAAGGCGACGACGGGGAAAGAGAAGATTTTTGTCCGCGAGAACGGGCGGCTGGTGCGCCTCACGATTGAGCACATCATCAGCGTCCAGACCGACAGTAAGTACTGCGTGCTGACGATGAAGAGCGGCCAGCGCCACTCCGTCCGGACGCCGCTGTTCGAGCTGCTCGAAGAGCTGCGGCCCGGCGACTTTTTGCGCGTTCATCGGTCGTGGCTCGTCAATCTCTCTTACATCGAGATGATTGCGCTCGCCGAGTCCACCATCTTCCTGAGCGGCGGCAGCGAAGTGCCGCTGGGCCGGGTTTACCGCGATGAGCTGATGTACCGCGTGCGACTAGTCGAGTAACGGAAACTACAGGATAGCAAACCGCCCACCGCGCCCGTCCAACCGGGACGGGCGTTGGGGGCGGAAAATCGGTCGTTCGTCTTAATACTGATAGGATCGAATTTGCCTTCACCGAATTTTGACGAAGCAGGTGCTTTTTCCCTGCTGAAATCAAGCGTATGAGGCATTTTTTCGCCAAAATATTATTTTACCTCACCGTCGCGGTGGCCGTGCCGGGAGCGGCGATGGCGCAAATGGGAGTCGGCACCATCACCCCGAACTCGTCGACCCGAATCGACATCGTTTCCAGCTCCCGAGGGGTTCGGCTGCCGCAAATCAACCTTATTTCCACTACCGACGCTACGACCATCGCCAGCCCGGCGCCGTCGCTGCTGGTTTGGAACACGAATGCGAGCCTGCCCGCGGGCGTCGGCTATTATTTTAATAACGGCACGAGCAGCGCGCCGGTCTGGGTTAAAATAATCACGAACGCTGCTGGCGACGGCACCGGTAACGACTGGACGCACAACGGCAATACGCTGACCGCCGAGAAGACCCTCGGCACTAAATCGGGGCAGGATTTGCCACTGATTACCAACAACATCGAGCGCGTGCGGATTACGGCTCTCGGCAACATCGGTATCGGGATTGCTACCCCTGATTCGTCGGCGCTCCTGCAAATGGGGTCTACCACGCAAGGCGTCCTCGTCTCGCGGATGACCACCGTTCAGCGCAACGCCATCGCGGCGCCCGCTGACGGCCTGCTCGTGTATAACATCGACAATAACTGCTTCAATTACTGGGACGCTACTGCCGGTGAATGGCAAGGAATGGGCTGCGATGCGACACCTTCCACCACGGGCGGCGCCATCAGCTGCGCCACCCTCACGGTGCAGGGCACGTACCAGCAGGGCGTGGAGCTTAGCGGCTCCAACACCATCACCTTCATCCTCAACAACGCGGACGCCGGGCAATATAAAATTACCGCGAGCGCGAACGGGATGACGTTCACGGCCACCGATACCCTCGGCGCGGCCGGCTCCTATACGGTGGTGCTGACCGGCACGGGGACGCCCTTGAGCTTAGGCCCCGTGGCGGTAGCGATTGCGTATAATGGCGCGCAGTGCGTGGCCGTCATCAACGTGACGACGGGCATCGCTACCTGTTCGGCGTGCCCCGGCGTGGGCGCCCTGACGGGCACGCTCACGGCGGGCACGGCGGCGTCGGGCGTCTCGCAGGCGCTGACGGTGAGCTATACGGGCGGCACGCTTTACTCGATCAACACCGCTACCGTCAATGGCATCGGGCTGGCGTCGCCGACTTCCGGCAATCTCGAACCCTCCGTCGCCACCCTCGATATGACCATCAGCGGCACGCCGGTGGTGCCGGGGAACGTGGTGCTGCCGTACAGCATCAACGCGCAAACCGGCTGCTCCGTGACGATCCCGGTAACATCCGGCACGGGTCGCGTCTCGTCGGTGAACTGTGCGGGGACGCTCAGCGGCACCTACCTGGCGGGGTCGCCGATGAGCGGCACCAATACGAAGGTGGTTACCCTGACCGTCAGCACGGCGGGCACGTTTTACCTGCGCACGGCGGAGGTGAATGGCGTGTACTTTCAGGCCGGGCCGGTATCCCTCGCCACCGGAGCGCAGAACGTGACCATGACCGCCAACCGCACCGGAAATGCGCCCGGCACTTTCTCCTACACCGTGACCGCGAGCAGCTCGGCGACGGCGTTCTCTACCTGCTCGTTCAACGTGATTTACTCAGTGCCGGCAGGAACCCCGAACTACCCGGCCATTAGCTGCGGCTCGGCGGGGGCTCCATACACTTGCCTGAAGGCGAACAATACGGGTGCTTTGGACAACTTCGGCACTTCCGTGGCCGTGAGCGGCGACGGGCTGATGATGGCCGTCGGGGCACCGCTGGAAGATGGGAGCGGTACTGGCATCAACCCGGCCAACAACGATGGCGCCAGCGATGCCGGTGCCGTCTACATCTACACCCGCGCCACCCAAGCCAGTACGTGGGCGTACCAGACGTATATCAAGGCCTCGAACGCGGGTTCGGGCGACAATTTCGGCATCAGCGTAGCCCTCAACTCCGATGGTACCACCCTCGCCGTAGGCGCGCATCAGGAGGACAGCAACGGCTCCGGCATCAACCCCGTCAATAATAACCTGCTCTTCGAAACCGGCGCTACCTACGTGTTCACGCGGAGCGGCAGCACCTGGAGCCAGCAGGCGTACATCAAGGCCGGTGTCGCCGATTACGGCGATCGGTTCGGCTATACCGTGTCGTTGAGCGCCGATGGCAGTACGCTCGTGGTGGGCGCGAATCAGGAGGATGGCAGCGGCACGGGCGTCAATCCGGCGCACAACAACTCCCTCGCTAATGCGGGCGCGGCGTATGTGTTCTCGCGCACGGGTAGCACCTGGACGCAGCAGGCGTATCTGAAAGCGAGCAATACGGGCGGCGGCGACGAGTTCGGCTGGAACGTAACCGTCAGCGACGACGGCAACACCGTGGCCGTCGGGGCGCGTTACGAAGACGGCAGCGCCAAGGGCATCAACCTCACGAGCAACAATCTGGCGTCTAATGCCGGGGCGACCTACGTGTTCACGCGGAGCGGCAGCGTCTGGACTCAGCAAGCCTACATCAAAGCGGGCAACGCGGGCGCGAACGACTATTTCGGCTGGTCGGTGACGCTCAGCTCCGACGGCAGCACCCTCGCCGTGGGCGCCCAGCGCGAGGACGGCAGCGGCACCGGCGCCAACCCCGCCGATAACAACTCTGCCGGCGATGCTGGCGCCGCCTACGTGTTCACGCGGAGCGGCACCACCTGGACCCAGCAAGCCTACATCAAGGCGAGCAACACGGGTGGGGGCGATTTATTCGGGAATGACATCTCGCTCAGCGACGACGGCAGTACCCTCGCCGTCGGCGCTTCTCTGGAAGACGGCAACGGCTCGTGCATCAACGCCTCCGACAACAACTCTTCCGGTGATAAAGGCGCCGCCTATGTGTTCACGCGCACCGGCACTGGCTGGGTGCAGCAATCCATCGCGAAAGCCAACAACGGCGGCGACGGCGACCATTTCGGCCACTCCGTGCGGTTGAGCGCGAACGGTAAAGTGCTCGGCGTCGGGGCGTACCACGAAGACGGGAGCGGTACGGGCGTCAACCCGTTCAACCTGCGCATTGCCTCCGATGCGGGCGCCGTGTACGTCTACACGGCCAACTAAGCAGTGGCGCGGCCTTTCCCTTCTTCCCAGAAAATCGATATGCACCCCTTGCCTTTCCACCCGGCCACTTTGCTGCCGCGCCCCCGCCTGTGGGTGGCGCGGGTAGCGGGGCTGATGCTCCTCGGCGGCCTGCTGCCGTTTGTGAGCCACGCCCAGTTCTATACCAACGAAGCAGTGTATAACGGCGCCTCCACCGCTACCGACCCGTTTTATTCCGGCGATGGCGTCATCAACGCCACCCTCGGTAATTGGGTGAACGATCAGGGGCTGGAAATCATCAGCGGCCCTGCTACCGGCACGTTCATCAACCACGGTACATACACCGCGAGCAACGGCGGCACCACGCAGTTCACCGGCGCTACCACCGTGGAAGTGGGCGGCACCGTAAAGCCGACCTTCTTCAACCTCGACCTCGATAACGCCGGTAAGCTGCTCCTCACCAACACCAACGGCGCGCAGGTGAACGGCACGATGACCTTCGACGGCACCCTCGTCGATAACACCGGCGGCGGGGTGAATGGGGCGCTGCGATTCGGCACGGCGGGCACGTACGCCTGGGCCACCGGCCCTAACGATACCCACCACGTCAACGGCTACGTCGGCGCCGACCAGACGAGCGGCACCTTCACGTACCCCGTGGGGTCGGGCGCCGATTACCGCCCCGCCACCATCACGGCGCCCGCCGGGGCCGCTGTGGCGTATCTGGCGAGCAATCCGCAGGGCATCACTGCCATCGCCGCCACCCTATCCGGGGTGAGTAATCTGGCGACGTGGCCCGTAAGCGGCCTCGGCGCGGGCCTGACGGTGGGCGTGTCTATTCCCGACGGCCTCACGGGGTTCGCCGTGCCCGCCAAGCTCCGGCTGGTCGGCTGGAACGGCACGCAGTGGGTCGACCTGAGCGGTGGCCCCACCGCCAGCGGCAACACCGAAGGCTCGACACTGACGGGCACGACCGTGGCGGGCATCGAGGCGCTCGGCATCGGCGCCGGGCCTGACCCGCTGCCGGTTACGCTCGTGAGCTTCAACGCCGCGCCGCGCCGCACCGATGCGGTGCTCAAGTGGGCGACTGCCACCGAGCAGCATTCGGCGTGGTTTACGGTGGAACGGTCCGGCGACGGGCGCGACTGGAAGACCATCGACCGCGTGGCGGCCGCCGGTAACAGCCAGCAGCCCCGCGCCTACACCACCACCGATGTGGGGGTCGGCAGTGGCGGCGGCACGTTCTACTACCGGTTGCAGCTGGTTGATCAGGACGGCACCACCACGCCTACCGAGGCGCGCGTCGTGGCCTTCACCGCGCCCGTTGTGGCGTGGGAAGCCACGGCGCTGCCTAACCCGTTTGGGCAGCAAGTGCGCGCGCGCATCGTGGCCCGGGCCGACGGCCCCGCCACCCTCACCCTCGTGAGCACCACCGGCCAAACCCTCTGGACGATCACCCGCCCCCTCGTGACCGGCCCGAACGACGTGGCCCTCACCGAGGCCTGCGCGGCGCTCCCGGTCGGGGTTTACCTGCTGCGCATCGCGCACGGCACCGATAACAGCACCCTGCGCCTCGTGCGGCAGTAACCGCCCGGCGCCGGATTCCGATTTTGAAAGAAAGAGCACCTATGAAACAGACGCAATTGAATTAAGAGAAGAGAAGACCCTATGAAAGCACCATCGCCCCGGCCGACCAGTAATGGTTAGTCGGGGCGATTGGGTTTTGGGGGAGTTGGGGGGGAGATTCAACAGTGAGCGCCCCATTAATGCGTCCCCGTGAGGGGACACCGTTTGGTAGCCGGGGGCAGCGCCCCCGGATAGAGATAACATTAAAAACAGGCGTCCCCGTTAGGGGATACCGTTCAGTAACCGCATCTTTATCAGCCGTCAACGGGCGTAATACCGAACGGTATCCCCTAACGGGGATGCCCCGAATAAATGGGCTTCCGCTGAACCGGGGGCGCTGCCCCCGGCTACCAAACGGTGTCCCCTCACGGGGACGCGCCGATTGGGTGTTTTCGTTGAATCGAGGTTGATGCTTCCGGCCACCATTCGGTATCCCCTCACGGGGATTCCCCTATGCGTACTGCGCCACCACCCGCTTGATCTCGGCCAGATGCTGCTCTTTGAGCGGTTGGCGGAGGCGGTTGGCGGTTTGGGTGAAATAGCGGTGCTGGGTGAGGAAATTGACCTGCAACCGGTTCCAGTCTTCTTCGGTCTGGACGATGCCCTGCACCTTGAACTCGGCGAAGAGGGTGGCGCCGATGGGGTAGAAATCAGCCCGCCCGAGGTAATCGAGGTCGCAGTCGCAGATGATTTCTTCTAGATGATTGTGCGGGGTTTGGGGGAGCTGAGTCGCCATAATCAGCCCGCAGATGCGCTCGATTTGGTCGGGGGCATAGTGGAAGCCCGGCAGCACTGCCCGCACGATTTCGCAGCCCCGCGTCTCGTGCCCCCGGTACGTGTCGATGAACCCGATATCGTGGAACGCAGCCGCCGTGCGCAGCAGCTTCAAGTCCTCGCCGCTCACGCCTTCGAGGTGGGCGTACTCCACGGCCGTCTGGTACACGTCGAGGGTGTGATGCCGCCCGTGGTACGTCAGCAGCGGCGACAGCCCGTCGAGGAGCTGCTGCAAGGCGTAGGCTTTAGCTCCTTTTAAGTCCATGAGCGGGTAGGCAGGGGTAAGCGGGCAGTAAGAAAGGCAGAAAGGCCAGCGCGAATGAGGAAGCAAATTAAGTATCCGGCACCGTCTCGGTGGTGGGGTGGGGGTTTGGGGGCACGTGGCCCTGCCTGAGCCCGGGGTTGATTTCTGCGAAATCAACCCCGGGCTGTAGAATAGAACCCCGTTGGGGTTCACGGGTCGCGTGGCATCAAGGAACCCTGAAGGGGTTCTACTCCAAAGCCCGGGGTTGCCCAAAGCGAAGCGTGGGCTACCCCGGGCACGCGTGGGGGTGCGCGCAACGAGGCG
This sequence comes from Hymenobacteraceae bacterium, assembly GCA_031397815.1. Taxonomy (GTDB): domain Bacteria; phylum Bacteroidota; class Bacteroidia; order Cytophagales; family Hymenobacteraceae; genus JANNMJ01. Next base: position 12,266 of record JANNMJ010000221.1, read on the forward strand.
GGTCATCGTATACCGCCAACTGACAGTGCCGTCTTTCTTCGCCCCGGAACGGCACACCCAAATTGGAGTGCCGTCTTTCTTCGCCCCGGAACGGCACACCCAAATTGGAGTGCCGTGTTTCTTCGCCCCGGAACGGCACACCCAAATTGGAGTGCCGTGTTTCTTCGGCCCGAAGTGGCACACACAAAATGGAGTGCCGTGTTTCTTGCGCCCGGAACGGCACACCCACTTGGGCGTGCCGTGTTTCTTCGGCCCGGAACGGCACACACAAAATGGAGTGCCACCTTTCTTTAGCGCGGAGCGGCACACCAACTTGGGCGTGCCGTGTTTCTTTAGCACAGAGTGGCACGCCCAAGTGGGCAAGGCCTCTTCCCCCTGACACTTCCCCCTACTCCTTCTCCAGCACCAGCACCACTTTGTTGAAGTTGGCGGCGGCGTTGATCACGGCGCGGTACGCCTCGAAGTCCTGTTTCGGCCAGTAAATCTGCTGGTAGCTCTCCGCGACGTTGACCGTGACGGTGCGCCCCTTCTGCTCGGCCCCGGACTGGAAGAAGTAGACCGGCGCGGCGGCGGCGGTGGTGGGGCCAGCCTGCGCGTTGATGGTCAAGTCGGCGAGATTGCGGATGCGGTAGCCGGTCGGGACGTCGAACGTGATCGTCCGGTTGTAGCGGCGGTTGTGGTCGTTCTCGACGTCGAACTGGCGCGCTTCGGTCTGGTACAGCTCCGATTGCGGCCCGATCAGCTCCCCGGCCTTGAAGAGGTAGCGGTTCCCGGCGCGCGTCACGAGGGCGGTGCTGGTGAGGGTGGCGTCGATGGTGAACGGGTTGTCGATGGGGTTGTCGGTGGCGGCGGTGTTGGTGGTCTGGAGCTTCGTGAACACGCCATCGGGCACACACGGCTTGATGATGCTCTGCATCAGCTCGGTGCGCTTATCCTCGGGAATCAGGCCGTAATACGGCTGGAACGGCTGGCAATGGTACCCACCAAGCACGTTCTTGATATCGACGGTAGAAGAAGACAGATCCGGCGCAAACGCGACTTTAATGATGTGGTCGTTGAGGCTCTTCTCGGCCGGGAGCGCCGGAATCTCCTTGATGACCCCGACGGCCGATTTCGTATCGCCGATGCTCACCGTCTTGATCCAGAGGCCGGACGTGGCGGTCCAGTCGGCGGGGGCCATGCCGAGGCGGAAATCCGGGCGACCGGGCGTCAGGAGCTGCTTGGTGGCGGGGAGGTAGACGAGGTAATGGTCGAGCCAGTTCCACGTATCGAAGGTGCCGTCGAAGGGCGCGTCGGAGCGGTCGCAGGTCACGATGAGGTCGTGCTCGACGTGAAGCTGTTCGAGCAGCGCCCCAAAGAAGTGCGTGAACCCAAACTCCGACGCCGCCCGGTTCTTCAGGATCGACGTGATGTCCATCGGCGCGCCTTCGTTGAGGGAGAAGTTCGTCTTGACGGCCAGCTCCAGCGCCCGCACCTGCGCCATCGGGTCAGAAGCGGAAGCGGCGGGGAGCTTGACGGTTTTCAGGTACTTCTCCAGCGCCTTCCGCTCGTCCTTCGAGACCGTGTAAATGCGCTCGTGAAGCGCCTGTGCGGCTTCGGCCCACGTAAAAAGGCGCACGTTGGGCCGGTTGCCCGAATACGCGAGCTTGTATTCGAGGCGCGCCAGCTTCGCCCGCACGTTCGCGAACGCCTCGTTATGGACGCCCGGCACGTTCGCGAGATGCACCCGAATGCGGTGCTTCTCGCCGCTGAGGCTATCCTGCGGGGCGGGCGTGTTGGCGGGAGCATTGTACAGCTTCGCCTCAAAAATTAGCGCGGCGGGCGAGATGATCTCGACGGTTTCGTCGTACATCGTCACGTCCGATTGCAGCATCTCGCGCCCGAACGAGTGCGGGTCTTCGTCGGTGGTGTACAGAAACTCAATCTCGCCGCCCGGCTCGATGCCTTCGATGGCGAAAATCTTGTAGCCGCGCCCGCCGTCTTCGTCCTTCAGCTCCTTCAGATTGGCCCCGCTCGTTTCGGCCACCCGCCCCGTCGGGCCGACCGTCCGGACCTTCATCACCAGCAATTGCGCATCCGCCGCCAGCGGAATGATGAGCTTGTTGTACTGCTCAATCGCATCCGTAGAGTTGACGCGGATGCACTTATGCACCAGCCGGTACAGCCGCATCTGGCCGTCATACGGCCGCTTGGCGTACTCGCGCACGCTCAAATCGCGCAGCACCACCGCCGACTGCTTCGCCTCATCCCCGCTCACGGGGTGGAGCTTCGGCGCGGCGTCCCACGTATAGCGGGCGTAATCCAGCCCGGCGGGCAGGGCTTGGTTTTGGGCGAAGGCCGTAGTGGGGGCGGCGAGCGCCAGCCAAAGGGCGAAGCGCCGCGCGCGGTGTTGGAGAGTTGAGGGGAGTAGAGTGGTCATTAGAGGGGAGTTAGGGGATTGATGGGGGGATGTGGGGGGATTTGTATTGAGGTGGAATTGATGTAAAGGATGTGGATTGAGGTGGAATTGATGTGATTGGGTTCTCATGGCGGGCTGTATCTGGGTGTCCCCCCACCCCGGCCCTGCGGAGCGGGTAGCCCGGGGTAGATTTCTGCGAAATCAACCCCGGGCTTTGGAAAAGAACCCCGTTGGGGTTCGCATTACGCATGGCATCGGGGAACCCCAACGGGGTTCTTCTCCAAAGCCCGGGGTTGGCGGCGCTTTGCGCCGACTACCCCGGGCTACACGCAGCGCCGAGTCCCAACCTCAAGACTTCTTCCGCTTCAACACCACCGTCTCCTGATATGCCGCCGACAACCGCGCCACCACATCGTTCCAGCGGGCGAAGGCGCGGGGCTGCAGCATCAGGTAATCAACGCTGACCTCGCACTCGCGGACCACGCGGCTGCCCTCGTGGACGTAGCGAATGGTGCCGGAGGCGAGCGAATCGCGCACCTCGACGGTGGGCGGGAGGTACTCGACGTCGTACTCGACGGGGACGTCGAGGACGGTGCGGGTGCGGGTGGTGTAGGCGTAATCGTTGGTGCGCGGGAGGCGGCGGGTGGCGACGTCGATGCGGTCGTGGGCGAGGGGGCGCTCCAGGTTGAGGTTGACGTAAATCTCGTCGTCGAGGCGCTGCACGTAGTCTTGGAGGCGGTATTTGTAGTCCATCCGGAGCGGCGCGTCGAGCTTGTCGGCGTCGTGCAGCTCGTAGGAATCGACGAAGAACTTGTTGTTGCCGCGCTCCAGCACCCGCTGCGCGAGGCGGTCTTGCCGGGTGCGGTCGAGGCCGTCGAGGGCGTTCGCGAGGCTCTCGCGGGAGTAGCCGGTGACGGTCCGCTCGCCGGTGCCGCGCAAGCCGGTGCCGTCGAGCTGCACCGTCGAGACGTCGGTGGTAGTGGTGCGGGCCGCCGACGTAATCGGCACCGTCGCGACGCGGCAGTGCGTGGCGTCGAGGGCCAACAGCGCCTCTTTCCCCTGAATCATCGACGTCGGCATCCCGTAGCTCGTGAACCGGCCGGTGGCGTCGAGGAAGATGTATTGCTCGGGGCCAGCCTCGTAGGCGGCAATCATATGGTTATCGACGACCGGCGCCGGTAGCTCGGCGTAGCGGTAGGGGATGTCGCGGGTGCCGATCCACGCCAGATACGCGCGCAGCCCAGCGGCGCGGAGCATCTGGCAAGTCAGGTTCGCCATATCCTTGCAATCGCCGTAGCGGTTCGCAAAGACGCGGTTCGCCGTGCTCGGCACGAAGCCGCGCAGCCCCTGCTCGAACGCGATGTACCGAACGTGCTGCTGCACCCAGTGGTAGATGCGGCGGGCGCGCTCATCAGGCGTGGTAGCGCCCACGACGAGCGAATCGACGACGCGTTTCAGGGCCGGGCCGGGCGCCTCATCCGCATTCGCCACAAACCCTGAATAGAGCGCGTACAGCTCATCGACGCCCGCCAACACCTTGCGCGGCTTCCCCGCCACGGGCACCTCGTTGAGGAGCAGCGCGACGTGCGGCTGGTAGTAGGCGCTGTTCGGGGCGTCGTCGTCGCGGGGGGCGGCGGGCACGTTCTCGGCCACGAACCGGTAGATCACATTGTTGCCCTTTTCCTGCTTCGTACACGTCACCATCCCCGCCGGAACGTGGAAAAGCTGGTACGTCAGGCGCGCCGCCTTGGGCAGCGTAACAGTCAGCTCAGCGTGCCGCACGGGCACGTAGGAGCCGAACCGAAACGGCATCACAAACCGCGCATCGGGGTGCCGAATGGTGTAATCGGTGACGGTCCGGACGCCGGGCGCCACGCCGGGGAACGTGAACGACACGCGCCGCACATCATCATAAAAGACGCCGGGACGGATATCGAACTTGTCCTTGAATTCTTTCACTTTCAACACCTTCCCGCTCCGCCCATCCGGCACCACCGACCGCGCCTCTACCGTTTGCAGGCGGCTGAAGTACGAGCTGTACACCTCGTCCATCGCATACCCGCTGGATTGCTCGGCGAGGTGCAGCAGGTCAAAGTGATTACGCGCCACCACCTGCACCGAATCCCCGACGACCTCAACCGTGAGGTCTTGCCGATAATCAAGGAGCACGGCCGCTTCGCCGGGATACTGCTTGCGGGCCTGCGCGAGCTGCTCGTCGGGCACCACCTTCTGCGCGTCGGCGCTGAGGGTACCCAACAGGCAGAGCGCCGCCAGAAGGGCGCCCCACACGCGGCGGCTGTTATTTACTGCCATACAGATAACCGGCCCAGTAGGTATCGGTGCGGATGATTTTGCCTTGGGCATCGTGCGTGATGAGAGGACCGGCCAGCTCGCCGGCGCGGTAGGTTTTCGTTTGTTCAAGCGTGCCATCAGGGCGGTAATACCGGCAGGCGCCGTCGCGTTCGCCGCAGGAGTAGTTTTCTTCTTCCAGAAGCTTTCCGGACGGATAATAGGTCTGCAAAACGCCTTGCAGCTCGTCGTTCACGAAGCGGCAGCGCCGGTAGATCTGGCCGGTGCTGTAGTAATACAAGCGCTCGCCTTCGAGGTTTCCGTTGCGCCACGTCTCGGTTATCGCCGGTTTCCCGTTGGGGAATTTGACCGTGACGATGCCGCCCGTGGGTGGCACGGCGGTTAGCTCGCCGGTGGGCTTGTTGTCGGCACCCGCCCCGCGGTAGCCAACGAAATCGCCGTGCGCGTATTGCTTCTCCACGAGCAGCTCGCCGTCGGGGTTGTAGTAGCGGACGGGGCCGTTACGCTCCCCCGCCACCAGTGTTTCCTCGACGGCGGGCTTGCCGTTTTGGTGCTGCGTCAGGCGGCTGCCTTCCAGCGCGCCGTTTTGGTAGAGGCTGCGCATTTCGAGGGCGCCATCGGGGAAGAACGTTTGCCACTCGCCGGTCAGCTCCCCGGCGCGGTACTGCCCCTTGACGTAAAGCTTGCCGGTGATGGGGTCGAACTCCTGAAATGCGCCGTGGCGGCGCCCGCCGCTCGTCTCGAAGGTGCGGAGGGTTTTGCCGTTCGGCAGGAGCGCGGTGGTGGTGCCAGTGGCGTCGCCGCATTGCACGGGCACGCGTTCGCGCACCTTGCCGTCGGGGTAAGTGAGGGTGTATTCGGTGGTGGTGGGAAGGAACTTGAGATGGTCGCGGACGGCACCGGTCGAGTCGTAGGCGGTCAGCTCTTCCTGCCACCCTTTGGAGTAGCGGCTCTCCTGCGCCAGCTTGCCGGAGGGCGCGAAATTCCGCACATAGCCGCTCAGCTCGCCCAGCACGTATTCCGTCTCCTCACTCGGCTGCCCATTGACGTAAAATGTCTGCCAGATGCCGTGCTGCTGCCCGCCTTGGTAATACCCGCGCTGCGCAAGCTGCCCGTTCGGGTGGAAGCGCTCGTACAGGCCGTCTGGGTCGCCGTGCTTGTAGGTCTGCCGAAGCTGCGGCTGGCCGGTCGGGTAATAGGTCTCGCTGACGCCGTCTTCGTACCCCGCCACGTACTGCTTCCGCGAAAACGGCTGCCCGGCGCGCGAAACGGCTTTCCACTCGCCTTCCATATTGCCGTCGCGGTACCCGCCTTCTGCGCGTGGGCTGCCGTCGAAATACCACGTCTTACCGGGCGTCTTGCCGCTTTTCTTCACTGTCAGCTCGTTCACCACCTTGCCGATAGCGGCGTGGTAGTGCGTCAGCTTCGCCACCCGCTCCTGCTGATACTCCAGCACCGTAAACAGGCGCCCTTCGAGGTCATAATCCTTGAAAGGGCCGTTCAGCTTGCCGTCCGGCCCGTAGGTTTTCTCGCTGCTGATCGGCCCCCACTTGTAGTACTGTTTCCAGAGACCGACGCGCTTGCCGTGGTCGTAGGTGCCGGTTTCGTCGGGCTTTCCGTTGGGGTGGAAGTCTTCGTACGGGCCGTTCAGCTCGCCTTTATCGTAAGTGCCCTTGCGCTCCAGCGTCTTATCAGCGTAGTAGACCATAAACGGCCCCTGCCGCTGGTCGTCGGCGTAGGTGTAGGTGTATTCGGGGGTGCCGTCGGGGTAGAAACCGGCTTCCGGTCCCACGCGCTTATCATCGACGAAGGTGGTCGTGCGACGGGTTTTGCCGCCGGGGTACACTTCCGTGGCAAGGCCGCTGAGCTTGCCTTTGACGTAGGTACGCGTCTCGCGCAGCACCCCGCAACGGGTGTAGAGGTGCGCGATGCCGTTCGGCTCGTCATCGGCATAAATGGCATCCACCGAGAGGGCGCCATTGTCGAAATATTCCTTGAAGACACCTACGCGCTTCCCCTTGACGTAATTGGCCTCTTTGGCGCGCTGACCATTGTCGTAATAGGTCGTCCAGACGCCGGTTTTGGTATGTTCCGCGTCGTAAAGGCCGGTCAGCTGCAATGCGCCGTTATCGTTGATGACGCGCCACTCGCCGGTCGGCTGACCGTCGGCGGTTTCCATCCGCTCGCCTTCGCCGAGGGCGTCGACGAGGTCGTCGTTCCCGAACCACGCCCGGACGCGGGTTTCCGGCGTCACTCCCACCACCACCTGCCGCTCGCGAAGCTCCAACAGCGCCGGACGCACCGCAGCGGCCATCTTCAGCGCCTTCGCCTTATTGCTCTGTACCCACTTGGCCGCCCTCTCATCGCGCGCCGACGACAGCGTGAGGTACGTGAACGCCGTGAGGTATTCCACGTCGGTGCGGAGCGCCTTCATCAGCGGCCCGTAGGCGCGGCCCCAGAAATCGGTAGGGTCAATATCAGCGGGGAATTTCTCGACCAAAAGCTGCGTCTGTCGCACCAGATTGGCGTCGAACTTCACCTTCGTCTTGTAATCTTTCCGAAGCGCCACCCGCGAGCTGATGAGCAAATCCAGCTCCTCGAACGGCGCATTATTGCTGACGGCGGCGATGCGCTCCTTCGCCCAGACGTCGTTGGAGTTGGTCGCCAGATTCTCCAGCACCACCAGCGCATTGTTGCTGCGGGCGCTGCCGGGTTCGAGGGCGAGGAACGTCAAAAGCCCCAGCATCGCGTGCGAGGGGTGATTTTGCTGCGTCTCCAGATACGCCAGCAGCAGGTGCGACCCCGCGTGCAGCGGTCGCAATTCCACGGCCCGCTGGAAGCTTAGCAGGGCGGGCGCCATCTGTTTCTCCTCAAACTGCATCACGCCTTGGTTATACCAGAGCGTGGCGGCGTACGGGTAGCGGCGCAGGCCTTCGGTGTAAGCCGCCGTGGCTTTATCGATCTGCTTGAGCTGCTCGTGCGCCGCCGCCAGCGTGACGTACAAGTGCGGCGAATACGCATTCACGCTGAACGCCTTTTCGGCGGCGGCAATGGCGGCTTCGGGCTGTTTGGCAGCCTCATAGGAAAGCGCCAGCTCGGTGAGCGCCTGACCGTAAGTAGAATCGCCGGGGGTGATGGTTTGATACTGCGCGATGGCGGCGGCAAACTCCCCCTTATCGTGCGCATCCGACCCCGCCTTAATCGCCAGCGGCCCATTCACGGGCGCGGCCAGCGGCGGCGGCAGCTTCACGGCCGAAGCCGAATTACCGGATTGCGCCCAGCTCAAACCGGGCATCAGAAAGGCCATCACCAGCACCCGACCGGTGCGGCCAGCAAGCAAGCTCATCAGTGAATAGGAAAAAGTAGTGTGACGAAAAAGGTGGTCGCGACTGGCGGCAGGGCGTCTAGCAACTGTCAGGCGCCAAGCGTGAACCGTATCCGACCCAGACAAACTTACGGCCCCAACCGCGTGTATGGAAAGGTTTAAGAGACGAATCCGCCGACCCGGCACCGGACCGCCCGCAAAGGGCACCAAGCGCGCAGAATCGCTCCCGAAAACGACCGCCCTCGCCCTTCACGCCGCGCGGAGTTTTACCTTTACTACCCGCTTTCCCCCGTCACCAATCCGCCCGCTTCGCTATGCCTTTTTACCATCGCCTCGGCCAGATTCCGCCCAAGCGCCACACCCAGTTCCGGCAGCCCGACGGCGCGCTCTATCACGAGGAGCTGGTCGGGACGCTCGGCTTTTCCGGGGTTTCGTCGCTGCTCTACCACCGCGAGCCGCCCACCAAAGTCAGCAGCCTCGGCAAGCCGACGCCTTACGGCCCGCAGAAAACCGATGTGCCGCTCCAGCCCGCCCACCTGCGCCCGTTCACCGGCGAAAGCACCGGCGACGATTACTTGGACGCCCGCCGCTGGGTGCTCCTCAACAACGATTGCCGCATCGCCATTTGCCTGCCGAAGCAGCGCAAGATGGATTATTACTACAAGAACGCCCTGCAAGACGAAGTGGTGTTCATCCACGACGGCGCCGGTACGCTCATCACGCCTTTGGGCACGATTGCCGTCCGGACGGGCGATTACGTCGTCATTCCGCGCACCATCGTCCACCGCTGGGAGTGGGCCGACGGCCCCGTGCGCCTGCTCATCATCGAGAGCGCGCACCCCATCGAGACGCCCCGCCGCTACCGCAACCACTTCGGGCAGCTGCTGGAGCACTCGCCGTTTTGCGAGCGCGATTTCCGCGCGCCCGAAGCCCTGATTCAGGAAGACGAGCCGCGCGAATGGGTGATTAAGATTCAGAAGGAAGGCCACCTGCACCACTATCACTACGATTTCTCGCCGCTGGATGTGGTCGGGTGGGACGGCTATTTCTTCCCCTACGCGTTCTCCATTCACGATTTTGAGCCGATTACGGGCCGCATTCACCAGCCGCCGCCCGTCCACCAGACGTTCGAGACGGCGGGGTTCGTCATCTGCTCGTTCGTCCCGCGCCTCTTCGATTATCATCCCCTCTCCATCCCCGCGCCCTACAACCACTCCAACGTCGACTCCGACGAGGTGCTGTACTACGTCGAGGGCGATTTTATGTCGCGCAAGGGCATTTTCCGGTCGTCGTTCACCATCCATCCGAGCGGCTTGCCGCACGGCCCGCACCCGGGCACCTACGAAGGCAGCATCGGCAAGAAAGAGACACTGGAGCTGGCGGTAATGGTCGACACCTTCAAGCCCCTGTACCTCACCGCCGCCGGGCTGGAGATGATGGACGAGAAGTACGTGCTGAGCTGGAACCCCGCTAAGATGCAGAATCCGCCGACAGCGGCGGATATGATGGATTAGGGTTGGTTGTGTGCGCCGGGGTGCGGATGCCCCGGCGTGGCCCGGGGTAGTCGGCGCAAAGCGCCGCCAACCCCGGGCTGTGGAAAAGAACCCCGTTGGGGTTCCCGATGCCATGCGTAATGCGAACCCCAACGGGGTTCTTTTCCAAAGCCCGGGGTTGATTTTGCAGAAATCAACCCCGGGCTTTTGCGTGGGCAACACCGCTCATCCTGAATCACGCGGGGCTCTGCCGTGTGGCCTATTCGCGGGTCTCTTGACCCGCATCCGAGACGGGCGCATTCCAACGTACCCGGCACCGTCTCGGTGCCGGAGCTGCTGATTCCAATCCGCCCCCAACCACCGGCACCGGGACGGTGCCGGATACAGCCCAACCGCCGGGATCCTTCGTCCCGCTCGACCCAAAAAAGCGCGCCACGAATGCTTCACTACCGTGAGCTTAATCAGGATTTTTCATCTTGTTTTTCACCCATTTCCGCACATCGCCAAAATAATTCTTTGCCTTTCTAAAACCTTCTGCTTCAACGCGCCGTAAAATCTATCGTCGGGCGCAGCAAGCGCAAGTAGCGGCTCCTGACAAAACACTTCTCTATCCTTCCTCCTTCCTGAGAACCTAAGCGACTTCGGTCGTTTCCTGTGAGAACAAGCTGAACTATTTTCTTTTCTGAGATTCGTCTGTTCTGCCCTTTCCCATCTTCCTGTTCGTTGAAAACAAGCTGCAACCTGCCCTTTCTGACTTGAAAGCAAGCTAATCGCATCCTCTGCTGCTTCCTGCCGAAAACAAGCTTTATTCTGAGCTTTATTATCCGTTAGCTGTTCAGATTAACTGTTCGCCCACCCTCCTCTGGTCTTTTGACCATCTGAAAACAAACTGTTCAATCATGCCTGATTCTAAAAAATCGGCCACGCAGACGTCAAAAAAAGATCCTTGCTGGAAGGAATATCACCAGCTTGGCGTCAAAAAGAAGGACGGTAAAATCGTCCCGAATTGCGTGAAGAAAGACTAATCGCTCCCGGCCTTCCCCGGGCCGTGCGAGCCTTGTGCAACACCCCGGTTATGCTCCTTCGTTGGGCATAATCGGGGTGTTTTTTTGTGGCCTTCGGTATCCTCACCCCCGGCCCCTCTCCAAAGGAGAGGGGAGCCTTGAGCTAATAGGAAGCAGGGCTTGAGCGCACACGTTCAGCGGCTCTGCCCTTACCTTTGCCCCGGCACTTATCCAGAAGGACCGAGGGAACAGGCCCCGTGACGTCCTGGCAACCGGCTTAGAGTCGGTGCCAACTCCTGGTCGGGTACTTCCATTTCGGAAGACCGGCTAAGATGAGTGACCGCAGCAGCGCGCAGGCGTTCGGCTTTCTGGCCGACGTCGGTTCCGCTTCTGGCGGCTCCTTCTGGAAAAAAGCCTTGAACTCGCTCCGTTCGCGCTTTTTTTCATTTGTGATGTCTGCTGAAACCGACACTGCTGTTGCTCCGGCGCCCGCGTACCGCTACGCCCCACGCCCCACCTTCCCCGACCGCACCCGCCCTGACGCGACGCCCCAGCTGCGGGCGCTGCTCCGCGAGCGCATCTTGGTCCTCGACGGCGCGATGGGGACGATGATTCAGCGCCATACGCTCGCAGAGGCCGATTTTCGGGGCGAGCGGTTCGCGCAGCACCCGTCGGCGTTGCGCGGCAACAACGACCTGCTCACCCTCACCCGCCCCGATATCATCCTCGAAATCTACCGCCAATACCTCGCGGCGGGCGCCGATATCATCGAAACCAACACTTTCAGCTCCACCACCGTCGCGCAGGCCGATTACGGCCTCAGCCACTTGGCGTATGAGCTGAACTACGAAGCCGCCCGGCAGGCGCGGCAGGCTTGTGATGAGTACGCCACGACCGCCGCGCCGCGCTTCGTAGCCGGCGCGCTCGGTCCGACGAACCGCACGGCGTCGCTGTCGCCGGATGTGAACCGGCCGGGTTTCCGCGCTATCACCTTCGATGAGCTGGCGACGGCCTATCACGAGCAAGCCGCGGGACTGGTGGACGGCGGGGCGGATATTTTGCTGGTCGAGACGATTTTCGATACCCTCAACGCCAAAGCCGCCTTGTTCGCTATCGAACGGCTTTTTGCTGAGCGCGGGCGGCGCTGGCCGGTGATGGTTTCGGGGACGATTACTGATGCGTCGGGCCGCACGCTGTCGGGGCAGACGGTGGGGGCGTTCTGGCATTCGGTGGCGCACCTGCCGCTGCTGAGCGTGGGCCTGAACTGTGCGCTCGGGGCGGCGCAATTGCGGCCGTACATCGCGGAGCTGGCGCGATTGGCGCCGGTCGGGGTGTCGGCGTACCCGAATGCGGGTTTGCCGAATGCGTTCGGCGGGTACGATGAGACGGCCGAGCAGATGGCCGCCATTCTGGATGAGCAATTGGGCGCGGGGCTGATGAATATCGTCGGCGGCTGTTGCGGCACCACGCCCGAGCATATCCGCGCGTTTGCGGCGGCGGCGGCGCGGCATCAGCCCCGAATCATTCCCGAGCCTGACCATTCGGCGCTCACCCTGAGCGGATTGGAGCCGGTGACGATTCGGCCGGGGGCGGTGCTGGTGAACGTCGGGGAGCGGACGAACGTGACCGGCTCGCGGAAGTTTGCGCGCCTGATTCGCGAAGGAGACTACGAGGCCGCCGTGAAGATTGCGCGCGAGCAAGTGGAGGGCGGCGCGCAGGTGCTCGACGTGAATATGGACGAAGGGATGCTCGACGCGCCCCTCGCGATGACTACGTTCCTCAATCTGCTGGCCGCCGAGCCGGACGTGGCGCGGGTGCCGCTGATGATTGATTCGTCGAAATGGGACGTGATTGAAGCGGGCCTGAAATGCACGCAGGGCAAATCCATCGTCAATTCCCTGTCGCTGAAAGACGGCGAAGCGGCGTTCAAAGAGCGCGCCCATCGCGTGCGGGCCTATGGCGCGGCCGTGGTGGTGATGGCATTCGACGAAGCCGGGCAGGCCGATACCTACGAGCGCCGCATCGCGATTTGCGCCCGCGCCTACCGCATCCTGACCGAAGAAGTCGGCTTCCCCGCCGAAGACCTCATCTTCGACCCCAACATCCTCACCGTCGGCACCGGGCTGGAAGAGCACCGCCGCTACGCGCTCGATTTCCTCGAAGCCGTGCGCTGGATTAAGGCGAATCTGCCGGGCGTACGCACGTCGGGCGGGCTGTCGAACATCTCGTTCGCGTTTCGCGGGCACGAGGTGGTCCGCGAAGCGATGCACGCGGCGTTCCTCTACCGCGCGGTGCAAGCGGGGTTGGATATGGCCATCGTCAACCCGACGAGCCTGCCCGTGTACGACGACATCGCCCCCGACCTCCGCCAAGCCGTCGAGGACGTCCTCTGGGACCAACATTCCGACGCCACCGAGCGCCTCATCACCCTCGCCGAAAGCCTGCGGGCGGCCGGGCCGGGCGAGAAAGCGGCCGTCGTGGCCGACGCGTGGCGCGCCCTGCCGGTGGAAGGCCGCCTAGCGCACGCCCTCGTGCGCGGCATCACCGATTTTATCGAGCTGGATACTGAAGAAGCCCGTCAGGCGCTGCAATCGCCGCTCGCGGTCATCGAAGGGCCGCTGATGGCGGGGATGAACGAGGTCGGCGACCTGTTCGGCGCCGGGCGGATGTTTCTTCCGCAGGTGGTGAAGGCGGCCCGCGTGATGAAAAAGGCCGTGGCATATCTGGAACCGTATCTGGAAGCCGAAAAAGCCGGGTCGGGACGCACAGCGGGCACGGTGCTCCTGGCGACGGTCAAGGGCGATGTGCACGATATCGGGAAGAACATCGTCGGGGTGGTGCTGGCGTGCAACAACTACCGCATCATTGATTTGGGCGTGATGGTGGCGCCGGAGAAAATCCTCGCCGCCGCGCTGGAGCATCAGGTCGATATCATCGGGTTGAGCGGCCTGATTACGCCGTCGCTCGACGAAATGGCGTTCCTCGCCGCTGAGCTGCACCGCACCGGCGCCCGCGTGCCGCTGCTGATTGGCGGCGCTACCACGTCGCGCCTCCACACGGCCGTCAAGATTGCGCCGCGCTACCCGGATGCGCCGGTCGTGCACGTCCACGATGCGTCGCGGTCGGTGGGGGTTTTGGGTGGATTGCTTGGCTCCGGCAAGCAGGCTTTTGCCGACGCCGTGGCCGCAGAATACGCGCAGGTCCGGACCGATTATGCCGCCCGTTCGCGTCAAAAGGAGTACCTGACCCTCGAAGCCGCCCGCGCCAATCACGCGTCCATCGACTGGACCGCCACGCCGCCCGTGCCGCGCCCCACCTTCCTCGGCACCCGCGTTTTCGACGATTACCCCCTCGCCGAGCTGGTTCCGTACATTGATTGGACGCCGTTTTTCCACACGTGGGAGATGCGCGCCGCCTACCCGCGCATCCTCGACGACCCGACGCTCGGGAGCGCCGCGCGGCAGCTTTTCCACGATGCACAGGAGTTATTAACAGAAATTGTGGATAACCGCCTCCTCACGGCGCGCGCGGTGGTCGGTTTTTGGCCGGTGAACACCTCCGACCACGATACCATCCACGTTTTCCACAACGATGACCGCACTATTGAAGCGGCCAGGCTCTACACGTTGCGGCAGCAGGGCGTGAAAGCGCCCGGCATCCCCAACGTCTCGTTCGCCGATTTTCTGGCTCCGCTCGAAACCGGTTTGCCCGATTACCTCGGCGGGTTCGCCGTCACGGCCGGACACGGCTTGGACGCCCTCGAAGCCCGCTTCCGCGCCGACCACGACGAGTATCGCATCATCCTCGCCAAAGCCCTCGCCGACCGTCTCGCCGAAGCCTTCGCCGAGCGGCTCCACGAGCAGGTGAGGCGCGAGCTGTGGGCCTACGCCCCCGACGAGCACCTCACCGGTGACGACCTCATCCAAGAGAAATACCAAGGCGTGCGCCCCGCGCCCGGCTACCCCGGCTGCCCCGACCACACCGAAAAAATCACCCTCTTCGAGCTGCTCGACGCCGGTCGGGCGGGCATCACGCTTACCGAATCCCTCGCGATGCAGCCCGCCGCCGCCGTCAGCGGGTTCTACTATGCGCACCCGCAGAGCCGGTATTTCGGCCTCGGCCGCATCGGCCGCGACCAAGTCGAGGACATCGCCCGGCGCAAAGGGATGCCGTTCGAGGAGCTGGAACGCTGGCTGGCGCCTAATCTGAACTATTGAGAGTTATTTCCCCCACCTAATCTGAATCACAGAGAGTCATTTCCCACGAATTACACAGATTTTTCCACGAATTTCAATCCGTGAAAATTCGTGCTTCAAATCTGTGTAATTCGTGGGAACTCCACCCAACCTGAACCATAGAGAACTATTTTCCACGGATTACACAGATTTCAATCCGTGAAAATTCGTGCTTCAAATCTGTGTAATTCGTGGGAACTCCACCCAACCAAACCCCGTGAAAATCACCGACCATCTGGCCCAATCCATAGGCCGCACGCTGTTTTCCTTCGAGATTCTGCCGCCGATGAAAGGCCAGACGATTCAGCACCTCTATCACACCATCGCGCCGCTGCTCGAATTCAAGCCGCCGTTCATCGACGTCACGTACCACCGCGAGGAGGTCGTGTACCGCCCCCGGCCGGAAGGTGGGCTGGAGCGCCGCGCCATCTGGAAACGCCCCGGCACCGTCGCGATTTGCGCCGCCTTGCAGAATAAGTTCGCCATTGACACCGTCCCGCACCTCATCTGCGGCGGTTTTACGCGGGAGGAAACCGAAAACGCCCTCTTGGAGCTGCATTTTCTCGGTATCGACAACGTGCTCTGCTTGCGCGGTGACGCTATCCGGTCGTTGGGGCAGTTTGCGCCGGAAGTGGGCGGCCATAACTACGCTTCGGAGCTGGTGACGCAAGTCGCGGCGCTCAATCGGGGCGAATATCTTGATGAGGAGCAGACGGCCGGTTTCGCCACTGATTTCTGCATCGGCGTCGCCGGTTACCCCGAAAAGCATTTCGAGTCGCCCAGCCCGAAGACCGATTTAGCGTGGCTCAAGCACAAGATTGACAACGGCGCCGAGTACATCGTCACCCAAATGTTCTTCGATAATGCGAAGTTTTTCGAGTTCGAGCGCCGCTGTCGGGCCGTCGGCATTACCGTCCCCATCATCCCCGGCCTCAAGCCCATCACAACCAAATCACAAGTCACCACGCTCCCCCGCTCCTTCTTCCTCGACCTCCCCGACGACCTCACCGACGCCGTCCTCGCCGCCCCCGACAACGCCGCCGTCCGCCAGATCGGCATCGAGTGGTGCATCCAGCAGAGCCGCGAGCTGGTGGCGCACGGCGTCCCGTGCCTCCATTACTACTCCATGGGCAAGGCCGACGCCATCGGGCAAATCGCGCGAATGGTCTTTTGATGTGAAGTCTCTCCAGCCACAATAGCCCTACTCTTTTGCTCCCCTCTCCTTGGGAGAGGGGCCGGGGGTGAGGATTTACGGCCCCTCCGTAGCTTCGGTCACTCAATCCCTCCACCCCGCCCGCCCTCGTCCATGGCCGACCTCCGCCCCGCCCTCGCCTTTCTGCGCGCCCTGCGCGAGAACAATAGCTCAGAGTGGTTCCGCGCCAACCGCGCCACTTACGATGAAGCCCGCGCCGCGTTCGTGGCGTTCGTCCGAGACGTACACGCTGGATTGGTGGAAATTGACCCGCTCCTCCGTAACGTGGACCCGGCGCGGTCGCTGTTCCGCATTAACCGCGACGTTCGGTTCAGCCACAACAAGGCGCCTTACAAAACCAATCTCGCCGCCGCCCTCGCCCCAGCGGGCAACAAAGACCCCGGCGCCATCTATTACCTCCACTTGGAGCCTGACGGTAAATCCGGCCTAGCCGGTGGCATCTGGCAACCCCCTACCCCAGAGTTAAAGAAGATTCGGCAGGAGATCGACTTCAACGCTCCCGCCCTCCACGCCATCCTCAACGCCCCTGCGTTTGCCGAGCGTTACGGTCAATCTCTCTACTCCGGCGACGCCCTGAAACGCATCCCTACCGGCTACCCCGTCGACCACCCCGAAGCCGCATTGCTCCGGCTCAAAAGCTTCACCGTCTGGCACGGCGTACCCGATGCGCAAGTAGCATCCCCTGATTTCACGGCTGAGGCCATCAAGGCTCTGCAAGTCCTCCATCCCTTCGCCGGGTGGCTACGCGAAGCCGTTTCCAATTGAAGTTTGTAGGGTAGAATGTGCGCGGCACCGTCTCGGTGCCGGTCTGACATCAGCAGCTCCCACCTTGACGCGGGGGCTGTCCCCTTGTTGGGTATTTGTAAGGCTCTTGACCTGCCGTCTTGCCGCGTAGCCAGCTCTGTCTCAGAGATGGTGTCAAACGGCTAATCAACGCCATCTCTGGGACAGAGCTGACCACTCGCGCAGGAATGCGCCCAATGCGGGGGCAGGGTAAAAGCCCCACGCGCGATTTGTGCAGTAGGCCACCCCAC
The DNA here is from genome assembly GCA_031397815.1 of Hymenobacteraceae bacterium. Taxonomy (GTDB): domain Bacteria; phylum Bacteroidota; class Bacteroidia; order Cytophagales; family Hymenobacteraceae; genus JANNMJ01. The sequence continues at coordinate 29,278 of JANNMJ010000221.1, forward strand.
CCGACCGCTTTCCCTTTAACGCCATAAAACCAGAACGGCTGGCCCTTTTGCAAGGACCAGCCGTTCTGGTTTTACTAGCTGAACGCTGTATCAGGAATGATACTAGCGGCGGCGAAGCATTTTGGTACCGAGAGCAGCACCAGCCGCGAGCAGCATGCTGATACCCGCATCAAGCGGAACAGCAGCCGGCAACGGTGGACCACCCGGACCTGGCTGGGCGAATGCCGATTGGGCACCCAGCACGAACAGCAGCGCGAGGCTACCGATCAAAAACATATTCTTTTTCATTGCTAATTCAAAAAGGAGTTGAAGGAAGCCAGAACAAGCTGAGAAACAGCCGGCTGATCCGAGAGGACCAGCCGACCATTTCCGATTAGCTTACTGGATTACCACGCGGCGGGTTGCCGTCTGCTGACCAGCCGTCAGTTGCAGCGTGTAAACGCCTTTGCTGAGCGTGCGGGTGTTGATAGCACCGTCCACGTTGCCACCCGATACTGGCATCACTTCCGTAGCCACTACGCGGCCCAGAGCGTCAACCAAACGAGCGTTTACTGCCTTCACGTTGGCGTTCAGGGCGGTCATCCGCACTTGCAGCTCAGCGTTGTTAGCAACTGGGTTCGGGAACACGCTCAGCTGGCCGGCGGCCAACGTCGTGAGGCCCGTCACGCGACCTGCTGGGTTGAACACCAGCGAGAAGCGCTGACCGCGGAAGTTGCGGTCCATCGTGAAGGTGTACGTTGGGTTCTGCGTCAGATCGAAGTCCGTACCCGTCACAGCGTCACGCAGCACCACCACCGTACCAGCCGGGATGTTGAGCATTTCTACCGTGTTGAGCTTGTACGTACCCGACACACCAACTGCCACGCCCATCGGCACGATGGTTTCAGCCGACGTCAACGAGCCGAGGCCGTTGATCGCCAGATCCATACCACCGAGCTTGGTAAAGAGCGATGGGGTTTCGCCCGTCGACATCATTTTCGAAGCATCGTGCTCGATATCGCGACCATTGGTTGCGGTTTCGTCGAAGTACACGATGGTTTCGTCACCTTCGATGGTTTGCTTGCCGCTCTGCACGAGCGAGAGGCGCACCAAGGTGCGGGTGTCATTTGCCTGACGGTAGTGAGCTGGGCTCACGTAAGTCGTCGGACGCACGCTGTTGTCGAGCGTAACCGAACCAGGCGTGCCTGGAGCGAACGTGCGGATGAAGTAGCCCTGAGCCATTGCCAGAACACCGTTGGTCAGGGTACCTACACCAGCACCGTTACGGGTTACGTAGTTGGCGCTGTTAGGGCCCGTCGATTGCAGCACCGAGATGGAAGCTTCCATACCTGGACGCTGACCAGCCGTTACCAAATCCCAATCCATCGGCGATGGGTAAGGGTTGCCGAGCAGATGCCAGCCCGAGTTCAGGAGGCTGCCGTAGCCCAAGCCGGTTTGTGCAACCGTACCCGAGTTCAGAGCGCCCACGAAGTCTGGGTGTACGTTATCGGCAATGTAAACCGAGTAGCCTTTACCTGCTTCCATCGGAACGCTGGTTGCGTTCGGCGAAGCATAGCCATCGCTGAAGCGTGGGCGAGCCGAGATGACACGCGACTGATCGTACTCGAAGATATTCGGGAACGGACGTGCCGTCGTATCAGCGTTCCAAGTTGGGTTCACCTGTACTTGGTAGCTCGGCAGCGTATTCACTTGCAGGTCGCCAATCGTCGTAACGACTGGAGCCGACATGTGACGGTACGTTGGCGACGTCACCGAGATGGTTGGGTCGATGTAACGCTGTACCGTCGTGTTGCCGGTTACGTTACCACCGTCGTGCCATACCATAGCGGTGTTGTTGGCGTTCGACACCAGACGCAGCACACGGCCGTTGGTAACCAGGTTACCTTCCAGACGCAGCACGCGGTTCACGTTTACAGCACCTGCCAGCGAAGCACCGTTCGGCCCGACGCGCAGGTTTTCGAAGGTCATCGCCGACAGCGATACGCTAGCCGTACCGGCAGCGTACACGCCCGAAGTGGCCGACTGGTTCAGAGTGCCTTGGTTGGTCAGGCTACCGTTGCCCACCGTCAGTACCGAAGTACCGTTGATGTTCAGCGTAGCGCCTGGTGCAATCGCAACACCGAAGAAGCTCTGGCTCGAAGCCATATCAGCCGTCAAGCCGGTCGGGATGGTTACCGTGGTGCTCGACAGGATCGTGCTCAAAGCATCGCTCTGTGGGAAGAAGTTGGCAACCGTCGTTGGAACGAAAGCCGTGCTGCTGCCACCCGTGAATTTCGGACGGTCAGCCACTGCGATCCGGAAGCTGCCACCCGTAGGAGCGCCACCGAAGCTCGACACCCGCACATACACGATGTTGATACCCGCAGCAATGCCCGTCAGCGACAGCGAAGGCTCAAGGCTCGAAGTCGAGGCCGAACCGTCATCGTTACAGGTCAGGGCGGTCAGTGTACCTACGCAGCTGCCGGTAGGCGTGCTGAACACATCCAGAATCTGGTCCGTAGCGGCCGTACCGACTAGGCCGGCAAGCACATCGATGTAAAGGTTGCGGCTAGCCGGAACGTTTACGCGGAACCACACATCCTTACCATAAGAAGCTTGGCAAGAAGGCACTGGCAGGTCAGTCGTTGCGAACTGGTTGTTGAACTCCTGGTACACAACCGGTGCATTGATCGCGGCTACTGGCAGCGTGATCGAACCGCAGATAGCATCAAATGCTGGCGGAGCTGGCGTGATCGTGCGCGAACCAGTTGGGTTTCTCAGGGTCGAAGGATACGTGAATCCACCGATCGTGAAGTTGTTCGCCTGTACCTGCGCATCTACCGTGTTACCGGCAGTCGCCGTAGTGGCGATATCGTAGGAGAGGAAGAAGTACGAGAAGCCAATTGGCATATCCGCCACCGGGTTTACGAAGATGATATCTCCGGAACCGTTGATGGTAGCCGTACCCACGAGCGCGTCGACACCTGGCGTGAAGACGTTATCTGCCGAGAAGTAGAGTTTTGCGCCTGAGGTCTTCACATCAGCGTTGCTGATGTTCGTGGAACGGAACGTCATGTTCGTTACCGGCAACGTACCCGTAGCACCCGTCACGGAGACTTCCACCGTCAGGATGTGGTTGTTGTTCGTGCCAGCACCCACCGTGGTGGTTGGGCCTTGCAGCACGTTCGGCTGACCCGACAGCGACTTGTTACCCGTCGTGAGACAGATGTTGAAGTCGCCGTTGGTGGTACCAAAGTCCTGCGTGTTGTACACCCGCACGTAGTACGTACCGGCGGCCAGACCCGTCAGGGTCAGCGACTCAGGGAAGCTTGGGTTAGCGTCGTCGACGTTATCAACTTCGGTGTAGGTTGAAGTACCCGAATCGAAAGTCAACACCTGGATAGCTGGGTCGAACGTGGTGTTGTTCGTAGCGGTTGGCTCCACCGTGATAGCACGGTTTACGGTGCCCGTCGTGGTGAACGTGTACCATACGTCGAGTGGGCTAGCAATACCACCGCTGAACGTTGGTGCTGGGCTGAGGCCCGTACCCGTCGTGGTGGTAGCGCCGAGGGTCGTACCGAGAGTCGTTACGCAACCAGCGCTAGCCGTCAGAGTGTATGGGCTAACCAAAGCTGCAGCTGGCTCATCGTTGGCTGGCGGCACGATTTCGCGCACGCAAACCGTGAATGCGCTACGCTCCGTCGTACCCGAGCTGAACACGCGGAAGTAGTAACGCGTGCCAATGGTGAGGCCCGTCAACTCCAGCGTAGTGGAAGCACCAGCAGCACCCGAAATATCGTCACGCTCTACTACGGCGCCTGGAGCAGGTAGACCGTTGAAAGCCTCGATTACAGTCGGGAACGTCGGCGAAGTTGGCACTACCGTGATGTTCGTCGCTACCGTAGTAGCCTGGAACGAGTAGTACACGTCGTCATCTGGCGAAGTGAACCAGTTGGTCGTCGTGTTGTATGGCCCGAGGGCGCCAACCGTCGTACCGTTCGTCGTTACGCAAGTAACGCCTGGCGTCAGGTCGTAAGCAGTGCCGGCACCCGTGGTGGTTGGGTTATCGTTGCCGAGGAACGTTACCGTAGTAGCGCAGATCGTGAACGAGCCAGTGCTTGAGGTGCTGTGCACACGTACGCGGTACGTCGTACCGTTGGTTACGCTCAGCGTCAGGCTAGCCGTACCACCACCAACAGTGGCAGCAGCGCAACCCAATGAAGTCAAAGCGCCGCAGCTAGCGCCGCTGAACACTTCGATTTCAGGAACCATCGTAGCCGAACCGGTTACTGCTACCGTAGCGCCGTTGGAAGCACCCACGAAGGTGTACCATACGTCGTTGCCAGGAGCGGTCGTGTTGCAGGTACCCGTGATGCCGGTGTTACCCGAAGAGGTAGCAGCGAATACGGTACCCGAAACAGGAACTGCTGGGCAGTCAGCGACGGTAGAGCCGAGGGCTACTGCACTTGCGCACTCATCGTTAGCTGGCGGCAGTGGCAGACCGAACGCGTCGATCACGAACTGGCCGCTACCCGAACCCGTACCCACGTTGCTCACGCGGATGAAGTACGTCGTGTTAGCTGGAGCAGGGTTGATCCCCTGTAGCGCTACCCCGCCCGCGGTCGAACCGGTTACGCAAGTACCCACTTGGGTAAGCGTGCCGGAGCAAAGCCCGTTCGAAGAAGTGAAGACTTGGATCGACGGCGTGAAGCCGTTAGAAGCACCTACCCGGAGCTGGAGGTTCGTCGAGGCCGAAGCACCCGTCGTAACAGTGAACCACACATCGTCATCGGCGTTGGTACCCGCGCAAGACGCCAGGGTTGGCGCGGTTGGAGTAGCCAAAGCCGTCGTGTAGTACGTGCAGTACTGGGTAGCTGGGGCGCTTACGTTGTTGATCGTAAGCGAAGCAGCGTTGCAAAGCTGGTCGTTGCTTGGAGCCGTAGCAGCCACAGGAGCCGTACCGGTGTAAGGAGTGCCCTGGATGAACTCATACTTCGTATCGCAAGATGGCGTGATAGCCAAGAGATCCTGCGCGGTGTTTTGGAAGTAATTGGTGTTCTCTACTTGCTGAGCAACCAGCTGGGTAGAACCCGTGCCAACCAAGCCCAACGAGTAAGAATAAGCCGGAGCGATGGTCGTACCGTTGTACGCGGTCATCGGGCCGTACCAGTACTCAATCTTGTTGTTGGTATTCGTCGCGTTCTCGTAGATCTTGATCTGGAAGGTCAGCGAAGAACCCGTGTTTGCGAAACGGCGGGTATCGTTCCATTCCAGCGTGAGTACGCGGTTTGGCGAAGTGCCCGTGATCCGGTACAGGTGGTGAGCTTCGATATCACCTTTGGTATCGATGTTACGGTCCAAGTCTTCGTAGAACGGTGCGAGCGACTGTGGCAGGCTACCGAGCACGTTGGTGAACGCCGTAGACGTCGTGTTGAACTGCGCGTTACCGTTCGTCGACATCCGAATCGTCGTAAAGTTGGTTCCGAGGAAGTCAACCGTGAACGGAATCGTGATGGCGGCCGAAACCTGGTCATCGGCGCTCGAGAAATCGCCGGGAAGCGTACCCGAGAAGATCGCGCTTTGCGTACCCGACTGGCCAACGATCGACGTAAAGCCGGCGTTAGCCGTGCGGATCACGTTTACGTTCAGCGGCGCTGGCAGCGTCGTGAAAGAAATTGGCCCCGTGAAGATGCTGGTACCCGAGCCGCCGCAGTTGCTGCGCACGTACACTCGGTAAGCAGTCAGGCCCGACAGGCCGGTGATAGTGTAGGTGCTACCCGTCACACCCGTTTGCGAGCCGACATAGCCAGGCTCGCCAGGAGCGCCCGTTACCGGAGCGTAGGTGGCATCGCCCCACAGCACTTCTACGTTGCTGTTGCTGATGTTACGAATGAACGAGATATTAGCGCTAGTCGAACCAACTGAAGTTGTCTGCAAAGCAGATGGGTTCGGGCAAGCTGGCGTCACTTCCCAGTTGATGTTGTCCAACTGGAATGTGGTTCCGGAACCGGAGGTTTCGTTGGCTGGCTTAATAGCCACAAACTGGTCAGAGCCAGCGTAGGAATCAAAGTTCACTACGAGGTCCTGAGCCGTCGTGCTCAATGGAATGGCGAGCTGGATAGGCGTAAACACAGCCGCTGGGCCCACACCGTTGATCGTACCAACCAGCACGCTACCGGTACCGGAGGTAATGCGGGCGCGGAAACGCAGCTGGCGTGGCAAGCCACCCAGATCGTTGAGTGGGGGCAGGATCAGTACGTTACGGTTCGAGGCGTTAGCCGTGAACGACGTTACGAGCTGCACCAGACGCGAACCGTTCAGTGCAGTAGAAGCGGTAGTACCTACCGAGCCGGTACCTACTACGATCCGGTTCCAGCACGATGGCAAGAGAGTGCCCGTGGTCGCTTCAAACGTTTCGCTGATCGGCGCGCCTACTGGCGTGCAAAGCGTCGTGAAAGTGACGAAAGGAGTAGCAGCGCTGAAATCGCCGCTACCGCAGTTGGTGCGCACTTGCACATCATAGGCAGTGTTGGCAGTCAGGCTGGTAATCGTGAATGGATTACCAGCAACTGGCAACCAACCCGACAGCGTACCGCTTGGTGAGTCGCGATACTGATACTGGTAGCCGACTGGCGTACCCGACGTAGGAATGGTGTAGCTGATCGCAGCCGTCGTAATAGCCGGCGCAGCGCTCACAGCCGTTGGGGCGAAGCACGTTGGGGCCACGAACCGGAATACTACGCCGCTAGTCGGCGCAATCGTCGTCGAAACCGCCATGGTGGCGGAGTTCGTGCCACCAGCAGCCGAAGTTGCCCAACCCGCCGTAGCTGTTGTACGGTTGTTGAAATCCGTCGTCAACGTCCGAATACCAACTTGTCCGGTCGTCGATGTCGGAGCGGACATCGTGCCATAGACGAATTCGATCGAGTTATCAACTTCGGAAAGCACCACCTGGAAGTTCAGGTTCTGCGTACCCAAGAAGTTCGCCATCGCCTTCCACTGCACCGTCAGCACTTGGCTGCTGCCCGAGCCGGTCACCACATAGCTCAGCGAGCTAGTAGCGCCCGTGCCCGCCAGGTCACGCGAGAAGGGAGAAGCAACACCGTTCTGCCCCGTAAACGAAGTGCTCAAAGCTGAGCGAGTACTCCCGGTAGGGTTAACGTTACCGAACGATATGTAACCGTTCTCGCTAATGTAGAACTGGGTATAAGTTGCCCCGTTATACACAAACGAGAAACCTGCTGGAGCGATCGCAAAAGTTGCGTCGTCCATACCCGAGCCCGAAGACGAGATCGTAGCGCCGGTAATCTCGGTGTACGTGACGGCAGCAGGCTGGCTGAACGTGTACGCCGAGGCCTGCGCCATCGCCGAACCGCCGCTGAGCAGACCTAGCGCCGCAGCTAGCACTCCGGTGCGCCACGCGTTTCGCGAACTGGCCCCCGGAGGGGCTGTAGTCCGCAGATTAGGAGACAGCGGCCGATTCCGGCCGATGACTCCTGTTCGTAGGAGTTTAAACATGTACTGAAAAGGATAAAGTGGACAAAACGGAACGACAAACCAAAAACACGTGAGGCGACTACGCCTTTCAAGACAGCAGGAAGCGGCTAGTTCGGAACGTTCCCGTTCTGAACAGCCGCAGCACGAATATACACTTCTTTCTATCGGCAGAAAGACTCATCCAAGATTTTTTAGGAGTTAAGCCCTGTTTTGAAACCTTGTATTTTGCCGCGTGGTGTCCTCCAAGGATCTACAGCAAGCGGTCAAAGTTAAGAGTTTTTCCGAAACAACTACTATGCGTTACTTTTTTTTGAACATTTTTCTCGATACATCGCCCGAATCGGCAATTGTCGTCTGAATGTTACGGGTAAGTTAAGAAAACCGCAATCGAATGCGAAGAACGCGTTTTTCGGCGGGCGGCGAGTTAGCGCGGAGCCAGACGGAGGGCGGCCAGCAGCAGTAAAACCGGTAAGGGAGAAAGTATGGTATCGATTAGCTCGCGGGCGGGTGGCGTGAAGGTTGCGGGCTGACCAAGCACCCGGCCGAGCACCAGTAATACGCTGATCAGGCCGAAAACTCCCGCGTACACCAGACATACCAACCACGTCTGGCGGCGGTTGGCGAGGGCTAAGTGCAGAGTCAGAATGCTCAAGCCGACATAGCTCAAGCCAAATACTATCATTGCCGGGATGTTGCGGGTGGTCAGAACGGCACCACCGACGGGCGCTGTAGCGGCCGCGGGGTTGACGCCGGTTGGCGTTGCAACAGGGGCGGCAGTGAAAAGCTCGGTCAGCAGACCTCTCACGCGCTCATCGAAAAGGCCTAACAGCAGGAGGGCCAAGCCCACTAACCCCAGTAACACCCATTGCCCCCGGGAGCGGGCGGTCAAAAGCTCAGCCACGGGCCTGAAAGGAAGTAGTGTCAGAAGAAGAGGGAGAAGAGGCAGAAGCTCGCTCGTCCACTGGTGCAGTGCCGGGCTGCGACGGGGTTTGGTCAGACGACGGCGGCGGGCTGCCCGCGTCGGGGGTTTGCCGCGCAAAGCGCCGTACCCAGATAGTCCAGAGCCAGAAGATAAACCCGTACACGATGATCGTGAACGTGTAATGATGGTTGAACTCAGTGGTGCTGCGACTGTAGACCTGATTGAACGCCAAGCCCACGATTCGGAGGATGTTCAGCAGGTGAATCGCGAGTAAACCCGCCGGAATGAACCAGAGCTTGGCGCGCCACGGCCCGGGGTAGGCCACGATGAAAATCGTGAACAACGCCATGACGGGCAAGCCATCGCACTGCCACCCGACCGACACGACGTGCCAGCCATTCATGAACAGGAAGGTTTCGTGAGAGCCGCCCACCCCCGACGAAAAGCCCAGCGCCCCCAACACGGCCGCACTGGCTGATGCTAAGTGACGGCAGAGTGCCATATCGAACCCGAAGCCGGAGAGGCTTTGGTGAATCAGACGATTATACAACACGTACCATCCTATATAAAGGACGCCTGCCGTAATGATGAAGCGAGAAAGGGGCCGGGAGAGAAGTGCCACGAGCTATGAACGCGAAAGAAACACGGTAAGAATACCTTAACGCAAGGCAAACAAATCTACGGAGCTAGCCGCGAAACCAGCCGATAGCCGTTTCGCGCCATTCGTCAGCCGATAGCGGCACGGCCGGAATGGCTCCGCTAGTTACGCCATCAAGGCCTCCGCCACCAAGCGGCCGCTGGCGAGGGCGGCGTTGAGGGACGGATAATAGACGTAATCGCCGCAGACCCAAACGCCGGGGCGGACGGGCGCCGGACGCGCCGGAGCGCCCGCCGGATCAGCCATCGGGAGGGCGTGCGGGAGCCGGTACACCGCGAGCTGCCGCCACGCCCGCACGACGGCATCGCCGTACCAAGCGGCTAGCTCGGTGCGGAGGGCGGTGTCGAGGGCAGTGTCGGAGAGGGCGAGGGCGGCGGGGCCATGCGAGGAGACGGAAATCAGCGTTTGGCCGCTGGGCGCGTAAGTGGAGGCGATATCCGACGGGACCGCGACGTTGTGTACGAGCGCTGCTGCTGTGGATGCGGGGTTGAGGGCGAGCAGCTTATCAGCGGGGGCGGGCGGCGTGGCGGCGGCGTAATACGCGACGGTTGTGGCGCGCCACGCGGCGGGCGGCGGCGCGGGGCGGTCGAGGAGGCGCGCGGCCACATCGGCTTCGGTGGCGATGATGATGGCGGAACCTGTTACGCGCTCGCCGGAGGCGAGGGTGACGGTCAAAGTGTCGAGGTCGAGGTGCGCGACGGGGGTTTTAAGCCGCACCGAACCGGCGGGTAACGGCGCCGCGAGGGCCTCGGCGACGGCTTGGATGCCGTTAGCCGGTAGGGCGGCATCGGTGGTGATGAACTGCTTGAAGAGGAAGAGGAAGAGCCCGGCCGCCGGGGTGAGGTCGCGGTCGAGGAAGACGCCGCCGAAGAAGGGGCGGAAGAAGCGGTCGATGATTTCCGAAGAGAAGCCGTACTCAGTGAAGAAGCGGCGGGCGGTGATGCCGGGCGCGTGCGTGAGGAGCGCTTCGTTGGAAGTGGTCTGGACGAACGCGGCGAGGCGCGCGAGGCGCAGGCGGTCGGGCCAGGTGGCGATGCCGCCGCCGAGATGGCCAATGGCGGCCAAGCCTTCCTTCAAGGGGTTCAGCACCGAAACCCATTCGTTGTTTAAGCGAATGCGGGCGCCGGACCGGAAGCTTTTCAGCCCCAGCCCCGCATAATCACGACCGAGCCAGCGGCGGGCTTCCGGGTACGAAGTGAGCAGAATCTGAAAGCCGTGGTCGAGGAGAAAGCCGTCCGGGGTGCGAGTGGTGCGCAGGCGTCCGCCGACGGTATCGGCGGCTTCGAGGAGCACGAACGGCCGCCCCGCCGCGTGCAGCGTACGCGCCGCCGCCAAACCGGCCGCGCCGCCACCGATGATGAGGATAGGAGGAAAAGCGTCGGGCACGGAGGGAATCGAAGGAAAAGAATTTGGAGAAGGACTGCAGAAAAGCCGGTGCGAAGTTGGCGCGACCCTAGCGCTCACGAAAGTTCGGGTTTCGGCTGAATCAACCGTAGACGATTTCCGGCGCTTTGGGTTCCGGCGCCCTTGGTCGGGGCGCTTCGGCTGGCGTTGGCTGGCGGTTTCTTCGCGCAGCAAACAGGAGCGAGGATCAATAGGCTGACTCCGCAAGCGGTTTTTGCGTTTGCAAGCCCGCTGATTAGCCGGATGCCCGCAAATAACACCCCCGTGACGTGGGCGGGCGGTCGTTGCTGCTGACTTTTGCCGTATGAAAAAACGGCTACTCGGTCTCTGCCTTGCGCTGCTCGCGGCGTCCGTACCGGTGGGAGCTTCGGCGCAGGCGGCCGGGCCAGCGTTGAAGACGCACAAACCTCTGCCGCGCCCGCGCTTGGTGGTGGGCATCGTGGTGGATCAGATGCGCTTCGATTTCCTGTACCGTTACTGGGATAAGTACAGCAAGGACGGCGGTTTCAAGCGCCTTCTCGGCGAGGGGTTTCAGTACAGCAACTGCCATTACGATTACGTGCCGACCTACACCGGCCCCGGCCACGCGAGCGTGTACACGGGCGCGACGCCGTCGACGAACGGGATTGTGGGGAACAACTGGTTCGAGCGGGAAGCGGGCAAAAGCACGTACGTCACTGACGACCCTACGGTGCAGACCGTCGGCAGTACGTCGGCGGCGGGGAAGATGTCGCCGCGCTACCTGCTCACTACTACTATTACTGATGAGCTGCGCCTCGCCACCGTCGAGAGCCGCGTGGTGGGCGTGTGCCTCAAAGACCGCGGCTCGATTCTGCCCGCCGGGCACTTCCCGACCGGCGCGTACTGGTACGACGGTCTCACCGGCAACTTCATCACCAGCACCTTCTACGAGCCGGAGCTGCCGAAATGGGTGCAGGAATTCAACGGCCGTCACCGCTCGGATACGCTCCTGAAACGCCCGTGGGAGCCGCTCCTGCCGCTCGCCGCCTACACTGAGAGCACGTCGGATGATGCGGCGTGGGAAAACACCTTCCCCGGCGAAGAGCGCCCCATCTTCCCGCATAACCTGCCCGCCATCCGCGCCGCTGGCCTCGCGAAAGTGCCGATGACGAGCCAGCCGCCCGCGTCGTATGACCTGATTCGGCAGACGCCGTTCGGCAATTCCATCACGGCGGAGTTTGCCGCCGCCGCCATTTACGGCGAGAATTTGGGGCGTGGCCCCGCCACTGATTTTCTGGCTGTCTCGTTCTCTTCCACCGATTACGTCGGCCATTTCTACGGCCCCAACGCCATCGAGACGGAAGACACGTACCTCCGCCTCGACCGCGACCTCGGCCTCCTCCTCGACCTCCTCGAAAACGCCCTCGGCAAGGACGATGTACTCGTGTTCCTGACCGCCGACCACGGCGCCGCCCACGCCACGGGCTTTCTGGAGCAGCGCCACATTCCGGCCGGCTCCATCGGGCCGTACCTCATGCGCGATTCGTTGCAGCACGAGATGGTCCGCCGCCACGGCGACGGCAACTGGATTCTTGGGTACGACAATCAACAGATTTACCTCAACCACGCCCTCATCCAAAGCTGCGGCCTGAAACTGGCCGACGTTCAAGAAGAAGTCGTGGGCTTCGTGACGCAGTTTTCGGGCGTCAGCCGGGGCATCGCGGCCGTCGATCTCCAGAAATCGCACTGGGATTCGGGCCTGCTGATGTACCTCGAAAACGGCTTCTACCCGAAACGCTCCGGCGATGTACTCATCGTACTCGAACCGGGTTGGCTCGAAGGGTATGCCGGGCCGCTCCGCAAAGGCACCACGCACGGATCTACCTCTAATTACGATACGCACGTGCCGCTCGTGTTCTGGGGCGGCCCGGTGAAGCGCGGCGAAAGCACGGCGCCGGTCCGAATCGTCGATATCGCCCCTACCCTCGCGCAGTTCCTGCGTATTCAGGAGCCGAACGGCTGCACCGGGCACCCGTTGCGCGAAGTGCTGCGGCGGTGAAGCAGTAGTTGAACTGCTCTTCAAATGAATCTGATCGGATAGTTTTTGAAGATCGAAACTATCGGATCACAGTTGATCGGATACTTTTTAAAAATCGAAACTACCGGATCACGCTTGATCGGATAGTTTTTGAAAGCTGAAAATATCCGATCACACTTCCTTATGCTTGACGTGCGCCTTGGCGGCGCTACGCGACTTTTCATTTCCTCCTACCCCATTCTACAAATGGCTATTTTCAGCCCTTGGCACGACGTCACGTATGGCGATTCGGCGCCCGAAATCGTCCAGGCAATCATTGAGATTCCGAAAGGCTCGCGCGGCAAATACGAGCTGGACAAGGCGAGCGGCCTCCTGAAGCTCGACCGCGTGCTGTTTTCGGCGGTTCATTACCCGGCGGCTTACGGGTTCATCCCGCGCACGTATTGCGACGATAAAGACCCCCTCGATATTATGGTCCTCTGCTCGGTGGATGTGCCGCCGATGTGCGTCCTCGAAGCCAAAGTCATCGGGGTGATGCAGATGATTGATGCGAACGAGGAAGACGATAAAATCATCGCCGTGGCGGCGAACGACCAATCCGTCAATCACCTCAACGACCTCTCCGACCTGCCGCCGCATATGCTGCTGGAGATTCGCGGGTTCTACGAGGATTACAAGAAGCTCGAAGGCAAATCGGTGGTCGTCGAGAATTTCCTCGGCCGGGAAGAGGCGCTGGATATTGTGCGCCGCGCCATCAAGCTCTACGAAGACACCCCGCGCGAGGTGATGGGGTAGAACCGGCAAACGGGGCCGTGATTACCCCTGTTTCCGGCGCGAGCGCATCACCCAAAAGCCCAACCCCAGCCCGCCGACGGCGCCCAGAATCGCATAAAGCCACGTGCGGCCCGCCGACGGCGGCGTTTGCGACGTTTCCAGCGTGACGGGTTGTGCGTTCGGGGTGGCCGTTACGGGCAGAAGGGCGGCGAGCTTCTCGTATTTCGGTCGCTGATCCTGCTCCAAGTGCGGGAATTGGCGAAAAAGGTCGGCCCGGATGCTGTCGAGTACGACGCGCATCTGGGCACGTTCTTTTTCAGAGGCGCCGGTATACCGCTTCTCGTTCAGCTCGACCTCGATTTCGGTGAACGTGGCCGGCGCGCCATCCGCGTGGTACGACGAGTCGAGCGTAATCGTCGAAAACGCCTCGCCGTCGTGCAACAAATACAGCCGCCGCCGCCGCTGGCTCAGCACGAACGCCAACTGCGTATCCACGAGCTTGACCCCAAGCTGCGCGAGTGCCGTATCGAGGCGGGCGCGGTCGGTGGGGCGCACCAGCTCGGCGAGGGTCATTTCGGCCGTGCCACCTTCGATGGGCTTGAATTTCAACTCTTCGCGCAGCAATCCGCCCGCATCGTCGGTGATTTTGAGCTGCACCATCTGCTTCGTCAGCTCCCCTTTCGGCGTAAAGCGCTGCCGGTGCCGCAACCCCGCGCGGACGGCGAGGAGCGTCCCCGCGGGCACGTCGAAATACCGGTCGCGGAAGGTTTCTTCGCCCATATTGCTCGTCCAGCCCGCGCCGAGCGCGGCGGGTTTCGCCTTGGCATAGTGCGTACTGAGCCAGCGCCACACGGCCTCATCATCCCCAGCAGGCACCGCGAGCTTGTACTCGGTTTCGAGGCGCGTAGTGAGCATCGGCTTCTGCCCCGATTCGGCCTGCGGCGCCTCTTTCGGGGGGGGCGCCATCTGCACGGCGGTCGTGCCGAGCATCAGCAACAGTAAACCCAGCATCCAGCGGCCGAAAGCGCTTCGGGGACGAACATTCTTTAGCATCGAACAAAAATACTCATCCCGTCGCGCCCCCCCGCCCCCGACCTTTGCGCGTCCCCCGCGCTCCGTGAAAAACCGCCGCCTCACTGCCGTCCTCGATTTCGTGCTTTACGGCCACCTGCTGCTCGCGGCGGCGGCGGCGAGCCTGACGTGGGCGACGGGGCAGCTTCTCGGGCAGCAATTGCCGTTGGGGCTACCGGCGCTGGCGGGCGCGGCCACGCTGGCGCTCTACAATTTCGATGGATTGGTGCCGTACAAGCGGCTGCAACCGGCGCAAACGCTGCGCGGGCGCTGGCTGCAAACGCACGTCGGCATGTTGCGGGCGTTGGCGGCAGTGGGCGTTTTGGTGGCGGCGCCGCTCGGGTGGCGGCTCCTGCGCGATACGCCCGATGCGTGGCTCAAGCTCGCGCCGCTGATGGCGCTCGCGGGGTTGTATTCGGTCCCGATTGTGCCGCAAAACGGGCAATTACGGCCCCTGCGCGACATTCCCCTCGCCAAAGGCGTGCTGATTGCGGCCGTCTGGACAGGCGTGACCGTGGCTTTGCCCGCTCGCCTCGGCACCCCGCCGATTGAGTTGGGGGCGCTGCTGATTCTGCTGACCCGGCGGTTCCTGTTCGTGTTCGCGCTCACGCTCGTTTTCGATTTGCGCGACGTCGAGAAGGACCGCGCCGCCGGTACGCGCACCATTCCGCTCGTCCTCGGCAGTCGGCGGACGCGCTGGCTCGGTTGGGCGCTGCTCGTCGGGTGCGCGCTGCTCAAGCCGCTGGGGCTTTCCGGGGCCGAAACCCTCGTGCTCGGCACCCCGCTGCTGGCTGCCGCCGTACTGGTAGGCGGCGCCCGACCGGGGCGACACGATTACTACTTCGCCGGACTTGGCGACGGCACCCTTCTGCTGCCCGCCCTCGCGGAGTGGGCGTTGCGGGCGGGCGCCTGAACGGGGCGCTTCCAGCCCTCGTGACGGGCGGTTGCGGCGCGCACCCGGTTCTATAGCCGACCTTTGCACCATGGAATCACCAGAAGCTACCCCCACCCCTTCCCCGACCAACCTGTTCGAACAGTTCAAGCTCAACCGCCAGCTATTCAACGCCGTGGCCGAGCTGGGCTTCACCGAGCCGACGCCGGTGCAGAAAAAAGCCATCCCGCTGCTCCTCGCCGGGCACGACCTACTCGGCATCGCTCAAACCGGCACCGGCAAAACCGCTGCCTTCGGCTTACCGCTGATTATGAAAGTCAAATACGCCCAAGGCACGCACCCGCGCGCCGTGGTGCTGGCCCCCACGCGCGAGCTGGTGTTGCAGCTCACCGAGCATCTGCGCGCCCTCGCCCGCTTCACCGATTTGCGTTTTGTGGCGCTCTACGGCGGTTTGGGGCCGAAAACGCAGTCGGAGCTGCTCGCGGGCGGGAGCGATATCGTCGTCTCGACGCCGGGGCGGCTGTGGGAGCTGTATTCCGCCGGGAAGCTGGTGCTGAAGGAAGTAAAAACGCTGATTCTCGACGAAGCCGATCGGATGCTGGATATGGGTTTCGCGCCGCAAATCCGCCGCTTGCTCGAAGTGTTGCCGCGTAAGCGCCAAAACGCGCTGTTTTCGGCCACGATGCCGGAGCGCGTGGTGACGCTGAGCGAAGAGTTTCTGGAAGCGCCGCAGCGCGTGGAAGTTTCGATGCAGGCCACGCCCGCCGAAACCGTCAGCCAGCTCCTCTACCGCACGCCGAATAAGGCCACCAAGCTGGCGCTCCTGCGCTATTTGATGGACACGAACGCTGATGTCTGGAACCGCGTCCTTGTGTTCGCCCGCGCCAAGCCGACGGTTGAGGAGATTGCGACATCGCTCCGCGACTCGAAGCTCGGGCCGGTGCGCGTACTGCACGGCAACAAGGGCCAAAACGCCCGCCTCAACGCAATGGACGACTTCAAGGCCGGACACGTGCGCGTGCTGGTCGCGACGGACGTGGCGGCGCGCGGGATTGATGTGACGGGTGTGTCGCACGTCGTCAATTTCGACGTTCCGGCCGGTTACGACGATTACGTTCACCGCATCGGTCGCACCGGGCGGGCCGGGCTGGAAGGCGCCAGCATCACCTTCGCGACAGCCGCCGAAAGCTGGCACATCCGCAACATCGAGTCTCTGATTCGGCAGTCACTCCCCGTCAGCGATTTGCCCGCCGCCATTACTCCGAGCGTCACGCCGCCCGAGGAAGCCAAAGCGCAGGCCCGCGAGATTGATCACCAGAAACGCCTCGCCGATCCGACGTTCCAAGGCGCTTTCCACGAGAAAGTGCTGCCGCTGCACAAGCAAATCGACAAGCGCACCGGGCTGCTTTACGATGAGGAGAAAGTCGGACGGTCGCGGTTCCGCCGCAGCGGCACCCAGCGCAATACCACCACCGGCAACCGCCCGCGCACCAAGAAGCGGTAGTTTTTACGGGTGGTGAATCAGCTCTGATTCAAAGCTGTTTCCGAGTCGATGCACCTTCCCAGTAAGGCTCCCCTCTCCTTTGGAGAGGGGCCGGGGGTGAGGATACGCGGCACCGGCACGTACACCAACTGTGAACGTCCCAAAATCGGGCTGATTTACGGGTGGTGAATCAGCTTCACCAGATACTGAAACCGCGTGAGCACGAGCGTCATCGCGACGCCCCACACCACCGCGCTCCAGAGCATATGCAGCAGAATGGCGCGGCGCTGCACCCCCAGCACCGTGGCGATGACCGTCCCGACGATGGGCGAGAACAGAATGGGCGTCAGAAACGCGATGCCGCCGATGCCGAATCGCTGAAAAATCCGCACCGTACGGCGGCTGTGGGCGCTGAATACCGGTTTGCCGCGCGCCCGCGCCCGCTGCGTGTACCAGCGCGAAACGGAGGCGCCAACGACTGAGAAAATCGCGACCGACGTCATCATCCCCGCCACCGTCAGGCCCAGCGTTGAAGTAAACGGCAAGCCCATCGACACGCCCGCCAACGGGCCGCCGAGGAATTTGACCATGCTCAACAAGTAGACCGTCAGGTATTTGATCATGGGCGACGGCATAAGCGCCGGGTTGCTCTTTACGCACCCGGCGCCTACGCGGTCACTAAGCTACCGAATCTATTCCTCAAACATCCGGGTCAGGCCACCTAACACGGAGCCATTTTCCTTGCCCGCATTGGCGCCGTTCGGCATCAGCGCCTGAATGAGCTTACGAATCGGCATCGATTGAATCCAGACGCGGCCGGTGCCGCGCAGAGTCGCGAGAAACAGGCCTTCGCCGCCGAAAATCATCGATTTCAGCCCCCCGGCGCGCTGCACCGAGAAGTCGATTTGCGGCTCGAACGCCACCACACAGCCCGTATCGACGCGCAGGGTTTCGTTGTTAAGGTAGCGCTCAATCATCGTCCCGCCCGCGTGGACGAACGCGAGGCCATCGCCTTGCAAGCGCTCCATAATGAAGCCCTCGCCGCCGAACAGCCCCGTGCCGATTTTCTGGTTGAAGTGAATCGAGAGCTTCGTGCCCTTCGCGGCGGCCAGAAAACCGTCTTTCTGCACCACCAACCCGCCGTTGGTCCGCGCCAGATCGATGGGCAGAATGGTGCCGGGGTACGGCGCCGAAAACGCCACCTTCCGCTTGCCGTAGCCTTGGTTGGTGAAGTGCGTCATGAAGAGCGACTCGCCCGTAATCAGGCGGGTTCCGGCCTGAAACAGCTTACCGAGGATGGAGCCGTTCTCTTCGGAGCCATCGCCCATTCGGGTTTCGAACTGGATGCCTTCTTCCATATAAACCATCGCCCCAGCTTCGGCAACGACGGTTTCCTGTGGATCCAGCTCTACCTCAAGGACCTGAATATCGGACCCGAGAATCTGGTAATCAATTTCGTGTGAGCGCATGAGTGGGTAAAGGCTGAGAAGGGGGAAGTTTCAAGCATAAGAGCGGGAAAATTCACCCGCCGTTGCTTGCCCGAAAAGTAGCGCAGCCAGCCCTTACCGCGTGCGGCAAAGGCTGGCTGCAAGTAATAAAAGCAGGCATTTCCAAACTCCCCACCCCCGAAGGGAGAGGGTGGCCCGAAGGGCCGGGGCGGGGAATGCGGTTAAGTAATGCGGCTGAGCAAGGGCGGCTGAGAAAACGTGGCTAAGCAAACGCGGGGTTGGGCTGTCCCCCCACGGCCCTTCGGGCCACCCCT
>JANNMJ010000222.1:0-11129 GCA_031397815.1 Hymenobacteraceae bacterium
GGGGTAGCCGAGGGGGTAATGATCGGTGCAGGTCTGGCAGAAGAGGTTGTTGGTGACGCATTGGCGCACCCGCACGGGGGTGGGGGAGAGGAAGCGGTGCCGCCCGACCCAGCCGGTATCGAGGGGGGCGCCGTCGCCCCAGTCCCACGTACAGAGGCTCAGGGTGGCGTAGCGCGGCCCGGCGGCGGTGGTGGAATCGGCGGAGAAGACGAACTCGCCGCTCTGCTGCTGCACCGGCCCGCTCAGGCGCGGGGCGGCAGGTGGGCGGCGGCAGTGGTTGGGTTCCCAAGGCGGCGAAAGCCCCGCGAGTTTCAAGACCCAGCGGTAAAGCAGGTCATTGCCAGTTACGGGCGATCCCAGTAAACCCGCCAGAACGACCACCGTGCCGTCGGGGTTGTAGGCCCAGTCATAGAAGATGGCTCCTTGAGTGGAGATGGTGTCGATCCGCGGGTCGACGAACGGCGGTGCCCAGCGCTGCTCCCACGTGAGCACCCCGAGGGAATCGAGGCGCTGCACGACGCCTTCATACCGAATGGCTATTTGATTCGGAACCTGAAACGTGCGCCAGCCCATCACCACGTAGCCGCCATCCTGCGTGGGCTGCACCCGCTGCATATGGCAGTTGTTCTCTCTGACACTGCTAATGGGGTAGCCGCCACTGATGCGGTGGCGCCATTGCACGCGCAGGGTGCTGTCGAGCTTGACGATTTCCGCTTGCTCCCCTTCAAATTGACCCGGCGGTGCCCCACCCGGCCCGAAGTTCTGCTGTCGGGCACCTATTAAGACCGCGCCACCATCGCGGGTGGGCTGCACATCGTAGGCTTCCTCGTAGTGCTGATCGAGGCCTACGCGGCGAGTTTGAATGGTATCGAGGGTAGCGGGGTGATGACGCAGGAGCCAGTAATCGGTGCCGAAGTAGATGACGTTACTCGTGCCCCGCGTATTGTAAGTCCCGCCCACGCTGAGCAGTGACCCGTCGAGCAGGGACGTGGCAGCGTTAATGTAATCGGGCACCGGAGCATTTTGGTAGAACTGTTGGCTTTTCCAGAGGGTGCGGCGGCGCCCGTGCAGGTCGGTGCGCATCAGGCCCGCATCAACGTTAAAAGGCGAGTTAACGCTTTGGGTGAAAGCCGTCAAATAACCTGTTGGCTCAGGGATGACTGTGCGGCGACCTGTTTCGGAGTTCCACAGCCGGGATATAAAGCCATATCCAGCATCAGGCGCATAAAACTGTTGAAATACGACGGCTCCAGCAGTGTCTACGCCAAATATTTTATGACCCGCTCTGTTGGGATTGACCCCTGACCCGGGAAAACTACCGAGCAACATGCCCTTCCGGGCATCGTAGTACGCGTGATCAATACTTATTCGCCCCAAACCTGGATAATACCGCAAGCCAACAGAATCGCCTTGTGAGTTGAGCAGTAGTAAGGCTCCGTGCCAAGTGGTATCATTTACTATGTATCCTCCTGTTAATCCATAGCGCCCACCAGGTAGTCGGTTAATATTGCTCAGGCGATAAACGGTGACATATCGCTGGATTTCAAAATTAGGAACAGTGTGCTGCCAGACCAATGTCGGCGGCATAGAGGGTTGAGCTTTCGCAGATAAATATCCGCTAAGCAGCAGACTTACACCTAGTGCAATTCTGCAAAAAAAGAGCTTTTTCATAAACCTAGCGGGAAGTGGTTGCTTCGTGTGCTAGGCGTTGCGAGGCGCGGATGGTGCCGTCTACCACCAACTGGCAAATCAGGATGCCGCTTGGGGTTGTAGTTAGGCTAATCTGAGTTTGTCCCTCTTTCGTTTGTAGGTCTAACGAATGGGTAAACACCACTCGGCCCATTAAATCACGCATAATCAAACGGGCGGATTTGCTGTTGGGCGGAAGCGCGTAGTTTACCGTCGTATGGTCTTCCGCAGGGTTTGGGAAACAGGATAACAGCGTTACGGCCCCTTGCCGTTTGTAGAAGTCAACGAAAATGCTGGAAATAGAAACGGAGCGTTCCAGTAGACCACGGGTGAAGCCTAACCCTCGGCTTGCGCAGTCATTAGTAATGTCAACTCGAAAAGGAGTTTGCTGTTGTGGACCTGGGCTATTCGGCGTTGTCACAACCACATTGGTCGAGCCATAATAATTGATGCTGCCCCACCAATGCTTGAGTACGGCGGCTGGAGCATGTTTTAAATCCATGTTATAGGTGGCGGGGTTATAGTCCGGCTCATCGTCATCGTAGGTCAGATATTCTAATGACTGACTCGAATTGTTTACAATGGCATTGTCGAATCCTGTGAAATTAGGCCTTCCAACTGGGGTGTTTATAGAATCGTTTTGGTAGACGATTCGCGAAAAGTGGTTGAAAAAATTACCTAATACTCGGTTGCTGGCTGTCCCAGACGCATTGAATCTTTCCAAGGTCACCTGAGCGCCTGCATCGATCAGCACGCCATAGCTCACGCCAAGCAGCGAAGTAGGGCTAAGGCCAAATTCCCGCATAAAGCTGTTGCAATCCAGACATAGCTTACTAGACGGTACTCCATTACTAACCGCCAACACGTGCGCGCCAATTTTGCAGTCGTCAAATAAATTATTGCGAATCAGTGAGTTAGGTGCCGATAGTCCCGCAAGTCCTTCATGGAGATTAATGAAGTCATTGGTTTCTATTGTCGCTGTCGGTGCGAACTGCACATGTGCGCCCACTTGCCGGTTACGTGCGCCGATGTAATCGTAGTCAGCGTAAGTGCGGGGCTGCGTAAATGTGTTATTGAGCATTGAGAGCGCCACGCGCTCTGTAAACACGCCGTAAGTGGTAACGCTACCTGTGGCGCTCACGAATCGGCTTTGGTGCGCCGGGTGGACCAGACTGAGTGCCGCCATTCGGTTTGAACCTGTCGGAACATCCGAGGCGGTCGAGAACTCGAATTTATTGTACGACAACTGCAACGCGTTGTTCGAGCTAAGGTCGGCGTCGCCTTCGTAGATACCGGCCAGATACTGGTTGCGGAACGTGTTGCTAGTAAAGGGGTAAAGCGGCGTGCTGCCGATTCGGAGCTTGGCGGGGGCGTATAAGCCGAACCACGCATGGTCGAAGGTGTTGGCGCGCACGAGCGTGTTCAGGCGGTTGCCGCCTAGCCGTACGTGCCATAGGGGGTATTGACCATCCAATAAGGCAGAATCGGCATCGAACCAGCAACTGGAAATGGTTCCGGCGGGTGCCGTGGCGGCAACGGGTAATTCGCTGGTCAGACTGCGGAGGTTATTAGAGAAGCGTGTTTGATCCAGCTCGAACCAACCGGTGTAGGGTGTCGGAGTGGTGGCGCTGAGTACAATGCCGTCCGCCATCCCCGATAGCTCCGGAATTCGGTTCGTCTCGCCCAAACCCGTCTGGACGCCACTCACGGCGTCGAGGGCTTGAATACCGGACCATAGCCCGCGTTCTGCGCAAGCAGCCGTCAGGGTGGCACCGTTGACGACTAGCGTACTGTGGTCGAGGAGGATTTTCGTGCCCGCATTGAACAACAGCATCGTGCCTTCCGGCACCACTACGAAGGCATTCGTCAGCAACAGGTCTTGTTCGACGTAGAAGACCCCGTATTGAGGAAACGTATAATTGCCGCTGATTTTAAAATCAGGTATCAATTGGCCGAGCGGAACGACCGGCCGCCCTTGGCAGTCGAGCTGACAGACGGGCGTTTGTACGTCTACGAACACTTGGCCCGCCGCCCCTTCCTGAAACACGCCCGGCTGACCCGGTACCGGCACTCGGACGGTGAGGGAGTAAGTAGCGGGTTGCTTGGGGCCGTAAGTCAGGTCGGGCGTGGGTAAGTAACCAGAGTCGAAACCGGCATCGGAGGTCCAACGGTATTCTGCGCCACTGCTCAGTGGTAACAGGCAATCGGTGATGCTAAAGCTGACTTCTTCGTCGCATCTTACGAGCGTACGGTCAACGGATGCTTTGGGGAAAGCGGAAATGGAAAGGTCGTCGAGGTAGTAATAGGCGGCGTCCTGTTGATAACCAAATGGGTCATCCCAGTTTCGGAAGGAACCGATCACGGCGCAGCGTTCGCGGCCCGTGGCCCGAAAGCAACCCGCAACGCGTACCCAGCCCTTCGTATCCATCAGGGAAGTATCGGCCCACTGCACCTGAGGAGTTACCAATGGCGACGTGGCATAGCTGCCGCCCGGCGGCACCAGATGCATGCAGCCTACCGGATTCGGAACGAAATTCGGCGCGGTGCCGGGGTTGGCAAACCAACGTGGCTGCGGCAATTCTTCCGACAGATACATCCCCAGCATCTGAAGCGGCAGCGGTTCCGTCTGAGGGATTTCCAGCAGGCTGTTGTCGCCTCGGCTAACGTAAAATTCGCCGTAATACCACTTGCCCGCCTCAAAGCGGCTGACGTCGCCGAACGACTGGCGGATGTAGTCGTGCAGGTAATGGGTTTCAAGGAGGGTGTCTAAAATTAGATCCCGCCGTGCAGCAGCATAGAACCCCATATACGCCTTGCCGTCCGGTGAGTGCGGGGCTTGGGTGCCGAATAAATTGTTGGGGATGTTTACGTCCTGAAGATTGCTGGGGGAACCGGTATGAAAATAATCCGGCGACATCAAGAGTCCGCCAATGGCTGCCGACCAGCAATCGGCGTCGGAGTTGTCGAGGGGCATGTTGGAAATGTGGTTCCGCAAAGAATCGACGTGATTTTCGGCGGAGGCATTCCCTAGCTCGTTGCGTCCTAATACCGGGTCGCAACCGCCTGTTCGCCCGCAGCTCGGTCGAGCGGCGCTTGGACGAGCCAATAGCGAAGGGGACATATAAGCAGCCCGCCCCAAAGTCGGCTCCTGATCGGCGAAGTAGATGTTGCCGAGCGTGAGCAGGGCTTGCGCGCCAAACTGCACATCGGTGATGGTGGCATTGCCGCCTGCCAGCACGATGCCGGGCAAGCTCGCCATCGGCTCTTGCGTAACGGTGCCCGTCACTTGCCAAATGATATGGTCGGGGCGGACGCTTTGATCAATGGTTACGCCGCCGCCGCTGGTGACGGTCAGGTTGCCGTTGATTCGGAAAATATGCCACGTACTGGCCGTACCCAACAAATGCAGCTGCGAGGCGCTGTCGAGCGTGATGCTGCTCGAAAACTGATAAACCCCGGCTGGGGTTGGCTTGGCAATGGAAGCTTGAGTGACGGCTTGTGCCGTCAGGCTTTGGCAGTAGGTAATGGCCGTTTGGAGATCGGCGAGTGCGCCGCTCACCGTACCGGCATTTTTAGTGAGCACGCTATCGGTGGCCGTCAGAAGGGGGCTGATGCTGCCCGTGGCGCCAGCTTTGCCCCACGCGGCTACGGCGGTGGTATCGGTGGTGATATTGCCGCCGCTCAGCAAGCCAAATTGGGCGGCGCGGCCGAAGGGGACCGTAATACTTTGCGCCCAAGCGCCGTGCGAAAGTAAAAAATTACTCATCAGCCCGAACATGAACAGCGCTAGCCCGCGCCGGTGCCAAGTGCTTCCCCGCAGAATACCACGAAAACCGGGGGGGGGGTACAATTCATCGAAACATTCTTCATAAAAAAAGAGCAGTTTGAAGGTGAAAAGCCTTACGGCCGGCTAATGATAGATAGAAAATCCGACCTACGCCGTGCCGTTACCAAGTGGCAGACCGGAAAGACCGCGTAATAGCTGCTCTGGCTTGGTGCTGATTCAGATAGAAAAATTCTGGACCTGATTCGGCGCGTACTTCCGTACCCGCTTTGCTCAGGGAGCTACCACTTCCAAACGGCATCAGCAGGGGACGATTTGGTCGGTTTGCGAAAATGGTCCCTATATTGGCGCCCTATGTATCCAATTACTACTCGTTTTCTGTTCGTTCTGCTGGTGGCAGGGCTTTCAGGCGGTGCTGCTCGCGCCGGAAATGAACCGGCTCCTGCGGGGGCGCGGGCCGTAGGGCTGGCCAATGCCACGGCTACCCTTGCCGACTCTTGGGCGCTCACGAATAATATCGGCGGGCTGGGGCGGCTGGAGCAAGCTGCCGTCGCGGTATACGCCGATAACCGGTTCGGGGTGAGCGCTTTCCGCACGACGGCGTTTGCGGTGGCGGCGCCCGTGCGGCAGGGGCGCGGCGGCGTGGTAGGGGCCGATGTGGCGCGCTTCGGCGATGAGATTTATTCCGAATCAAGGGCGGGCGTGGGGTATGCGTACCGGCAAGGGCCGTTCAGCCTCGGCGTAAAGGCCGATATGCTGCAAATCAGCACGCAGGGGCTGGTGGCGCGGCGGGCGGTGGTGCTGTCGGTGGGCGGTTTGGTGCAGCTGCTGCCCAAGCTGTGGCTCGGCGCGTATGGCTATAACTTAAATCAGGCGACGTTATTGAAGGAAACCGGTGAGCGCGTGCCGACGCTGCTTAAAGGGGGGCTCTCGTATCGGCCGAGTCAGAAGCTGATGGTGAATATCGAGGCGCATAAAAACGTCGATTTACCGGCGGCTGTTGTTGGTGGGATTGAATATCAGCCGCACGCGGTGGTGGCGCTGCGCGCTGGTTTTAATTCGCTCACGCAGGCCGTCAGCTTCGGCGTGGGCGGACAGGCGCGCGGGTTTCGGCTCGATTATGCGCTCGGCTCGCAGAGCTTGCTCGGTTTGAGCCATCATGTGGGCCTGAGCTACGCTTTCGGCAGCGCTCCCTCGGCGGCGGCAACCACTCCTAACAGCGCCACGAAATGAGCGCCACATCAGAGAAAACTACCGCTGTGTGGCTGGGGCTGCGCGGCTGGATGGGGCGTGTGGTGCGTGGGGGTAAGTTCAATTTAATCAGTATT
The DNA here is from genome assembly GCA_031397815.1 of Hymenobacteraceae bacterium. Classification (GTDB taxonomy): domain Bacteria; phylum Bacteroidota; class Bacteroidia; order Cytophagales; family Hymenobacteraceae; genus JANNMJ01. The sequence continues at coordinate 6,802 of JANNMJ010000222.1, forward strand.
AGAAGCGCGCTTTTGCTGCTGCTGCTGACCAGCTTGGCGCTACCGGGACGTGCGCAGCAATATCAGCGCTCGAATAAGCTTGATTTTGATTTGCTCGTGCAGGAGCTGTTCGCGCAGCAAGGCGGTGATGACGCGACGTCTTCGTATGAAGATTTATGCGAAAACCTTGCGCAATATTTTCAGTCGCCGCTGAACCTCAATCGGGCGACGCCCGAAGAGCTGGCTTCACTCTTTATTCTGACCCCGAATCAGATTAATTCTCTGCAACACCATTTGCGGGAGCACGGTGGGCTGCTGACGCTATACGAGCTACAAGCCGTGCCGGGCTTCGACCTGCCGACTATCTACAAGCTCGCGCCGTTTGCGATGGTGCCCGAAACGGGGCTGCAAACCGACCGCCGGAATTTCTTCCGGCGCCTCACCGACGGTGATAATACCTCTTTAATCGTGCGCGCCACCCGCACCCTCGAAGAGCGGCAGGGCTACACGCCGCCCACGCTTTACCAAGGGCGCCCGACCACGCGCTACCTCGGCTCGCCGGAGCAGCTGTATGCGCGGTTTCGGACCACCCACTTCCATGATTATTCCTTCGGAATTACCGCCGAAAAAGACGCCGGTGAGCAATTGCGGTGGGCGCCCGACGCCCGCCAATACGGCCCGGATTTCCTGTCGGCCCACGCCGTGCTCTACGACCGGGGCCGCGTGAAGACCGTCGCCGTCGGCGATTATCAGCTTCAGTTTGGGCAGGGCTTGCTGCTGAGCGCGGGTTTTGCGGTAGGGAAAGGCGCCGAAACAGTAGCGACTGTGCGGCGCCCGAATTCTGGCATTCGGCCGTACACGTCGGTGCTGGAGACGATTTATCTGCGCGGCGCCGCCGCTACCGTCCGCGCCGCGCCGGGCTTGGATGTGACGGTTTTCGGCTCCCGCAAGCGCGTAGATGGCTCGTCGCTCGGCGCCGATACGACGGATACCGGTCAGCTAACCGATAGTTTTTCGGCCCTGAGCTTATCCGGGCTGCACCGCACGGCGACGGAGATGGCGAACCGCCGCAACGTGACCGAAACCCTCGGCGGCGGCGACGTGACGTACTCGACCCGTAGCCGGACGCTGCAAATTGGCGTCACTGGCTTGGCCACGCACTATTCGGCGGCCATTCAACGCGCCGGCACCCCGTATAACCGTTACGCGTTCAGCGGCACCGATAACACGGGGCTGGCGGCGCATTACTCGGCCACGGCGGGTTCGGCGACGTTTTTCGGCGAGGTGGCCCGCTCGAAAAGTGGCGGCGTGGGGCAGATTCACGGCGTGGTGGCGAGTCTGAGCGCGGCGGTAGATGCGGCGGTGGTGGTGCGCGATTATGCGCGGGATTTTCACTCGTTCTACGGGAATGCCTTCGGCGAAGGCACTTACCCCACCAACGAGCGCGGCGTGTATCTGGGCGTGAAAGTGCGGCCGGTGGCCCGCTGGGAAATCAGCGCCTACTACGACCGTTTCCAGTTTCCGTGGCTCCGCTACCGCGTGGATGCGCCGAACACCGGCGGCGACGAATGGCTGACGCGGGTGCTGTTTCGGCCCGATAAAATCACGACCCTCTACGTCCAGCTCCGCACCGAGCGCAAAGACCGCAATACCGTGGCCGAGGATGGGCAGTACTTGCGCCGGGTGGGCGTGGGTACGCGGCGCAATGCGGTGGTGTACGCGGGGTTCAAGCCTTCCGCCAAGCTGGAGCTACGCTCACGCGTGCAGGCATCGAGCTACCGCTTGGAGGGCGGCGCGCAAACCACGGGTTTTGCAATTGCCCAAGATTTGAATTTTGCGCTCGCGAAGCGACTGACGCTCGATACGCGGTTCGCTTTATTCGATACCGATGATTTCGACAACCGACAATACATGTACGAGTCGGATGTGCTCTACGCCTTCAGTATTCCGGCGCTGAGCGGCCGGGGGGCGCGCACGTACGCGGTGCTGCGCTACGGCATCAACCGCCATTTAGACGTTTGGCTCCGGGCGGCGCGCACGCTTTACCGCGACCAAACGACCGTCGGCTCCGGGCTGGATGAGATTCAGGGGCCGCGCCGCACCGATGTGCGCGTGCAGCTGCGGTGGCGCGCTGGCTGACCCGAAAAGCCGCCTTTGGGACGCGTTGCAGGCGGAGGAAACATTTTTCTTTTACCGACAGTAACCCGCTCCACGCACTAATTTGATAACATGGAGCATCAGCCGGTGAAAGCGGCTGTAATTTCAGTGTGGCCGGTTTGTCCGATTTTTTGTAGCTTAGTAGCCCCAATTAGTTTTGGCGGCGTGATGCTTTTTATGGCTCATGCTGAATACGTCCTCATCATTTTTATCAACCTCTGCTGCATGCATACACCTTTTCCTCCCCGGGCGCCACGGCCTCCTCACCGTGGCGATCCTGAATACCAGACCAAGGCCCAGGCCGCGTGGAAACGCTGCCGGGCCGCCTTCCTCACTGCTGCCTTCGGGCTTGTAGCCGCTTCCGGCGCTTTAGCGCAGGTAAGCGGCTATACTTTTGCAGTGGGTACCGAGGCATACGTCGATTTGGGTACTAACGGTACCGCGTTGGGCGCCCCAGAAGGCATCACGTCCAACGACGACGACACATCGGTGGAGCTGCCTATCGGCTTCAACTTCACCTACGGCGGGTCTACGTTCACCCGTTTTATGGTGAACACGAACGGCTTCATCAAGCTCGGAACGGTGGGCATGACGGGGCCGTCGAGCGATGCGCTGTATGGGACCCGTACCGGGGCGACGGGGAACGCGTTCTCTTCGGCGAACGCCGCCGATATCAACATCATCTCGGCGACCAATACCGACTGGAACAGCGGCACCGGCGGCGCCGAGTTTCGGTACTTCCTGACCGGCTCCGTTGGCTCGCGGACGCTGACGGTGCAGTGGAAAAACATGGCTGATGACTGGGGCACCCAGCAGTTTCAGTCAGCTAACTTTCAAGTTATTCTGACGGAAGGCGCTAACTCCGTGAAGATCAAGCACGGAACTTGGACTCAGAGTGCGAGCACTACTTCGTCGTTCATTGGAACGGCAGCCGGGCTGAAAGGCGCTACCGGTAACGTCCGCTCGCTTTCGAAGCTCTCCAGTACGGCTACTTCGGCCGCTACGGCCGCTACTTCCACCACCACGCTCTGGAGCATTGCGCGGGCAACGGTGCCCGTCAGCGGCACGCTTTACACGTTTGCGCCACCAGCAGCTGTGCCGCGCTCGATTTCGAGCCTGACCGGCTCGCACCCATTCACGACCAACGTCGAGAAAAACTCGACCGATAACGTGATTCTGCGCCTCGACGTCGGGACCGCCGGTAACGCCGGTACGCTGACGCTCAATAGCGTAACTGTTTCGACTCCGAACACCAGCGCCACCGTCAGCGGCGCGAAGCTGTGGTTCTCGACCTCGACGACCTTCAGCACGACCACCGCTACCCAGCTGGGCAGCTTGCAGGCTATCGCAAGCGGCTCGGCCACGTTCTCGGGGCTTACCCAGCAGTTCACGGCGGCTACCTCGTACCTCTACGTGACGTTCGATATTGCCGGTACTGCTACACTCGGTCAAACGATTGATGCATCGGTGGTTGACGGCGACATCGTCATCAGCGCGGATGCTGGCGCGACGAACCCCGGTGGTCAGCCATTGGCGGAAATCAACCCAGCGGGCGTCCGGACTATCGGTTACTGCTCATCGGCTGCCACGAGCGCCGGTGATACCGACATCGGGCGGGTTCGGTTGAACACCCTCGACAATGCTCCGGGCGGCGACCTGCCGATTTCGGCCAACGCCAACGCCACGGGCACTTACTCCGACTTTACGGCCCTCGCGCCGACTTCGCTGCAACGCGGCGAGTCGTACCTGATGCGGGTGAACGCCATCGACCCAAGCGGGTCGTTGTTCGCCGCTTACCTCACGGCTTTCGTCGACTTCAACCAAGACGGCGACTTTACGGATGCTGGCGAACAGATTGTAGTCAACAACGGCACGGCCTCGGTTTCGACCGTTGCCACTGCTGCTGAACGCGAAGCACAAGCCATCATCACCATCCCGGCGGGCGCTCTGCTCGGCAACACCCGGATGCGGATCGTGCTGTCGGAAACGGCCGCTCGGGCAGCTTGCGAAACGTATTCTTTCGGCGAGACCGAGGATTATACCGTGACGATTGCGCCGGCTCCGGCTTGCCCATCGCTCAGCGGCCTGTCCGTCGACAACATAACCAGCAACACGGCGCAGGTCAACTTCTCGTTCGGAGTGGGCGGCGGAACGGCTCAGGTCGAATTCGGCCCGGCGGGCTTCACGCCCGG
>JANNMJ010000228.1:0-4095 GCA_031397815.1 Hymenobacteraceae bacterium
GCTAGTGCATTTGCAAGCTCTAGAGCCACTTTTTCCGATCAAATATCAGAAACAACATAGTCTTCTGAATCAACCGAAAAGACGCTGGGCAACAATGATAATCAACCAGTTGCAAACTTGTGTATAAGCCATAGGGCTCTGGCCCCGTGTCGGGTATTAGCAGGTCTCTTGACCTGCCAGCAAAATGGCGAGTGGCCAGCTCTGTCCCAGAGATGGCGTCAGTAGGCGAATCAACACCGTCTCTGGGACAGAGCCGGCTACGGGGAGATGGCGTCAATAGGCGAATCAACACCATCTCTGAGACAGAGCTGGCCACGCGGGCAAAGTGCGCCCGTCTCGGGTGCGGGGCCAGAGCCCCGCGAATAGCCCGCACGGGGCCGGAGCCCCGCGCGATTCGCGTTGGATTGCGCACATTCCCACATCTCCCACATCTCATCTCCCCACCCCCAAAAACAAAAACAGGCCGGAGGCAAAACGCCCCCGGCCTGTTCCCTATTCGCCCATCAACAGCGAACTTATTTCACCTTATTCTACCACCAACCGCGTCGTCCGGCCGTCAGCGGTGCGAACCAGATAGGTGCCCGCTGCCAACGTCCGCACGGCCACCGTGGCAGTGCCTTGGCTGTCGGCGAGCGCCGTGCCCACGTTCCGGCCCGTCAGGTCGAGTAGTGTGAGGGGCAGGCTTACCGGACAGCCCGTCACGCGTACCGACCCGCCGACCGATACCGGGTTCGGCGATACCGTCAAAGGAGCAGCCACCGAAGCAGCGGCCGTGCCCAGCACCCGGCTCTGGTTGAAGAGCAGCGCGAAACGGCCCGTTACGGCTTCGTTCGTCCGCGTGGCGGTGAGCGCCAGCGTGGTTTGCGGGGTCAGCGCGTAGCGGGTGCCCGTGGTGCGGTCGAGCAGCTCGACGGTTGCCGCGTCCCAGCCGGTGAGGTGACCCACGCCGAGCGTGTACCGGCCCACGGCGGGCAAAGTCGCCGTCAGCTCCACCGTGGCGGACTGGCCTTGCGCGACGGCTTCGGCGAGGGTGCTTACCAGCGCGGGTTCGCCGTTGATGAGGGCCGAGAGGGTCGGCACGCCCACGTTCGCACCCGGACGGGCAGCGTCGAAGGCACCGTCGAAGTTGGCCGTGGCGCCGGAGTGGGCGGCGACGGTGACTTCATCTTGTGCGCCGGTAGCGTCGGTGAGCGTCAGGCTCAGAGCCGCTACTGATGATTGAGCGGCGCGGCCGAGGCCAATCGTCCCGTTCTCTACGCGCAGGGCGTTGGTGAAGGTGAACGTGGTGGCCGCCGTGGCGCGCACCCACAGGGCTTGGCCCAGCGCGATGACCCCGTTGGTCAGGTTACCCGTGTTGTTGACGCGGGCGCGGTAGGCGCCGTTGTTACCGCCTGTGCTGTACCAGACGTACACCGCCGCGTTCATTCCGGTCGGAATCGTGGCCAGATCCCAGTCGATGGCTTGCGGGTAGGGGTTGCCGAGCAGGTGCCAGCCGGCTTTGTTGTTCGCCGTGACCGTGCCGGTCACGCTCAGCGGCATCGACAGGTCGCCGGTGGTGAGGGCACCGACCAGATCAGGCGTGCGGTTGCCGGGCAGGTACGTGCTGTACCCGCGACCGGGGGTGAGCGTTTGGCTCAGCGCGGCGGGCGAGAAGTAACCGGTGGTGAAGCCGGCGTAGGCCGGGGTCGTGCCGCCACGGGTTTCGTCGAAGCCGAAGATGTTCGGGAAGTTGGCGGCCGACAGGCTCGGCTGGGGCAGGGCGTTGTAGGCGGGGTTGACTTTTGGGGTGAAACCCGCGGTGGTCAAGTCGGCTACGGTGGCGCCTTGTACCGGGCTGCTCAGGTGGCGGTACGAAGCGGCGGCGGGGTTGCCCACAAAGCGCTGCACCGTCACGTTGCCGAGGGTGGTGCCGCCGTTATGCATGGCATACGCCGTGCGCGTGGCATCCGAGAGGAGCGTGAGGGCGTACCCGTCGGTGTCTAATTCCCCGCCCGACAGGACGAGGCGACGGCGCACCGCGACCGGCTGGCTCAGGCTGCGCCGACCGGTAGTAGCCGGGTCATTGCTCGTCACTTCCAGCTCGCGGACGGTGGCCGGCACGCCCGTGCCCATCGGCACCACGTAGGAAGAACCGCCGCGCCGGGCGTTGTTCTCGGCCTGGAAGATGTAGATCGCGTCGTCGGAGTATTGGCGGACGGCGGTCTGCACCGCGCCGTCGCTCACGCCCGCCGCTTCCAGCGAGGTTTCCGCGCTCACGAACACCGTGGCCCCGGCTTCCAGCACGAACGCGCCGGACCCGATGAGGCTGCTTCGCTGCCGCAGATTCACGCGTCCGCCCGGCTGCACCCGGAACGTGCCCTGAATGGTGCTCTGGTTGAAACCCAAATTGGCGACGCCCGTGCCCGTCACGGTCACGTTGTTCCAGATGCCCTGGGGCAGCACTTCCACCGCATTGATGGTGTAGTCTTCGAGCAGATCGTTGAAGAAGATGGTGATGAAGGCAAAGCCCCGATTGCCCTGCGCATCGTCGGCATAGACGAGCGAGCTAATCGCGGCCCGCTCCTCATAGTCGATGGGCACGATGGTGCGCACCTCGTTGCCCACGACGCGGATGTAGGCCACGGCCCCGCCGGTCGGCTCCAGGAGGTAGGTGAGGGGGCCACCCTCGGGGTCAGTCGCCGACAGCACCCCGATCACCGTGCCCACGGGCACGTTCTCGTCGATCCGGTTATTCGAGATCGTCGGGGCGGAAGGCGTCTCGTTCACGTTGGTGATGTTGATGGTGAACGTCTGCTCGAATTGCAGCCCGCCCTGGTCGGTGGTGCGCACGCGGATGGCGTAGCTGTTCTTCACCTCGAAGTTGGCCGACGCCCGCAGCCGCAGCGTGTTGCCGCTGAGGGTGAAAGCGGCATTATCCGTCGAGCCGGCGCCGCTTTGCAGGAAGTAGTTGAAGGTGTTGCCCGCGTCGGGGTCGGTGGTGCTGAACGTACCCACCACAGCGTTGGCGCCGGTATTCTCGGCGAGGCTGCTGTTGCTCAGCGTCAGCGCCGTTGGCGACTCGTTGACGTTGGTGATGCTGATGGTGAACGCCTGCTCGAAGAATAGCCCGCCCTGATCAGTCGTCCGCACGCGGACGGTGTAGGAGCTTTTGGTCTCGAAGTCGGCCGTAGGCCGCAGGTACAGCCCCCCGCTGGTGAGGAGGAAGCTGGCATTGTCGATCGCGCCGGTCCCGCTCACCAGCGTGTAGGTGAAGGTGTTGCCCGCGTTGGGGTCCGTCGTCGAGAAATCACCGACGTAGGCGTCGGCGGGCAGGTTCTCGGGCACATTCGCTCGGCTCAGCGCCAGCGCCGTGGGTGCGCTGTTGGCCGGCGTTACCGTAAAGACGACGCCGTTGGAGGTGCAGGTGAGATCCAGATCCGCTACCTCTACCAGGCCGGTAGTGGCGCCGGCAGGTACCACGGCCCTGATCTCCCCAGCCCCGACCAACGTGACGTTCGTGGCCAGTACGCCATTGAACGTGACCTCGTAGTTGACGAGCTGCTGAAAGCTGCCGATGATGCTTATCGTCGTGCCAACCGAGCCGGTGGCTGGCGACAGGTTGTCGATGGACGCACACGACCCGGCCCAGCTGGGCCGCGGCGCTGCCGCCAGCAGCAGCGCAACCAGCAGGCTGCACCAAGATGAAAACGACCAACCAGCCCGTTGGGCTGACCGGTTTGACTGGACGAGTTGTGCCATGTCTGTGGAAGGGGGATGAGTAAAATGATAAAACGCCCGGCGGACTGCCGGGCGCTAAGAGTGATGCAAAGGAGGCCCGTGCAGGGGGCAGCGCGCAAAAAATTGAGGCTGGAGCTAGGGAAATTTGAGGTCGAAGGGTCCGCAACGGGCAAAAGGGGGGGGACTTTCGGGGGCGAGTGGTGCTTTGCTCCGCGCCCGCGTCCCTGACGCGGGGCTAGAGCCCTATGGCTTATACACAAGTGCAAAGCCGAATATAAGGCACACTCTTCTGCTCGCTTGGCTAGTGCATTTGCAAGCTCTAGAGCCACTTTTTCCGATCAAATATCAGAAACAACATAGTCTTCTGAATCAACCGAA
>JANNMJ010000229.1:0-10322 GCA_031397815.1 Hymenobacteraceae bacterium
GCTAGTGCATTTGCAAGCTCTAGAGCCACTTTTTCCGATCAAATATCAGAAACAACATAGTCTTCTGAATCAACCGAAAAGACGCTGGGCAACAATGATAATCAACCAGTTGCAAACTTGTGTATAAGCCATAGGGCTCTGCCCCGTGTGGCCTATTCGCGGGACTCTGGCCCGCCACCCCAATCGGCGCATTCCCAAGCGCACGTGGCCAGCTCTGTTCCAGAGATGGCGTTGATTCGCCGATGACGCCATCTCTGAGACAGAGCTGGCCACGCGCTTCTGGCAGTACCCAAACGGGGTTCTTTTCCTAAGCCCGGGGTTGATTTCGCAGAAATCTACCCCGGGCCACGCGCCGGGCCACGCGCCAGTCTATTCCCCGGAGCCACGCCCTCAACCCGCCCGCGCCGTAGTCCGTAGGAGCGCCTATTAACCCCAGAAATCGCTCCCTCCTGAACATGTATAAGCTCCCGATCTTCTGCGCTCTCGCCCTCCTCGGCGCCTGCGCCAACCCCACCACTTCCGCCGACGATACCGATAAAGGCAAAGGCAGCCAGCAGGATTTGGCCGGAGCCGCCACCGGCGCCACTGATTCCACCGATGCGACCGTCATCGGTGGCACCGCCGAGGCGAGCGGCACCGACGGCCTCAACGCCCCCGACCAGCGCCCCGCTGAAGACCCGAAAGCCCCCGGCGCGGCCGTCACGCCGGATGCCAATTTTGCTAACAACACCCTCGCCGATGGCACGTTTGAGATTCAGATGGCCCAGCGAATGCTGAAAGACTCGAAGGACGCCAACGTCCGCCAGTTCGCGCAGCAGATGATTACCGACCACACGAAAGTCGGCGATGAGCTGCGGCAAATCACCAAAGCCGAAGGCATGAACGTCACCGACCGCCTCACCAACGAGCAAACCGGCGTCCTGAATCAAATGGAAAAGCTGACTGGCAAACCCCTCCAGACGATGTACATCACGAAGGCCATCGAAGGCCACGAAGCCGCTGTCTCTACCTTCGCCACCATCGCCGAAACCTCCTCCCGGCCGACCTTCAAAACCTTCGCCGCCAAGCACTTGCCCGCGCTGAAAATGCACCTGCAAATGGCCAAGGATATGCAGGCCGGTAAGCCGATGATGAAGATGTAAGCGAATGGGGTAGGCCGCCAACGCGCCGTCACCCCGTCCGAACATTCCGCCGGATTCTGCCGTAACCCATAAACGCCGGGTGCTCTCTCGCAAGCGAAGGGCGCCCGGTTTTGGCTTTAAGCAGTTGAGCCTTCCGTCAATTACTTCCTTCCGCCTTCCCGTCACGCCATGATTCGTCCCCTCCATTCCCTTGCCTTCTCTGCCGCGCTGCTGCTGAGCGTCGCCTCGTGCCAGCAAAGCGCCGACGCCACTGCCGCCGACGCTACGGTTGTCGAGAACCACACCCCTGATGCCGCCGACGGCGCCGCCAACTCCAGCGCCAACCCCGACACCCTGCCCGCCGTCACCGCCACCGCCGACGCCGAGATGATCGGCGACGCCGATTTCCTGATGAAAGCCGGTTCCGGGGGAATGATGGAAGTCGAAGCCGCCAAGCTCGCCCAAACCAAGAGCACCGACCCGATGGTGAAAGCCGTGGCCGATATGATTCTAAAGGATCATTCCAAAGCGAACGACGAGCTGAAAGCCCTTGCCGCAAGCAAGAACATCAAGCTCCCGCCCGCCCCCGTCGGCGAAGCCAAAGCCACCCTCGACAAGCTCATGGGCGTCAGCGGCAAAGAGTTCGACGCGCTCTATCTCAGCGAGATGAACACCGCTCACGACAAAGACATCGCCCTCTTCGAAGCGCAATCCAAATCGGGTAAAGACGAGGATGTGCGCGCCTTCGCCGCCAAAACCCTTCCCGCCTTACAAGCGCACGCCGAGATGATTAAGAAGCACGTGAAGATGCAGTAGGGCGTAAGCCTTGCAATCTTCAAAAAAATAGTCCCCTGCCGGAAACACGTTTCCGGCAGGGGACTATTTGCGTTCAGTCTCGAATTAGCATCTTTACGCTATGAAACAATATCTATTGACTGTCGCTCCCGAAGAAGATGCATTCGTACGGAAGCTGTTACGAAAGCTGGGCGTACGGTTTGAAAAGGTGAAGTCGAAGCCAACGGCCACCAAGAAGCCTCTTACAACTGCACAGCAGGAGTAGATAGGCGACTTTAAGTAGTTTACTCGTGTAACAGCGTCAGACGGATGGGAGCTTGCGTTTGCTCTTTATAGACTATTCAGCTGAATCTCTCCTTGCCAGAAACAGGCTACCAGAAAATCGGCGTAAGGGGAGTTATCAGTGGGATTCACAGCCCATTGCCAGTCAACAATAGGAGTAGTTGCTGGAAAGACAAGCGAATTTCCCCCTTGGAAGTGTAGGTGTAAAGCGGCATCATCGGCAAGCGTAATCTCGGTCACTTCTTGGCGTAAATAGCGCAACGCTAAAATGCCTTTGGGTACGTATTCTGAGTCAACTCCAGCAAGCATAGCTGGAGCAGACAGTTGAAGTAGATTATGAAGGCTGCTTTCTTCCGGTGCCGATATGTCTTGTGCTAGAAGCCAGAATTCTTCAAATCTGAAAGCCCAAGTGTCGCCCACTTCTACTCCCGAGTAGAAGCGTCCGACCAGCAGACTGCGTAAAAGTTCTTCTGCTTGCTCGAACTGCGGCATCAAGAAAAGTTCAGTCGAGGATGACTTAAACGGCCTTCTTCGGCCGCCCCGCACTCTTCTTCCCCTTCTTAACCGGCGCTTCCGCCACTTCTTCCACCTCAACAGGCGCAGGTTTTTCCACAGGAATCACTCGCTCTACGTAGGTGCTCGTGGCTAGCTCGGCTTTGAGGAAACGGGCCGTGTGGCCCTTCTTCGATTTCGCCACCTGCTCCGGCGTGCCTTCCGCGACGATTACGCCGCCGCCCGCGCCGCCCTCAGGGCCGAGGTCAATGACGTAATCGGCGATTTTTACCAGGTCGAGGTTGTGCTCGATGACGAGTACGGTGTTGCCCTTGTCGGTGAGGCGGTGCAGGACTTCTGCGAGGTGGTGAATGTCCTCGAAGTGAAGGCCGGTGGTGGGTTCGTCGAGGATGTAGAGGGTTTGGCCGGTGTCCTTCTTACTCAGCTCAGTGGCGAGCTTCACGCGCTGCGCTTCCCCGCCCGAAAGCGTGGTGGCTTGCTGGCCGAGCGTGAGGTAGCCCAAGCCCACATCGTTCAGAATATCGACCTTCCGCTTGATGCGCGGCTGTGCCTCGAAGAACTCGACGGCCTGCTCGACGGTCATATTCAGGATGTCGGTAATCGACTTCCCTTTGAAGCGCACTTCGAGGGTTTCGCGGTTGTAGCGGCGCCCTTTGCACGTCTCGCACGGCACGTGAACGTCGGGCAGGAAGTTCATCTCGATGGTGCGGATGCCGGCGCCTTCGCACGTTTCGCAGCGCCCGCCTTTCACGTTGAACGAGAATCGGCCGGGACCATACCCCCGAATCTTGCTCTCCGGAAGCTGCGCGAACAGGGCGCGGATATCGGTGAACATCCCCGTATAGGTAGCCGGGTTTGAGCGCGGCGTACGCCCAATCGGCGACTGGTCGACCTCGATAACCTTGTCCAGATGCTCCAGCCCGGTGAGGTCGCGGTACGGCAATGGGTCGCGCCGGGCGTTGAAGAAATGCTGGTTCAGAATCGGGTAGAGCGTATCGTGAATCAAGCTCGATTTCCCCGACCCCGACACCCCCGTAATGCACACCAGCTTGCCGAGCGGCAGCTTGAGCGTCACGTCCTTGAGGTTGTGGCCGGTGGCGCCGATGAGCTTCAGCCACTCGCCCGTGCCGGGGCGCTTGACGGTGGGCACCGCAACGTGCTTCTCGCCCGTGAGGTACTGCGACGTGAGCGACCCCGACGTACGAATCTCTTCCGGCGACCCCTGCGCCACGATGTGCCCTCCGTGAACGCCCGCCCCCGGCCCGATATCGAGGACGTAATCGGCCGCCAGAATCATATCCTTGTCGTGCTCCACCACGATGACCGAGTTGCCGATATCGCGCAGCCGTTGCAGCGCGCCAATCAGGCGTTCGTTATCGCGTTGGTGCAGCCCAATGCTCGGCTCATCCATAATATACAGCACCCCCACAAGCTGCGTCCCGATTTGCGTAGCGAGGCGAATGCGCTGGCTTTCGCCGCCGCTCAGCGTCCGCACGGGGCGGTGGAGCGTCAGGTAATCCAGCCCGACATCTAGCAGGAACCCGAGCCGCTTCCGGATTTCCTTCAGCAGCTCCCGCGCAATCACGTTCTGGCGGTCGGAGAGGCGGTCTTCGAGCCCGGCCATCCAGTCTTGCAGCTCGCGCAGGTCGAGCAGACTCAGCTCGCCGATGTGACGCCCGTCGAGCTTGAAGTGGAGCGCCTCACGCTTGAGGCGGTAGCCGTGGCACTCGGGGCATGTGCTGGTGCGGGTGTACTCCTGAATCCACTCGCGGATGTTGTCGGAGTCGGATTCCATCTGTTCCCGCAGGAACGGAATCAACCCCTGAAACTCATCCGCCGACGCATCATCCGGGTCTTCGGGGCCGAACACCATCAGCCGCCGTACCTCGTCGGGTAGCTTGTTGATGGGGGTGCTGAGCGAGCTTTTGTAGCGCTTCAGCATCCGCGCTAGCTCCTGAAAAATCCAAATGTCGCGGTACTCGCCGAGCGGCGCGATGCCGCCCCGGCTGATCGGCAGCGACGGGTCGGGGATGATGGTGTCCTCGGTAATCTCGCGCACTTCGCCCAAGCCCGAGCACGTCGGGCAGGCGCCGTAGGGTGAGTTGAACGAGAAGGTGTTCGGCGCGGGGTCGTCGTAGGCGATGCCAGTAGCCGGGTCCATCAAAAACCGCGAGTAAAACGCGGTATTGCTCGAATCGGCATCAAGCACCAGCAGCAACCCCTTGCCTTGCCCCAGCGCCGTCTGCACCGACTGCGAGAGCCGGTAACGGTCATCCGGCGTCGGCCCGACTTTGATTTTGTCGATGACGACCTCAATGTCGTGCATCTTGTACCGGTCGACCTGCATCTTCGGCACCAGCTCGCGCAGCTCGCCATCAATCCGCACCCGCAGGTACCCCGATTTGCGCAATTGCTCGAACAGCTCGCGGTAGTGCCCTTTGCGGCCCTTCACCACGGGCGCCAGCAGCATCAGCCGCCGCTCAGCGAACCGCTCCTGAATCGAGGCGACGATTTGGTCGTCGGACTGACGCACCATCCGCTCGCCGGTCACGTAGCTGAAGGCTTCGGCGGTGCGGGCGTAGAGCAGGCGCAGGAAATCGTAGACCTCAGTAATCGTCCCAACGGTCGAGCGCGGGTTCCGCGACGTCGTTTTCTGCTCGATACTGATGACCGGCGACAGCCCCTCAATCTTATCGACATCCGGCCGCTCCAGCCCCCCAAGGAACGTGCGCGCATACGCCGAGAACGTCTCAGTGTAGCGACGCTGCCCTTCGGCATAAATGGTATCGAAGGCGAGGGACGATTTTCCGGACCCCGAAATCCCCGTAAACACCACCAATTGATGGCGCGGGAGCTTGACCGTCAGGTTTTTGAGGTTGTGGACCCGCGCGCCGTACACCTCGACGAACGGCGTCTCGGGGATGACGCTCAACGGGGTTTTATCAGCCTCAGCCGCCAACGCTGCCCCCGATTCGGGTGGAGCGACGGGCGCAACAACGGTAGCAACTGCCGCGTCGGTGGTAAGGATATTGGGATTCGGAGACTTTTTCTTAGCCATCAAAACGGCGGGGCAGGGGCGAATACGCAAAAGTACGGGTCAGCCTATCCTAAAAGAAAGCCAACAACTAAAATGGCTGGCGGGTTGCAGGATTTTTAGGGTGAATCACGGAATATCGAATCCCGCTACTCCTATCTGCCTTCCTACCTTGCAGCTGCTATCGAGCACCCTTTATCCCCCAACCCCCTTTTTATGCTACTCTTTTTCGATACCGAAACCACCGGTCTTCCCCGCGATTACCGCGCCCCACTCACCGATGCCAGCAACTGGCCGCGCATCGTGCAGCTTGCGTGGGTTTTGTATGATGCTGACGGACAGGAGCAGAGCGCCCATTGCGCGCTCATCCGTCCCGACGGCTGGCAGATTCCGCCGAACATGATTCACGGCATCAGCCACGCCGAAGCCGAAGCCGCCGGGCGCCCTCTACGCGATGTCCTCGGGGAGTTCACTGCCGCCGCCAAAGCAGCGCAAACGCTCGTGGCGCACAACTTCGATTTCGACCGCGCCATCGTCGGCGCCGAGTATGCTCGCCTCGCCCAGCCCGACCCCATCCCCACGCGGCGCGCCATCTGCACGATGAAGACCACCACCAACCTCTGCGCCATTCCCGCCGCGAACGGGCGCGGCTACAAGTGGCCCAAGCTCATCGAGCTGCACCATTACCTCTTCCGTGAAGGCTTCGAAGGCGCCCACGACGCCCTCGCCGACGTGCGCGCCACCGCCCGCTGCTACTGGGCGCTGCGGAAGCAGGGTGTGGTTTAAGCTCGTCGGTTTCTGTCGATTTCTACTGAAATCAGACCAATTTCGCCTCCGCCAACACCTGATACACGCGGTGCGTCGGCAGGCCCATCACCGTGAAATACGACCCTTCCAGGCGGGTGATGGCGGCGAGGCCAATCCAGTCTTGCGCGCCGTAGGCTCCGGCTTTATCGAGTGGCCGGTGCTTGCGGACGTACTGCTGAATCTCGGCGTCGGTGAGGTCGGCGAAGGTGACGGCGGTGCGGTCGTGCAGGAGCCACGCCAGCTCGCCGTAACGCAGACAAACGCCCGTGAACACCTCGTGGGTGCGGCCCGAAAGCTGCCGGAGCATCCGGTGCGCATCGGCTTCATCGGCGGGTTTATTAAGGACTTCTTCGTCGAGAACGACGATGGTGTCAGCCGTCAGCACCGCGTGGCCCGCCGCTACTTCATCGTCGTACGCCACCGCTTTACGGTGCGCCAGATATTCCGCGATTTGCGCGCCGCGTAAATGTGCCGGAAACGACTCGTCAATATCGGGCTTCACCCGGACGGTAAATTCAACATCGAGCGCCGCCAGCAGCTGCGAGCGACGAGGGGAGCCAGAGGCCAGAATCAGCATCAGTAGTTTTTTGAAAAGAGCGAATAGCCGTAACGGCCGCTAATCCGCGATACCGGCGAACAGGAAGCCGCCAATCACTTTGGGGTAGAAAAAGGTCGATTTCTGCGGCATCAGCGCCCCCGATTCGCACACCCGCAAGACTTCCGCCATCGTCACTTCCTTGGTGATGAACGCGGCGGTCGCTTCCCCGGAATCGACGCGCTTCAAGCAATCGGGTACCGACCGAACATACGCTAGCTCCGGTGAGCGCCGCTGCTGTTCGCGGTCCAGCCCCAACACGCGCTCAAACACGAAATGGTGCAGCACCGTGAGGTCGAGCGCCGCGACCGCCGGGGGTACCGGCCAATCGAGGAGCGCGTGGGCTTCCGGCCGCAGCCGCAGCTTGTAAGCCGCCCCGCCGCGCAGATACAGCCCAAACGCCCACGGCTTACCGGCGATGATAGCGTCCAGCTCGTAAGGGTCGTCTTGCGGGGTAACGACGAAATACGGGCTCAAGCGCGTCAGAAATTCCTCATTGGTCAGCGTCAGCGTGCGCAAAACGCGGTGCGTCGGCAGGATGCGCAAATCATCAGCCGCTGAGTTGGTGAGGTACATCAGGTGGAAATTCCAATCTTCCTCGCCCGTGGGCGGCGCGGTGGCGGCAGCAGCCCGCGCGCGCCGGTACTGTAACGACCCTTCATAACGGTGATGCCCATCGGCGAGGACGACGGACGTTTCCGCCAGCACGCCCCGAATCAGCGCCTGCGCTTCACGGTCGTGGATGGGCGCCAACACATCGCGCACGCCCTGATAATCTTCGGTTTCGTAGAGCGGCGCCGAAATAGCTTCGTCGAGCAGGGCTTCGAGCCGATGCGCCGGGTCATGGTACAACCCGTGCGTGGCCGACGATTGAAACTGCGTCGCCGCGAGCAGCGCCGTGCGATCGTTGACGGCCGCCGGTATCGTGTCTTCGTGGCGCAGCACGGCGCCGTCGGTCCAGTCGGTGGCGCGAATCAGCGTCAGAAAACCCCGCCGAATGTATTCCTGTGAGGAGCCGGGAAGCCGGAAGTACTGGTAATACGCGTAAAAGCCGGGCAGCGGGTCCTGCTCGATAATGCCTTCCGCTCGCCACCGCGCCAGCGTGCGCGCAGCGGTAGCGGGGGCGTCGAGCCCTTCCTCGGGGCGCGGCACTTGCAGATGAATCGAGTTGAGCGGCTCGCGGTAAAGCGCCTCGCGCTGCCGGTCCGACACCACATCGAACAGCGGCGACGTCAGCTCACCGATGCGCGGCGTGAGAGGGGATGAATAGCGCCAAGCGCGAAACGGGCGGATATCGGCCATCAGGTACGGTTTACGTACACAAAGGTCGGGTTTGATAAACCTTTCCGAAAGAAGGTGCGTTGGATTCGATGTACGTACATACATTTGCAGCGTAACAACCTCCAGAAGATGACAACCACCGTCGAACAGGCGACTCCGCCCACCAAAACCGCCCCCACCGAACACGCTGTTCACCCGCTGCTGCGGGCGCGTTGGAGCCCCCGCGCCTTCACGCCGCAACCGCTCACCGACGACGAGCTAGCCACTATCCTCGAAGCCGCCACTTGGGCGCCTTCCGCGAGTAATGAGCAGCCGTGGCTCTTCGTGTACGCGCATCGGCACGACGAAGCGGCTTTTCAGCGCCTCCTCGACTGTTTGGTGCCCGCTAACCAAGCATGGGCGAAGGATGCGGCCGTGCTGGTGATGAGCTTGGCGCGCACCACGATGGCGGGCACCGGCAAGCCGAATAAATACGCGTGGCACGACGTAGGCGCCGCCACCACGTCGGCGCTGTTGCAGGCCACGGCGCTCGGGCTGCACGGCCACGTAATGGCGGGCTTCGAGGCGGAAAAAGCGCGCACCGCGTTTGCGTTGCCGCAGGAAATCGATGTGGTGAATTTCACCGCGCTCGGCCATATCGGCTCGCCGGAACAGCTGGAAGAGCCATACCGGAGCCGCGAGCATACCGAGCGCAAGCGCAAGCCACTCGCGGAAGTGACGTTTGCGGGGCAGCCGACTTTTTGAGAGTTTTTTTGAGAATAAAAAGGTTCGTTTAATATGACGGTCCACCATCCGGCCGCTACGCGCGGCCACGCCAACCACGGTTGGCTCAATTCCTTCCATACGTTCAGCTTCGCCGGGTACAACAACCCCGCGCGGATGAGCTTTGGCCTCCTACGCGTCCTTAACGACGATACCGTGGCGGGCGGACAGGGCTTTGGGGCGCACCCGCACGCCAATATGGAAATCGTGAGCATCCCGCTCGAAGGCGATTTGCGCCACCGCGATTCCACGGGGCGGCACGAGATTATTCGGCAGGGTGATGTGCAGATTATGTCGGCTGGCTCGGGGATTCAGCATTCGGAAGTAAATGCGAATGCCGACCGGCCGGTTAAATTCCTGCAAATCTGGGTTTTTCCGAAGGAAGCCGGAATTGCGCCGCGCTACGAGCAGAAATCTTTTCCGCCGGAAGGTCGTCAGGGGCATTTCCAAGCCGTCGTCTCGCCAACTGACCCGGCAGCGGTCTGGATTAATCAGGATGCCGTTTTCTCGCTCGGCCGCTTTACGGCCGGGGAAGCCGCGACATACCCCGTGCAATTCGCCGGTAACGGCGTGTACGCATTCGTCCTCAGCGGCGAAGTGACTATTAATGGCCAATCGCTACAGACCCGCGATGGCTTGGGCATCACCGACGAAGACGTATTAAATGTGCAAGCCGGCAGCGATGCCGAAGTGCTGCTCATTGAAGTGCCGATGCGTTAACGTAGGTCCGTGTGCCCAGAGCCCGTTAGCCCGGGGTAGATTTCTGCGAAATCAACCCCGGGATTTGGAGAAGAACCCCGTTGGGGTTCCCCAATTGATTGCGAAATGCGAACCCCAACGGGGTTCATTTCCACCGCCCGGGGTTGGCGGCGCTCTGCGCCGACTACCCGGGCACACGCTGGGCACACGCTGGGCACACGCTGGGCACACGCTGGGCACACGCTGGGCTCAATCACAGAGCTGTCTCGTCCGGCCCTGGCTATACAGGGTGAGGTGATAATCCGGCTGGGGCTTTACAGCTGGACGTGGTAATCCGGCTTGGACTTTACAGGGGGGAAAGGTAAGTCGGTCGCGGCGTTAGAGTGGTGGCGGGCGGAGTTGGGGTCGTGGGCTGGTAGTAATTTTTCCAGCG
>JANNMJ010000237.1:0-16870 GCA_031397815.1 Hymenobacteraceae bacterium
TGGCCAGCTCTGTCCCAGAGATGGCGTCAAGATGACGTTGATAGGCGAATCAACGCCGTCTCTGGGACAGAGCCGGCCACGCGAATCCTGATACTTTCAAATGCTACCCTGATACTTTCAAACGCCACCCTGATACTTACAAACGCCACCCTGATACTTACAAACGCCACCCTGATACTTACAAACGCCACCCTGATACTTACAAATGCCAACCTGATACTTACAAACGCAACCTTGATACCGTTTCTCGTTTTTAACAGCCTCACAAATGCCACCCTGATACTTTCAAACGTCACCTTGATACCGTTTCTCGTTTTTAAACCTCTCACAAACGCCACCTTGATACTTACAAACGTCACCTTGATACCGTTTTTCGTTTTTAAACCTCTTACAAACGTCACCTTGATACTCACAAACCCCACCCTGATACTTACAAACCCCACCCTGATAACCCCAAACGCCCGCCCCACCACGTAGGCGCTACCTTTGCCCCCAACCGACAAGCCATCCTATCGCTGCGGCCCAATCGGGGCCGGAGAGGAAAGTCCGGGCAACGCAGGGCGGCCTGCTTCCTAACGGGAAGGCGCGAAACGGGGCGACTGCTTCGTGACAGCCAGTGCCACAGAAAATAACCGCCACGCCCCTCGGGGTGCGGTAAGGGTGAAAAGGTAGGGTAAGAGCCTACCAGCGGACCGGCAACGGTTTCGGCTGGGTAAACCTCAGGCGTTGAAAGCCCAAATAGGCCGATACGACCGGCAACGGTCAGCGGGCGGCCCGTCCGTGTCGGTGGGTAGGGCGATGGAGCCTTTCGGCGACGACTGGCCTAGATAAATGATAGGACGTGCCGTTTCGGCGGCACCGACAGAACCCGGCTTATCGGCTTGTCGGCCCGGTTTTAGGTAAGCGCCCGGCGTGCCACTTCCAGTGAGCGCGCCGGGCGTTTTCTTTGTCGAACCGCCCGCAAAACACCTCCCACTCCGATTCCGATGCCGAAGATTTTGATTATCGACGATGAGCGCGCCATCCGCGCCGCCCTGCGCGACATTCTCGCCTACGAAAGCTATGAAGTCGATGAAGCCGAAGACGGCGAAGCGGGCCTGAAAGCCCTCCAAAACACGCGCTACGACGCCGTGCTGTGCGATATCAAGATGCCCCGCCTCGACGGCATCGAAGTACTGGAGCGCGCCATGATCCTCGCGCCCGACGTGCCGTTCATTATGCTCTCCGCCCACGGCTCCATTGATACCGCCGTCGATGCGACCAAAAAAGGCGCGTTCGATTTCCTTCAGAAGCCACCCGACCTCAACCGCCTCCTCGTCACGGTCCGCAACGCCCTCGACCGGCAGAAGCTCGTGGTCGAAACGAAGACGCTGAAGCGAAAAATCTCGAAGAAGTTTGAGATGATCGGCGTCTCGCCCGCCCTCGAAGCCGTCCGGCAGCAGATCGACAAAGTCGCGCCGACCGATGCCCGCGTGCTCGTGACCGGCCCGAACGGTGCCGGGAAAGAGATGGTCGCCCGCCTGATTCACGAGAAATCGAACCGCGCCGACGGCCCGCTCGTCGAGGTAAACTGCGCGGCCATTCCGAGTGAGCTGATCGAGAGCGAGCTGTTTGGGCACGAAAAAGGCTCTTTCACGAGCGCCATCAAGCAGAAGCTCGGCAAGTTTGAGCAAGCCAACGGCGGCACGCTCTTCTTGGACGAAATCGGCGATATGAGCCTCTCCGCGCAAGCTAAAGTGCTGCGGGCGTTGCAGGAGCACAAAATCACGCGCGTCGGCGGCGAGAAAGAGATCAACGTGGATGTGCGCGTGGTAGCCGCCACAAACAAGGATCTACTCAAGGAAGTCGAAGCCCGCACCTTCCGCGAAGACCTTTACCACCGCCTCGGCGTCATCCTGATTCACGTCCCGCCCCTCAACGACCGCCGCGACGACATTCCCGCCCTCGTCCAGAAATTCCTCGCCGACCTCGCCGCCGATTACGGCTCCAAGCCTAAGCGCATCAGCAAAGGCGCCCTCGACTACCTCAAAGGCCTCGATTGGCGCGGCAACATCCGCGAGCTGCGCAACGTCACGGAACGCCTCGTGATTATGGGCGGCGATGAGATTTCCGAAGACGATGCCCGCACATTCGCCCGGAAATAAGGATTTTGGTGACTCAAAAAACTCCGGTACCGCGACGGCGGTACCGGAGTTTTTTATGCCCCCGCCACCAGCAGATTGCACCCGCGCACATCCGCCGCATCAAAGCGACCGAGCACTTCATAAGTGCCGATCTGCGGATGACGGCGCGCCAAATCCTGCGTTTCCAGAAAGGCGCAGGTATCGAAATTGGCCAAATCGATGAGGTTCAGACCACCGCTGAGCCGGGCGCCGGAAACGTCGAGCGGGTCTTCGGGGTCGCGCAGCCGAATTTGCAGCCACGGCGTCTCGCGGAAATGGCCGTTTGCGGGCGCGTAGGCTTGCGAAAGCAGCTCCGTCATCCCGTATTCCGAGTGAATCTGCGGCACCCCCAAGCCCGCCATCAGCTCGGCGTGCAGCTCTTCCCGAATCATCTCGCGGCGGCGCCCCTTCATCCCTCCCGTTTCCATCACGATGGTGCCCGGTGGCAGCTTCAACGGGCCACGCGCCTCTACCAAATCGAGCAGCGCATAGCTCACGCCGAGCAGCACGGGCGTGCGCCCCAGCTCAGCGGCGCGGTCGAGGTGTTCGAGCAGGCCCGAATAGTCGTGCAGGAAGAACGGGTCGGTCTCCTGCCCGCTCGCTTGAGCAAAATAATCCACCATCGCCACCAACGACGACGCCCCCTGCTCCAAGTACGACGGCAAAAGCGCGCAAAACGTGAACTCCGTCAGCGGCTCGTACGTGGCTTCCCAGATGCGGGCGGCGTGCGTGCGGTAATGCCCCCCATCGCGCACCAGATGCCGACTGCGGCTCATCCCGGTCGTCGCGCTACTCAGGAAAATCTCCGACGGTCCCCACACGCCCGTCTGCACGAGATGCGATTTGAAGAAGCTGATCGGCAAAAACGGAATGTCGTCGAGGCGCGTCACGGTGGCCGGGTCGCGTCCCAAAGCTTTGAGCCACGCGGCGTAAATGGCGCAGTGATGCGCTTGGTATTCGAAAAGCTCCAACGCGGCCACTTCGGCCGTAGCCGCCGTCAGCGAGGGCAGCAAGCGTTGAAAATCAGACAGGAAGGTCACGAGCAAAAGTAGGATAAGAAGCGAACCAGCACCGACGTTACCGCGTTTTCGCGAGAGTCGGCGTACATTTTGGGCGTCGTTGGCGTTATACGGTCATCTTTCACTTTCTGCGCTCTCTTCCCGTGAAGCCGTTGTTTTCATTTCGCACATTACTCGCGCTGACCCTAACCGCAGCCACGGCCGGGCTGCTGCTGGGCTGTGATAAAGAGGATGATTTTTCGAACATTCCCGAAATCGCCGTCAAAGGTGTCACCACCCGCGATTCCACGCTCATCGGCAACTCGCGCATCGTCACTGTCCTGCTCACCATCTCGTGGAAAGACGGCGACGGCGATTTGGGTTTCCTGAAAGACGACAGCGCAAACGCAGGCGACATAAATTACTTCCTCACGATTTACAAGAAAAAGAACGGCGAGTTCCTCCGCGTCGACCCACAGGCATCAACCGCGTTCAGCGGACGGTTCCCGAATATGAGTCCGGAAGGCCCAAACAGCACCAAACCCTTCAAGCTGCGCGGCGATTTACGGTACAACATCAACTCGCCCGGCATTCGGGTATTCCCGACGGCTACGTCCACCATCGGCCTCATCAACGGAGTAGAAGAGAACTCACGTAAGGGCGATGTGCTGCGGTTCTCCGTCCAGATCAAGGACCGCGCGGGCAACCTCTCCAACGTAGTCACCACCCAAGACGTGACGCTTTAATGCGGTTAGCAAGCCATTAGCAGGTGTTTAGCAAGCACTTGCGCGCCCTTCTGGGCGAATCCTTTAACACGAAGAGCCGAGCGGATGCCCGGCTCTTTGCGTTTCCAGTCGTTAGCAAGTTGCTGCGGTCACGGCTGCGGCCTACTCATCGGCATCCTTTTCCTCTTTCTCTTCTTTGTCTTCCTTATCGTCCTGCGTCGCCGGAGTTTCCGTCTTCTCAAAAGGCTTCATCGTCGGATTATTAGACGATTTCCCAATCGTGATCGGGCCTTGGAACAACATCGCGTTGTCGGAATCCTTCTCCTTGACCGTGTTATCCGCGTTCACGAGCACCCCGACGCGGTACGTGCCCGGCGGCACTTCCGCCTCCCCGAGCGGAACGTCCAACGCGTACTCCTTCTTGCCCATGTGGTAGATGCCGTCCTCTTCAAACGTCTTGAAGAAAATCGGCTCCTTCCCCTCCTGATAGAGGTAGAGCTTCACGGTGAACGCGGGCGTCACCCACTTGGAGTTTTCGCCGTCGGAGAGCACCATAAAATGCACGCCTTTGAGCGTACGCGTAGGCGCATCGTACCCCTTGAAGTACATATTCTCCTCCAGATTGGTAGGGTAAAGATTGGTGTCTTTTACCGTCTGCCCGAAAGCCGGCGACGCGCACAACCCACTGACCAACAACGCGCTGAGCAACATTTTTTTCATCTGAGTCGAAATGTGTGAAATGGTCTGATTCGCCGTTTTGCAAAGACGGGGCCAGCGTTTAACCACATTTCGATACTCATCCGAATTCGTGCGCCGCAGCTTGCGTAGCTAAGCAGTGCCCCAACTCTCAACGAGGATTTTGTCATTGCGAGGAGAAGGCTTTGCGACGACGTGGCAATCCTCGCTTACTCGGCTACGCGGCTGAGCCAACGCACCGAGCAAACGAGGATTGCTTCGTTCCTCGCAATGACAAAGGCGGAAAACCTTCCGAGCAAACGCCTAATAAATCGCCGGAAACCGCTTAGGATCAGCTTCGCGCAGCAATTCGTAGGTTAGATCGAAGACGTCTTCGGGGTTCGGCTTGCTGAAATAGTCGCCGTCGGAGCCATAGGGCGGGCGGTGCGCGTGGGCCGAGAGGCAACGCGGCGCCGAATCGAGCCAGCGGTACGCCTGCTGCTCATCCACGACCTGCTGCATCATATACGCCGAGGCGCCGCCGGGCACGTCCTCATCAGCGAAGATGACGCGGTTGGTCTTCTTGATCGAATCGACAATCGTGTGGTGCGTATCGAACGGCAATAAGCTCTGCACATCGATTACTTCTACTTCGATGCCGATTTCGGCCAGCTCTGCGGCGGCTTCCATCACGATGCGGCACATCGAGCCGTAGGTCACGATGGTTACATCCGAACCGGCGCGCAGCACTTCCGGCGTACCGAGCGGGACTTGAAAATCGATGATGTTCGTCGGCAGCTTTTCTTTCAATCGATAGCCGTTCAGGCACTCGATGACGATAGCCGGCTCGTCGCTCCGCAGCAGCACGTTATAGAAGCCGGCGGCCTGCGTCATGTTGCGCGGCACCAATACGTGAATGCCGCGCACGGCGTGCAGAATCATCCCGATAGGCGACCCTGAGTGCCAAATGCCCTCCAGACGGTGGCCGCGCGTGCGGATAATCAGCGGCGCCTTCTGCCCGCCTTTCGTCCGCCACTGCAACGACGCTAGGTCATCCGACAGAATCTGAAGCGCGTAATGGATGTAATCCAAGTACTGAATCTCGGCGATGGGGCGCAGGCCGCGCAGTGCGGCGCCGATGCCTTGACCGGCAATCGTGCATTCGCGAATGCCGGTGTCGGCCACGCGCAGCGCTCCGTACTTGTCCTGCAATCCGGCGAAGCCTTGGTTTACGTCGCCAATCCGCCCCACGTCTTCGCCGAAGGCGAAAATGGTGGCGTCGCGTTGCAGGTGGGCATCGAAGCACGCATTCAGCACCTCGCGGCCGTCGAGGAGCGGCGCGTCGTCGGCGTACTCGGCGGAGATGGCTTCTTTGAGGGTGGCGGCGTCTTCCGATTGGCTGAAGAGCGTCGAGTTGTAGCGCTCGGCGGCGTCGCCCTGCTGACTTTCGAGCCACTGCATCAGCTCGCGGCGGATGGCGGTGGGACGCAATCCGCGCACCGACCGCAGCGCCTTCCGCACGAGCTTGACGTGGTCAGCGCGGCTCGGCTCCGAGAGTTTTCCGAACGCCCCGACGATGCCGTCGAGTGCGGCGCGCTGCTCGGCGTAATCCGGGTTTTCGGCCAGCGCCGTCACCAGCGCCGCTACTTCCTGCCGCTCCGCTTTAATCGGATTGCTGAAGTTGCTCCAAGCCGCTGCCCGCGCCAGCCGAACGACTTCCTTGGATTCAGTTTCGATTAAATCCAGCTCTTCAGTCGTGCAGATTTCATTCGTTAACAACCACGTTTTGAACTGCTTGATTGGATCGAAATCATCTTCCCAAGCCAGCCGCTCTTTCGTCTTGTAACGTTCGTGCGAGCCGCTCGTCGAGTGGCCCTGCGGCTGCGTCATTTCCACAACGTGGACCAAAACCGGGACGTGCTGCTCGCGGCAGAGGCGAGCGGCGCGGTCGTAGGTTTCGAGGAGCGCTGGGTAATCCCAGCCCTTCACGACGAAGATTTCGAACCCCGATTTCCCGACGCCTTCCCGCTGCAAACCGGCCAAAGCAGCCGAAATCGATTGCTTCGTAGTATGAAACTCGGCGCCTACGGAGATGCCAAAAGCATCGTCCCAAACGCTCATCAGCATCGGCACCTGCATCACGCCGGCGGCGTTGAGTGCCTCGAAAAACATCCCCTCCGAAGTGGAAGCGTTGCCGATAGTACCGAACGCTACTTCATTGCCGTTGACCGAGAAATCGGTGCGGTTGTGCAGCGCGGGGTTCTCGCGGTAGAGCTTCGATGCTAGCGCCAAACCGAGCAAGCGCGGCATTTGGCCGCCAGTCGGCGAGATATCGGCTGATGAGTTCTTGCGGGTGGTCTGCGGGAGCCATTGCCCGTCGTCGTCGAGAAGGCGGGTGGCGAAGTGACCGTTCATCGAGCGCCCGCCGGAAGCGGGTTCGGCTTCCACATCGGCGTGCGCGTAGAGCTGGGCGAACCACGCTTCGAGGGTCAGCTCGCCGATGGCGAGCATGAAGGTTTGGTCGCGGTAGTAGCCGGAACGCCAGTCGCCGGGCTGAAAAGCGCGGGCCATCGCGAGCTGCGCGACTTCTTTACCATCTCCGAAGATGCCGAATTTGGCCTTTCCGGCGAAAACTTCTTTACGCCCGGTGAGCGAGGCTTGGCGCGATTCGCACGCCAGACGGAAATCGGCCAGCAGGTCGGCCTTCGTGAGCGAGAGCGGCAGGGCCGGAGCCTGAGCGGTTGGTGCGGTCGGCATCAAAGAAAACGGTTGACGGACGAGGGTATAGCGGGCAGTGAACGTTGGTCAAAGGTACGAAACGGGGCGCGGGCGTAGTTTTGGAAACGGATGGCGCACGAAACGCGTCTGGCCTTATGTTGGCTAAGCAGGCGGCGGCGCTGCCGGCTTACCGCCAACGCATCGCCCAGAAACCAAATTTTCCTTCCGAGCTCACTCGCCTAATTTTTATCAACCCCATGCGCATTCTGTTGATTGCTGGCGCGCTGCTGGCCGCCACCACCCTGACCGCCGCTGCTCAGGGCACCTTGAAGTTCGAGACCGAGTCGCACGACTTCCAGAACGTTAGCGAAGGCACCCTGGCCGCCAAGGAATTCAAGTTCACGAACACCGGCAACCAGCCCATCGTGATCGCCAACGTGCAGGCTTCGTGCGGTTGCACGACCCCGGAATGGACCAAAGCCCCGGTTCTGCCGGGCAAAACTGGCGTGATTAAGGCCGTTTACAACTCGAACGGTCGGCCGGGTGCGTTCAACAAGACGATTACCGTGACGTCGAACGCAACGAATGCCTCCGTCGTCCTCTCCATCAAAGGAGCCGTGATGACGCGCGAGCAGATGCAGAAGACGTACACGCCGGAGCAGATTGCCGCCTCCGCCCGCCTCACCGTGACGAGCGAATCAACCTACAGCCTCGGCAAGCTCGAAGTGAACCGCCCGGCTACGGCGCGTTTCACCATCAAAAACACCGGTAAGAAGAACCTGAACCTGACGGGGCTTTACTCGGCGTGTAACTGCGTGACGTACAAGACGCTTCCCGAAGGCCTCGCGCCCGGCGAAACCGCCAACATCACCCTCACCTACACCCCGCGCGAAGTCGGCGACCGTCTCGAAACCATCGCCTTCTACTCCAACGACCTCAGCGCCGCTGATGTCCGCGTGAATCTGAAAGCTACCGTGCTCAAGAGCCTCGTGCAATCGAGCATGATGCGCGAAGCCGATGCGCGGGTGCCGTTTAAGTAGGCCTTAAGTAGGCGTTCAGCAGGCGCTGCGGCGTTCCGGGCTTTCTTTCATACCTCCCAAGCTGCCAAGCCATATCATGACTGTTTTAGTCGAAATACCCACTAAAGAGAAGCTCGCCAAGCTGCGGCGCGAGTACAAGGTGCTGGGGATTGTGACGCCGGATATGCCTTCTGAAGAGGCTGCCGAAATGGATGCAGCATCAGATGTTGCGCTAACCAGTCCGGTTTCCGATGATCCACGCACTTGGGTGGGTATCATCACGCCAGCCCGCAGTGCTCAGTGGGGCGCCGCAATGGCCGACATTCGCAACGAATGGGAGCGCACTTTTTAATCGACACGAACACCGCAATTGACCTTTTCAAAGGCAATTTGTCGGCCGCGTCTACTGAATGGCTGATTTCGGTTTTCACCGAGCGTGCCTATTCGCTTTCGATTATTGTTCGTATCGAGCTGCTCTCGTACGGAGAGGCGTCTAGTCAGGAACTGGCGGGTGTTCATGCTCTGATGAGCAAGGCGGCGCATATCCTGCCCCTTGACGAACCCGTCGTACTCGAAACCATTCGGTTGCGGAAACTTTATAAACGCAAGCTGCCCGACGCCATTATCGCGGCGACGGCACTGGTTCACGGCCTGACGATAGTTACCCGTAACGTCGCCGATTTTCGGTCCATTCCGGGACTTGCCGTGCTCGACCCGCACGACACCTCGAGTCTGCCCACACTATAGCTACAAGAAAGAGCCGTCCGACACATCGGCGGTTATCTTTGCTTCACCAATTCAACCCCTCATTTTTCACCGCCCCACGCAATGATCATCGGCGTTCCGAAGGAGATTAAAAACAACGAAAACCGCGTCGCGCTGACCCCTGCGGGCGTCGCCGAGCTGGTTAAGCACGGTCACGACGTGCGCGTGCAGCGCACGGCTGGCGAAGGCAGCGGCTTCGCGGATGCGGAGTACGAATCGGCCGGTGCCACCCTGCTCGCGACCATCGAGGATACGTATGCGCAGGCGGAGATGATTATGAAGGTGAAGGAGCCGATTGAGTCGGAGTACAGCTTCATCCGCGAGAACCAGCTGCTGTTCACGTACTTCCACTTCGCTTCTTACGAGCCGCTGACCCACGCGATGATTGCGCGGAAGGCCATCTGCCTCGCTTACGAAACCGTTGAGCGTCCCGACCGCTCCCTCCCGCTCCTCGTGCCGATGAGCGAAGTGGCCGGCCGGATGAGCATCCAAGAAGGTGCTAAGTATCTGGAGAAACCCCTGAAAGGCCGGGGCATTCTGCTCGGCGGCGTGCCCGGCGTGCCACCGGCGAAAGTGCTGGTATTGGGCGGCGGCATCGTCGGGACGCAAGCGGCGAAGATGGCCGCTGGTCTCGGCGCCGACGTGACGATTCTGGACGTGAGCCTGCCGCGCCTGCGTTACCTGTCGGATGTGATGCCGAACGTGAAAACCGGCATGAGCAACGAGTACACGATTCGGGAGATGATTAAAACGTCGGACCTCATCATCGGCGCCGTGCTCATCCCCGGCGCGAAGGCTCCGCACCTCATCACCCGCGATATGCTCAAGACGATGCGCCCCGGTACGGTGCTCGTGGATGTGGCCGTGGACCAAGGCGGTTGCATCGAAACCTGCAAGCCAACCACCCACGAAGACCCGACCTTCATCATCGATGAAGTGGTGCATTACTGCGTAGCCAATATGCCCGGCGCGGTGCCGTACACCAGCACCCTCGCCCTCACGAACGCCACCCTCCCGTACGCCATTCAGCTCGCCAACAAAGGCTGGCAGAAGGCGTGCGCCGACAACAACGACCTCAAGCTCGGCTTGAACGTGGTGCAGGGCAAGGTGGTCTACAAAGGCGTTTCCGATGCGTTCGGGCTGCCATACGAAGACGTGAGCAACGTGCTGAACACCGAAGCAGCAATGGCTTAACCGGCCGCGCATTGCGCTTAGTTGAAAGCCGGAAAAAGCCGGGAACGGGCCACGGGCCGGTTCCCGGCTTTTTCTTTGGGCAGCGGTAAGCTCTTACCAAGCTCCTACCCTTTCAATGGCGAACCCGTTTCAGAGAAAATCCTACGGGTTTCAGGCCCAAATCCCCCAAATCAATCATATCCCCTAAATCCGCTGAATCTGTGATCCTGACCGTCCGCCGTTTCGGTTTGCTGCTCCTCACCTACTCGCTCCTGCGACTGGGTTTTCAGCTCTGGAACTGGCGCGCCTTTGCGGAAGCGCCGTTCCCGGCGGTAGTAGGAGCCTATGCGCGTGGGCTGGTTTTCGACGTTTCGGCCCTCGGCTTGATCAATAGCTTGTGGCTGGTGCTGGCGTTGGCGCTGCCGCCCGCGTTTCAGGCGCGGCGCGGCGTGCGGGGCGCGATGCGGGCGCTGTGGCTGGTGCTCAACACGCCGTTCATCGGGCTGAACCTGATGGATTACGCCTATTACGGGTTCATCAACCGCCGGTCTACCGATGAGCTGCTGACGCTGACGGCCGATATCGGGCGTCAGGCGCCGGTGATGGTGGTGCGGTACTGGTACATTCCGCTAGCGATTGGGCTGCTGGTGTGGGCGCTGGCGTGGGCGTATAACCGCGTGGGGCGACGGATTGAGCTCGATTTACGCACGCGCGGCCCGCTGCTTCCGGCGCCGGTGTGGTGGCGGATTGCGCTGCCGCGCGTGGTGGCGGCGGGCGTGCTCGCGCTCGGGATTCGGGGGTCGGTGGGGTTGAAGCCGTTGCGCGTGGGCGATGCGTTTACGCAAACGCCCGCCGTCCTCGGCAACCTGACGCTCAATTCGAGCTTCACGTTTATCAAGTCGGTTAATGATGAGCCGTTGGAGCGGCGGAGCTGGTTCCCGACGCTGGCGGCTGCGCGCGCCGCCCTCGACCCGTCCGGTGCGTTAGCGCGCTACGATGCGCCTTCGGCCCCGCTCGCGGCGGGTCAGGTGCGCCCCAATGTGGTGCTGTTGATGGTCGAGAGCTTCGCTTCGGAATACAACGGCGTCGAGAACGACCTCGAAGGCGGTTACACGCCCTTCTTTGACTCGTTGGCGCAGGCGCCCGGCGCGCTCTTACTGCGCGACCATTACGCGAACGGCCACAAGTCCATTGAATCGGTGCCGAGCACGTTGATGGGCTTCCCCGCGCTCACCGATGAGCCGCTCATCACGTCGACGTATCAGGCGAATACGGCGAGCGGCCTGCCCGAAGCGCTTCGGGCGGCAGGTTATCGGACGGCGTTTTTCCACGGCGCCGCCAACGGCACGATGGGGTTCAAGCCGTTCGTGCGCCGCATCGGGGTCGATCAATATTTCGGGCTGAATGAGTATCCGCAAGGCGAAAAATCACCTGAGTTCGACGGCACTTGGGGGATTCTCGATGAGCCGTATCTGCAATACGTCGGGCGGCAGCTGAGCGGGATGAAGGCGCCGTTTTTCGCCACCATTTTCACGCTCACCTCGCACGAGCCGTACCCGGTGCCGGAAGCGCTGAAGCCGCGCTTCCCGGTGGGTCAGCTCCCGATTCATCAGTCCATCGGCTACACCGATTACGCGTTGCGGGCGTTTTTCCGATTCGCCCGCACCCAGCCGTGGTACCGCGAAACGGTCTTCCTCCTCATCGCCGACCACGCGCAGCAGTCGAGCCGCGCGGGGTATCAGAATGTGCTGGGTCTGGCCAAAACGCCTTTTCTGCTCTACCGAGAAGGCGCAAGCTGGCCGACGGCGCCGTGCTCACCCCGCGTCACGCAGCAGGCCGATATCCCCGCCACCGTGCTGCATTACACCGGCGTACCGGCCGCTCACCACCTGCTACCCTACGGCGCTTCCGTCCTCGACACCCTCACCACAGGCCGCGCTCTGCTGCGCGACGGCGGCTCCCTCTGGCTCATCCACGCCGATTACGTAACCGAGCTGACCGCCGACCAGCGCGTCCGGTTCTACCAGTATCAGCGACACCAGCTCGGCCGACCCAAGATGCCGCCGCCAGCCCTCGCCCGCCGTTACGCCGCCGAGGTGAAAGCCGCCGATCAGTTCACGAATAATGGGCTGCTGGATAATGCGTTTTATCCGTGAGGGGCGACCTCCCTACGTGGAACCGGGGTAGCCCACGCTTCGCTTTGGGCAACCCCGGGCTTCTGGGATGAAACCCCTTCGGGGTATTACAAATGTTTTATTGGGACGGGTTATCAGAACGCAGTTGACGCGGGGCTCTGCCACGTGTCGCCTATTCGCGGGTCTCTTGACCCGCACCCGCGTTGGGCACGACCTACATACCCGGAACCGTTCCGGTGCTGGTGGTTGAGCGCGGATTGGCCCCACGCCGCTTCAACACTTCGCGCAGCCCCGGCTCACACGTCAGCAAATGCCAGCCGCCGAAGACGACGAACACTCTATCATACCGGCCCAAGAGCTTGTCGATGGTGCCGATGAGGTGTTGGTCGCGGATTTCCTTTGAGGCGCGGCCGATATCCTGAAAGCGGCTGTTGGGCTTGAAGGGGTTCGTGGGTTCGAGGGTAGTAAGGTCGAACGGGCGGCCGACGAGCTTGGCGTATTCCGTCTGAAAAAATGCAAAAGACCGTTGGTTGGCCGCGAGCGGAAACCCTTTCCGGACGAGGTATTTATCGGCAAACCAGTCATACGTCTGCGCCAGCGTGCCTTTGCGGAAACCACTCGCACAGCCCCACATCAGCCGTTCCGTGACGATGTACGCCAGCACCTCCCCCACTGGGTACAGCCGCGTCAGGAGCTGATATTCGGCCGAATCGGGCATATCGCCGTTCACTACATCGATACGGGCACTGTCGCCCATCACTTTCAATAGCCCGATTTCGCCATCAATAAAAACGGCGAAATCGCGACTAGCATAGTGCTTTTTTGATAAGTCGCCGCCCTCGTTCACGCCCACTTCCGGCCGGAAGCGCCGAAATTCCCGTGCCAGCTCGGTGTAGAGCGGGTGATGAATCTGCGTACGGTCTTCCAAGTGATTCGTGCCGCAGAAAACCAGCTCTTTCCGCCCCTCCCGCAAGCGCAGCACATACGGGTTGTGCGGCAAAGCGCCGCCCGGCCCGAGTTTCAGATCGAGATAACGCACCGTGGGGTAGGGCTGGGTGGCAGCCGCTGTGAGGTCTGTATCGGCTGATTCGGGCGCTTTAGGGGTTGGTGAGGATTGACAACCCGCCAAGGCGCACGCGAGGAGGAGCGGTAAGAGGTGGCGGTTCATGCGCTGGGGCGTAAATAATCGAAACCTTGTTCCCGTGGGTTAAACATTTCACCAAGTGCGGCAGCCCCGTTAGGGGCTACCTTCCGGTAGCCGGGGCAACGCCCCGGTTCAGTTTAAGTGTTCGTACCGGCAGCCCCGTAGGGGCTACCCTAATTCCAAAGGGCGATGAAAAACAAATCGCTCATCGAAAGGAATATCAAATTCCTTTAAAAGGCCGCGATACTCATCGCCGAAGGAGAGCTTTTGATGATGTGCTTCTTGATTAGCTACGTAATCGAGTAATTCTAGTAGCTGCGAATGCCCATAGGAGAATGCACCGTAACCCTCCTGCCATGCAAAACGGCCGAGAGTTAATCCAGAATCATTAATCCAGTTCGTGGAAGCCTGCTTGACCAACTTCACCACATCGGCAAGGGCTTGGGCAGGCCGTAGACCCAAGACCACGTGTACGTGGTCAGAAACGCCATTGATAAGGAGTGATTTATGCCCCGCATTGTCAATAGCAGCCGCCATGTAGGCGAATAATTTTTGACGCCATGCTGGCATTAGTAATCCGTGACGGTATTTGACGGCAAATACCACTTGTACGTGAAGCTGGGTGTAGGTATTGGGCACGGTGAACAGATTGTATAGCAGGGGTAGCCCCTACGGGGCTGCCAGATTGGTTTTTTGTGCTTCTTTTTCTACCGGAAGGTAGCCCCTAACGGGGCTGCCGATTCAGGGCTACCTTCTGCTGTAGCGTTATTATTAGTTGAATATCGCAATCTCTACTTCCCCACCGCCATCAACGCCTCAATCTCGGCGCGCTCGCGGGGGATGGTGGCCATTAAATCCTCGTTGCCGGTGGCGGTGATGAGGATATCGTTCTCGATGCGGATGCCGATGCCTTCTTCGCGGATGTAGATGCCGGGCTCGCAGGTGACGACCATACCGGCTTCCAGCGGGCGCAGGAAATCACCTACGTCGTGCACGTCGAGGCCGAGGAAATGGCTGGTGCCGTGCATGAAATACTTCTTGTAGAGCGGCTTTTCGGGGTCTTGCTGCGCGACTTCTTCGGCATTAAGCAGACCGAGGGCGATTAATTCCTCTTCGATTTTCTGGCCAACTTCCTTTTGATATTCTGGGATGATGGTGCCGGGCACGAGGCGGCTGATGGCGAATTTCTGGACTCGCAGGACGGCATCGTACACGGCCGCCTGCCGCTCGGTGAATTGGCCGCTGACGGGGATGGTGCGGGTGAGGTCGGCGGCGTAACCGCCGTACTCGGCGCCGAAATCGAGGAGGAGGAGGTCGCCGGGGGCGCACTCGCGGTAATTGTCGACGTAGTGGAGGATGCAGGCGTTTGCGCCGCTCGCGATGATGGAGCCGTAGGCGGGGCCGCGTGAGCGGTTCCGCAGGAATTCGTGCTGGATTTCGGCTTCAATCTCATACTCCATCACGCCGGGCTTCACGAATCCGAGCAGGCGGCGGAACGCAGCTTCGGTAATCCGGCAGGCTTCGCGGAGCTGATGCATTTCGGCCGCCGATTTAATCATGCGCAGCCCTTGCAAAATCGGCGCGGCGCGACGGAGCGAATGGAGCGGATATTCCTCTTGGCACCAGCGGATGAGGCGGTCTTGCCGGGTTTGCATCTCGTTGCCGCTGCGCAGGTGCTCGTTGCGGTTGAGGTAAATGGTATCGGCCTCGGCGAGGAGGGTGCGGAGGATATTGTCGTAGCTCGTGGTCCAGTAAATGGTATTCACACCGGACCGCTCGTAGGCTTGCTCACGGGTCAGCTTGTAGCCTTCCCAGACCAAAATATGGTCGCTCGTTTCGCGCACGAACAGCACTTCGCGGTGCTTCTCCTCGCGGGCGGAAGGGAAAATGACGAGGACCGATTCCTCTTGGTCGATCCCGGCGAGCCAGAACAGGTCGGAGTTCTGCTTGAAGCCGACCGTGCCGTCGGCGTTCGACGGGAGGATGTCGTTGGAGGTGAGGATGGCGAGGGCGCCGACGGGTAGCTGCTCAGCGAAGCGGCGGCGGTTCTCGACGTAAGTGTCGGCGGTGAGGGGCGTGTAACGGACGGAGGAGGGCAACATGGTATCGCTGATTTAGCTGATTTTTTGATTTCGCGGATTGTTGGACGGCGGGGCGGGACGGCGGCAGATTTTGATTTCGCGGATTGCTGGACGTGCAGGGCGGTGGCGGGGAATCGGTGGGGCTACCGAAACGACGGCGGGCGCGCTGCCAAAGGTAGAAAATTAGGGGTTTCGGTTGCGGACGGGTTAAACTTTGTGTCGGCGGTTGGGTCTGTAAGGGCTTTCCGGGGGGAGAGGATGGCCGGAGGGGGGCTTTTCACGTAGAGGCCGACTACGATTTCACTTTTGCTTGTGCGCGATTCTTTCTACTTCTCCTTCCGGCGTTGGCCGCTGCTGTGGTTGTTGATTTTTCCTTTGCTGGCGAATGGGCAGGAAATTCCGCCCTACGTGACGGGCCGCGCCGTCGATGGCACGACCGGGGAGCCGCTCATCGGCGCTACGGTGCAGCTGATTAGCGCCGCCGATACCACGAAGCGCAACGGCGGCGTGACCGATATAGAAGGAGCTTTCCGGGTGTCGGGCTTTGCTGGATCAAACATCCTGAGCATCTCCTACTTAGGGTTTCAGACTACCAGACAACCTCTTACTCTGCCGAACTACGGCAACGCCGGACCAACGGCGTTGGGCACCGTCCGGCTGGCGACGGCAGCTACCCAACTCGGGACGGCGAACGTGGTGGGCCGCACCCCGCCCGTGGTGCAGAAGGGCGATACGTCGCAGTTCAACGCCAACGCTTTCAAAACCAACCCCGATGCCGACGCCCGCGACCTCCTCACCAAGATGCCCGGCGTGACCGTCGGGACCGACGGTAAGGTGCAGGCGCAGGGCGAGGCCGTGCAGCGCGTCCTCGTCGACGGTAAGCCGTTTTTTGGTGATGACCCCGATGCCGTGCTGCGGAATATGCCCGCCGAAGCCATCGACAAGATTCAGGTCTTCGACCGGCAGAGCGAGCAAAGTCAGTTCAGCGGTTTCGACGACGGCAATACGCAGAAAACCATCAACATCGTCACGAAGCCGCAGTACCGCTCCGGGCAGTTCGGGCGGGTGGTGGCGGGTGGCGGGCCGGAACGCTACAAGGTGAGCCTCAGCCTGAACTCGTTCGAGGGCGACCGCCGGGTGAGCGTGGTGGCGCAGAGCAACAACGTGAACGAGCAGAACTTCGGCACCGAAGATTTGCTGGGCGTGGTGGGCACGTCTTCCGGTGGCGGCGGGGCTCGGGGCGCGCGTGGTGGCGGCCAGGGCGGACGCCCGGGC
>JANNMJ010000004.1:0-70668 GCA_031397815.1 Hymenobacteraceae bacterium
CGCCCCCCCACCCGCCCCGCGGTGCGCCGCTACTACATTATGGAGAGGCGCGGCTACATTAGAACGGATACCCAATCGCCAGATTCAGGCGGCCGTTCTTATCCACGCCCTGCGGCGTGCCGTAGCCCGCGCGCAGCGGGAAGGCGTAATCGAAGCGGATGACGAAGAACTGAACGTCGATGCGGATACCGGCACCGGCACCCATTGCGAGCTGATTGAGGAAGGTGCTGGGGCGGAACTCGCCGCCGACACGGGTGGTGTCTTCGTTGTAGAGCCAGATGTTACCGGCGTCGAAGAAGACGGCGCCTTTTACGTAGGGGAACAGATCTTGCCGGTATTCGAGGTTGCCTTCGAGGCGCATATCCCCTACTTGGTCGTAGAAATTGGTTTGGCTTGCTTCGGGGGCGCGGTAGGCGCCGGGACCGATCCCCCGCGCCGCAAACGCCCGCACCGAGTTGGGGCCGCCCACGCCGTATTGCCGCAAATACGGCAGCACCGACGAGTTACCGTACGGCGCCCCGAGGCCCACCAACAGGCGCGCTACCAAGCGGTTACCGCGTGTGGGGTCGGCGGAGAGGCGGTAGTATTCGCGCAGCTCCAAATCGAGCTTGGCGTACTGACTGAACTCCTGCCCGGCCACGGTGAGTTTGCCGTTCTCGTTGCGCTGGGCGGCGGTGCTGCTAACGGCCGCCGCCAAGTTGCCGCTCACTTCCACCCCACCGCTGAAGAAAATCTGCTGGCGGCGCTGCTCCAGCACCTGCTGATTATACGTGTAACGGTAACTCGACCCGAGGATGAATTGCTGCCGGAACGAGTTCCGCAGAAACGGCCGGGCGTTGAGGAGCGAATCGAACTCAGGGGACGTGTTGCTCACGCGGTTGTACTGCACATCGACGGGCCGCAGCTCCTGCTCGTTCGTGATTTTGGTCTTCCACGAATAGCCATAATTCAGGTTGAAAACGTCGACGCGGAAGGCTTCACGGCGCTCGACGAACTTGTAACCGGCGCCGAAGCTGGTGCGCGGCTGAAAGTCGGAGCTGGGGAGACGGATATCGAACGGCGGCGTGATGAGGCGCGGGACGAGGAGCTTGGTATCGAGGCCGATTTCGTAGGACGTGAGGCCGATGGCGTTCGTGTTCGCGCGGGTCTGATTCTCGAACGTGCCGGTGAGGTTGACGAGGAGCTGCTCGGCGCCACGCAGGGCGGAGCGGTTGCGGAATTCGGCCCGAAAACCGGGACCAGTGAAGCCGTTCGACTTACTCAGAAGCTGAATCTCGGCCCGCAGACTCTTCTTCTTGAGCTGCGTCATGAGGACATCAGCGTCGAGCATCGGGCGCGGGGCGCCGGGCAGCGGCGACGGTAGCGAATCGGCGGTAGTGACGGAGTTGAAACGAATCTCGACGAATTTGAACGTACCGAGGCTCATCAAGCGGCTCAACGTCTGGTCGCGACGGCGACGGCGGTAGAGGCTATCCGATTCGGGATACAGGAAGACGGCGTTGGTGACGGCGCGCGCCTTGAATACTTTTTCGTCGGGAAAATAGCGGTATTTCTGGAAAATGACCGGCTCGCGGGTGGTGGTGTCGGTGAGGACGTAATTGGTGTTCAGATTGACCTGCCGCAGCGTGTACGGCACGCGGGAGCGCAGCGGCGTGCTGCCCTTGATGGTCACGAAGACATCGACCTGCTGATTCAGCGTGCTGTCGATATCAAATAAAAGCGCTTCCGGGGCGAAATAATAATATCCTTGATTCTTGAGCGTGGCGTCGATCCGCACGCGCTCGGCGGTGAGCGTGGCAAGATTATAATCATCCCCGACTTTCAGCAGCGACGTGCCCTGCGTGGCGCGCACGGCCGCATTCAACAGGCTATCACCGGCGGGCCACGTAATGGCGTGAATGGTGTACGCCTGCCCGACTTCCGCCGTGTAGTCAACCTGCGCGGTCCGGCCTTTTTCCTTGACTTCGTGCGTGACTTTCGCCTTGAAAAAGCCGTTATTCTGCAAGCGATTCGTGAGCAGAGCTTCCGTAGGCGCAATTTTCACCTGCGAAACCAGCACCAGCGCCTCGCCGAACTTATCGGCCAGCGTCTTCCCCAGACCCTTCTTCTTGCCTTCGCCGAGGTGCCAGAAATACAGCTTCGGCCGCAGCCCGAGAAACGACTGATTCGGTTTCGGCCGAATCACCGATTCCAGCTCCGTTTGCAGCGCCGCTTCGTTGCGCGGCTTCTCGCGGGCGTTGATTTTGACGTTGGAGCCGACGTACAGCTTCTCCCCTTCCGGAATATATTTCAGGCCCGAGCAAGCGGAAATCAGCGGCAGGAAAAACAGGGTTTTCGCTAGAAAATGCAGCGCGGATAGGCGGCTTTTCGTCGTGGTCGTGGTCGCGTTCGTGGTCGTGGTGGTCGTCCTCATAGCTTCCCGTCCTCCTCTCCTTCGGCTTGTTGGCCCGGCCCGAGCGCGGGGTTGGCGCCGGGCGTATCAGCCGCTTTTTTATCGTCTTTTTCCTGCTGCCGATTGTCTTTGCGTTGCTGCTTCACTTCGGGGGCGATTTTGCTGAACAGCTCTTTCAAATCGCGGTAATCGCGCTGGTAGACGAGGGCGGCGCCGGTCCGTACGATGGCGCCGTCGATGTCCTCGAAGCCGTTTTGGCGGTAGGCGCGGACCCGGAGACGACCGTCGCGCAGGACGGTGTATTCGAGGCTGACGTCGCCCGCGAAGTTGGAAGCGGCGTTGGCACCCTGCGTGGCCTGCGTGCCGCTATTGCCGCTGAGCGGCACGTCGGTCCCGACGCGCACCGAGAGGCGGTTGTTGAGCAATTGCCGCCGCACGGCCACGTTCAGGTCGGTGCGCGATTTGGCTTCGCCGGACGAATAATCGGCCTGATTCGTCACGCCCAAATCCACGCCGAGGCCCGCCAGATACTTGCCGGTGAGGTTCTGAAGCTGATCGGTGAGCACCTGACTGGCCGAGCCGCGTAGCTGCGACGTCACAAAACTCTCGCTCGCGCTGCTCTGGAAAGGGTTCTGCTGAATGAAGCGGCCGAGAATCAGGAGCGAAAACACCTGCTTGCTCAGTTCCGACGTCTGGTTCGGCTGCCGAAGCTGCGCGAGCTTCGCTTCCACCTGCCCGCCGAGGGCGCCGCGCTGGTCTTCGGGGAGGGTAATATCGAAGCCGATGACGGGCTTGCTGAGCTGCTCCGTGACTTTGAGCGCCACCCGGAACGGCAGGCGGTTGCGGGCCACGGTGTTGTACGTGGCATCGTCGATGCCCTGCCCGGCGAGGAGATCGGCCGGGGCGGCTTCCACGCGGTAGATGGCGGTGAGATTAATGTCGGCGTTGTACGGGTCGCCGCTCCAGAGCAGCGTGGACCCGCGCTGAATGCGGAATTCACGCGTGGCGAGGTCGTAGAGCGACATTCGGTACATCCCGCGCGCCACTGTTACCAAGCCGCTCAGAGTGATGGCGCCGCCGGGGTCGATGGCGGCGTTGAGCGTGCCGTTGGCGCGGACGCGCAGGTTATCGCCGGAAGCGGGGTCGATGATGACGGTGAACGGCGTTTTATCGGTGACCGTAATCACGGCCTTGATGTTGTAGCCCACGACTTCCGTTTGCACGGTATCGAGCGCAAGCTGCCGGGCGAGCATCGTATCGAGCGGCGCGCTCTTATCGACGAACCGCACGATGCCTTCGCGCGCCACCACGCCGGGGTCGTCGACGGGAGTTTCGACGGTCAGGTTCGAGCCGTCGGCGACGGTTACGCGGGTGTCGATGTCGATGAGCGTGAGCGGGCCGGTGAGGCGCGTTTCCGAATCGAGAATCAGGCGCCCGTAGAACAGCGGATTCTCCTTGCGCGTGTTGCGAATGGCGAGGAACCGGTTGGTAGTGGCGGTTAGGTCGAAAGTGTAATCGAGGTAGTTCGTGGTCAGCAGATAGCCATTTGCAACGGCCTTATTTCCCGCCGAATCGAGGACGGTAAAATCATCAAAAGCAATCCCTTTCTCGTCGAATTTCAGCGTCTGGTCGGGTAGCCGGAACGGCGAGCCGAGCTGCGGCACGATGAAACCGGCGTCGGCGGTGGTGGTCAGGCTGCCACGCACTTTCGGGGCATCGGCGGCGCCTTCCACCGTCAGGCGCCCGGTGAGCGCGCCGCTGGTGCCCGCCACTTGTCCCGCCGAAAACGGCTCAATCAGCTTCAGATTCAGGCGCCGCGCATCGACCGCGAAATGGAGCGGCGCGGGGCCGGTGGTGAGGTAATACCCAGTGATTTGCACGTCGTTGGCGGGCTGGCCGGGCGCCGGAGCGCCGCCGGTCAGTCGCACGTCTACGTCGTAGCGCCCGGCGGTGGTGTTGGTGGCCTGCACCGCCACATCGCCGATGGGGGCCTGCTGAAACACGAGGCCCGCGACGGTCGCATTCGCCACAAAACCGAGCGGCTGCGTGGTGCCGAGGTTCCGCACTTCGGCGGTGCCGTTGAGCGTGCCCGCGATGAGCGAATCCTGCTGCTGCACGATGCGCGCCAAGTCGGCGAGCTGGAAATCGGTGAACGCGATGCGCAGCGGCGAGGTGGTGATGGTGGGGTCGGCGCTTTGCACGGCCAGCGAGCTGGGGCCGTTGCTGAGGCGCAGGCCGTCGGCCACCACGGCGCCGCTCGGGTAGTAGCGCACGACGTTGTTCGCGCCCGCCGTCCAGCGCTCGTAATTGAGAATCTGGTCGGGCGCAGCCACGAACTCATACGCCATTCCGTTGCGGCCGCGCTCGCGCACGGGCACTTCGCGCAGCGTTCCGGCGAGGGCCAGCCGCTCGCGGTTCGCCGAGTCGCCGAGGATGGCGATGCGGGTCGTGAGGAGGTTATTCGCTACGTTCCCCACTACGCTCGGGCGGCGCAAACGGAGCGTAGTGTCCTGCGCGGCCTGCGCGAGGTGCAGGTCATACGTGAGGCGCTGCGGGTCAGAATCGACCTTCAGATTCACTGAATCGAGGCGGTAATTGAGGTAGCGGATTACCGGAATCGAGGTGTTGGCGGTAAGGCGCGCTTGCGCCCGGCTGTACTCGCCGTTGAGGGCGAAGGCGGAGATTTCCTTCAAATCCGGCAGTAGCTTTTGCGCCAGCCTCGGGTCTTTCAGGCGGACCGCGTACGTGAAGCGCTGGTTGCCGGTGGTGGGCAGCGGCGCCACGCCTTCGAGGGTGAAATAGCGGTTGATATGCCCTTGCAGCTCGGTCGCTAAATCCCCCAAATGCACATTTCCGTCGAGGTTGGCGGCGAGGATATTGGAGTTGAAATCGAGCGCCGTGCTGGTGGCGGTCTGCACAAGCCGCCCGCTGAGCGAGTCGAGAGCGAACGGCTTGTTGTCGCGCACAATCACGACTTGCTGCCCGCTGAACGTGCCGTTGAGCGAGTTGGCGTCGGCGCCGGTCAGGTCGGCAGTGAGCTTGCCTTGCAAGCGTAAATCGCCAGCGTAGAGCTTGAGAGCTTGCAGGTTAGCGCCTTGCAAATCGACGTTGAACGCGTAGGCGGGCACCTTCGGATCGCGCAGATTGACGGTGCCGGTGAGGCCGAAGCGCAGGTTCGGGTCTTGCTTGCTGTCGGCTTTGATGAGGTAGCGGTTGCGGTCTAAATCGACCGTCGCAGCCATGCCCCGGTAGGCGTAACCGCCGTACTCGGCGCGTTGCACGGTGGCCTGCACGCGCCCGACGAGCGTGGCGGGGTCTTGCAGATTGCCGGTGGCGTTGATGCGCCCGGTGGCCGTAATCCGCCCGATTTGCGGATTTTTCAGCAGCTTCCCGGCATCGAAGCCGCGCACCGCGAACGTGCCCACGAGCGGCTGCCGCCCGTTGGCCTGCGCGGCGCCGAGGTCGC
Source organism: Hymenobacteraceae bacterium (assembly GCA_031397815.1). Taxonomy (GTDB): domain Bacteria; phylum Bacteroidota; class Bacteroidia; order Cytophagales; family Hymenobacteraceae; genus JANNMJ01. The sequence goes on from JANNMJ010000004.1 coordinate 5,859, forward strand.
CGGTGAAAGCCACATCGCCGTAGGTGGTCCGGACGGCCAAATCGGTGGTGAACTGGAGCGTGGTGGGGCGGCCCCGGAAGCGCCCGCTCACCGCGATGCTCGGCGGCAGGCTGATGCTTGGCGGGATGGTGCCGCGCGGCACGAAGGCTTCGATATCGGCGCGGGTGGTGCGGAAGCTGACGAAATCGATGTCGGTGTAAAGCCGCCCATCGACTTCGGGCAGGCCCGTGATCCGGCCGCGCCGGATTTGCAGATCGGTGCCGCGCAGGCCGCGCACGGCCACGTTTTGCAGTGTCAGGTCGCCGACGCGCCCCCCGACTTGCCCGCTGAACCGCACGCCGTAGCCGGGGTTTTGGTTGAACGGCGGCGTGGTGGCGAGGTCGGGCGCGAGGTAAAGGATATCACGGAAGCCGATGCGGGCGTTCCGAAAATCGCCTTCCACTTTCAGATTCGCCAGCTGCTTAACGTCCGCTAGCGCATTGAGGCTCGCGTAACCGATGGCGATGGTGCGCGCCAGATGCGTGTGCGGGGTGACGAGGTCGAGGGAATCGAGGCGAATCTGTACCGAATCGTACACGACCCGCGCGCGCCACGAATCGACCCGAAACCCGCTTTTCTCCACCCCCGCAAGCTGCGTGAGGTCGAGGGTGGTGCGGTTCTCCGTAAACGAGAAGTTGCGGGTGTTGAGCGTGAGGTCGGTGAAATGAAGGTGATTGTAATCGAGGGCGGGCAGCCGGGTGCGCTGCGGCGGCTGGTTGAAGTTGTCGAACAGCACTTCCACGCCGCTGATATCCGACTCTTCGAGCGTCACGCGCCACTTCAACGGCTGCGCGGGCTGCGCTTTCTGCGCGGCTTCGTCGAGGGTGCGGATGGCTTCGGCGGGGTTGATGACGCGCTGTTCCACCGGCACATTCTCGTTCTGCGCGTACGCGATGCGGGTGTTTTTGAGCGTGAGCTTGGTAAGGTCGATGCGCTCGCGGGCGAGGTTGATGTTACGCGCCGTCAGCTCGCCTTCCCCTATCGTGGTGCTGATGAATTGGGCGGCGGGCTGATTCCGGTAGCTGAATGAAACTGAGTCGAGCGCGAGGCGGTCGAGACCGAGCTGCACGGTCAGCGGCTCAGTGGGCGCGGGGTTATCGACTTCGGGCGCCGTCTTGGTTTGAGTAATAGAGATGCCGGTGCGCCGCAGCGTGGCGTCACCGACGCGGTAAATCGAGCGGTCAACATCGACCTCATCCATCGTCACCACCGCTTCCCCAATGCGGGCGCGCACATCAGACCCAGTGATTTCGTCGAGTTGCGTGAAGTAGATATTCGTCAGCCGCGCCCGCCCGATATTGTATTTCAACCCCGACGCCGTGGTATCGACCGGCGCCGTAGGGTCGGTGAAGGCGTCGATGATGAAGTCGTAATTATTGACGCTATCCGGCTCAGTGCGGGTGAGGCGCACGCGGCCGTCGTTCAGCTCAATCGCGCCGACGTTAATCTGGCTTTTGGTGAGCGCCCACAGGTCGATGTTCACCCCCAGATGCCCGACCGAGAGCAGTGTATCGCGCTTCTGGTCGACGAGGTAAACATCATCAAGGTTGATGGCGTGACGGAAATCGGTCCGGAATTTCCCGATTTTAACGGTGGTCCCGAGCTTACTCTGGAGCCACGATTCGGCCTTACGGGCCACAAAATCCTGAGTAGCGCCGAACTGCAACGCCACCACCACCCCGACTACCACGAGGACAATCAGCAGCAACAGCCCCAGCAGGACCTTCAGCGTACGACGAACGAAAGTGGGCAAAACGACTCCTTAACAACCCTGAAACCGTCCCCGCCACCCGACGGACCCGTTCCGGCGTCCCAACGAAACATAGGGGCGCACGGTTGTGCGGATTGGGGGTTTTGGTGGGTTTTTCAACTCGGCACCCGCTACGTAAACCCGGCACCCGACGCGTACCCAGGGTAGCCCGACGCTTCGCTTTGGGCAACCCTGGGCTTCTGTTATGAAACCCCTTCGGGGTATTACAAGTGTTTTATTGCGATGCACGTGACGCGGGGCTCCGGCCCCGTGTCGCCTATTCGCGGGTCTCTTGACCCGCCATCCTACGTACCCGGCACCGTCCCGGCGCCGGAGCTGCTGATCCCAATCAGCCCCCAACCACCGGCACCGCGACGGTGCCCTATACGTAAGATGGACACCCCGAATCAACTAAAAAAACAAGCCCTGACGGGTAGACCCAATCAATTGGGTCTACCCGTCAGGGCTTACAGAGAAGCGAAGTCGAGCCTCGCTGCTGATTGCTGAATGGATTACTGAATCAAGCCGATATGCCAAGCGTAGCCGAGCATAGCAACCGCTCCACCGCCCATGAGCCAGGAGATGGCGCGGCGGTCGGTGTCGTCGAGGGTCAGGAGGAGATTAATCTCACGGTTGAGGATCTTTTTCATAGCAGATTGAAGGGTTGAGTTGGGCGCGGGGCCTGTATCTGATACGGGCTTAGGGGGAGAATGGATGCGCGAAAAACCGCCTTTATTACATCTGAATCCACTAAAACGGGAAGTCGGCGCCGCTTGCCTGCGCTGCGCTCACCAATGGCCGCGACAAGCAGGTACCCGACCGACGGGCGCGGGTGTCGCATCAAGATGCGCTATTTGGGCAGCAGGGGTAGCCGGTAACTTTGCCTAATGAAAACGCTCTTAGCGCTAATCGAGGACAACCCCGCCATTCGTCAGACTTACGCCACGTATCTGGGGGTACAGCCCGAGTTCGACCTCATCCTCGTGGCTGGTTCCGTGGAAGAATTTCTCGACTTACTGCCGCAGGCGTCGCGCCCGCCGCGCCTCATCCTCAGCGATATCGGCTTGCCGGGGCTGTCGGGCATTGAGGGGGTTTCGCGCATCCGTCAGTTGGTGCCAGCCGCTGAAGTGGTACTCATCACCGTTTTCAGCGACGCGGAGCGCGTTTTTCAGGCGCTCTGCGCTGGGGCGGTGGGCTACTTACTCAAGAGCACATCGTTGAGCGAGGTGAAGGCGGGGCTGCTCGAAGTGTTGGACGGCGGCTCGCCGATGTCACCCGCGATTGCGCGGCACGTTGTGCGGCACTTCCGCCCCGCCCCGGCCAGCACGTCTGAAGTGCTTACCCCGCGTGAGTTACAGCTCGTGCAAGCCATCGAGGAAGGCCTGAGCTACAAGCTGGTAGCCGAGCGACTGGGCATTTCACTCAACACCGTCCGTACCTTCATTCGGCGGATTTACACTAAGTTAGAGGTCAATTCGAAGGCCGGAATGATGGCCCGCCGCCGCCAGATGATGAGCCTCTGAGCGGCTACCACCCCCCTATTCTCTCCATGAATCAGCAGGCGAGATCTATCCGGGCATTTGTTGGAGCGAAGAATTTCGAGCTATCCCGCCGCTTTTACAAGGATCTGGGGTTTCAGGAATTTCTCATCTCTCATAACATGTGTTATTTCGAGATAAAGGAGAACGTCGGCTTTTACTTACAGGATGCCTACGTGGCCGATTGGGTCGGTAACACGATGCTTTTTCTGGAAGTCGAGGATGTAGCGCAGTATTACGCTGACCTGCAACGCCTCGAACTTCCGCAGAAATACGACGGCGTCCGGCTGCTACCCGTCCGCCACGAGACGTGGGGCAAAGAATGCTTCCTGCACGACCCGTCAGGAGTGCTGTGGCATTTCGGGGAGTTTGCTAGGTAGAGACCGAGCATCGTGGCCGGCTCTGTCCCAGAGACGGTGTTGATTCGCCGCCCTATCGTACCGTCTCTGAGACAGAGCCGGCTACATCAGAGCTGGCCACGCGTAACTCATCCTCCTGCCGCCCCTCTTACCGCCAACCGCCGCCCAACGACCGGTACACATTAACCGCCGCATTCATCTGCTGCAACCGGTTCTCTATCAAGTCGAATCGCGATTCCAGCGCTTCCCGCTGCGTTAACAGCACTTCCATATAATCGGCGCGGGCCGATTTGAAGAGCATGTTGGCAATCGTGACGGACTGGTTGAGGGCGTCGACTTCCTTCGTCTTCGCTTGGTAGCTTTTTTCCAGATTGCCGATGTTGGCGACTTGGTTGGCTACTTCGAGATAGGCGAGGCGGAGGGTTTGCTCGTATTTATAAACCGCCTGCGCTTGGCGGGCGTTGGCGGAATAATAATTCGCTTTCAGGCCGTTGCGGTTTACCAGCGGCGCTACTAAATCGCCGCCGATTCCGTAGAGCAGCGATTCAGGAAGGGCGGTAAGCAAGGCGGGCGTAAAGGCTTGAATGCCGAAACCTGCCGTGAAGCTGAGCGACGGGTAAAAGCTCGCCCGCGCCACCTGCACATCCAGCCGGTTCGCGGCCAGATTCTGCTCCGCCTGCCGGATATCCGGGCGGTTATTCAGCAGCTGCGCGGGCAAACCGGCCACCACCTTCGGGAGCGACATATTCGTGAGCGACTGGTCGTTCCGGACGATGTGCTGCGGATAGCGCCCCACCAGATAATTGAGGTGGTTTTCAGCTTCGATGATTTGCTGCTGAAGGTTGAATTGCAGGCTGCGCGTGTGCTGCACCTGCGCCTCAAACCGCAGCACGGCCAGCTCCGTGACCTTGGCAGCGGCCATTTGGAGACGCACGATTTCGAGCGCGTCGGACTGAATCTTGATATTCTGCTCCACGATGGCGAGCTGATTATCGAGCGCCAATAACTCAAAATACGAGTTCGCGATTTCGGCAATCAGGTTCGTCACCATAAAATTCCGGCCTTCCACCGACGCCAGATACCGCGATACGGCCGCTTTGCGGGCGTTCCGGAGGCGGTGCCAGATATCGACCTCCCAGTTGGCGAAGGCGCCGAGCTGGAAATTCGATAAGGGGTCGGGCGTGGTGCGACCGGGTTTTATGTCGAGGTTTTCCTCGGTGGTGCCTTGCACGGTATAGCGGCCTACTTTATCCAGCTCGGCCCGCCCGCCGATGCCTACGAACGGCAGATATTCGCCTTTGCGGGCGCGAATCTCGTTGCGGGCAATCTCAATTTCCTGTCGGGTGATATTCAGCTCCTGATTATTTTGCAGCGCTGTATCGATCAGGCCCTTTAGGTAAGGGTCGGTGAAGAACTCCTGCCAACGGACCAGCGCCGAGGTGGTGGTGTCGGTGGCGGAAGTGGCGTTGTAGGCCGACGGCACTTGGCGGCTCTCGGCTTTCTCGGTCAGTTTCGGCGCACAGCTCGTGGCGACTATTACCAGCCCCGCTGTGCCCAGTGCTTGAAATAGTCCCTGAAACAGACGATTTTTAAGGATGTGACGCGATTTCATCTTGGGTTAGCCGGGGCTCGAAGGTTTCAGAAATAGGTGTTTCTTCCTCATACTTGATGAGGTTCCGACCGGCCGACAGTGTGCCAAAGACGTAGTACAGGCCCGGCACGATGATGACGCCGAACACGGTCCCGAACAGCATCCCGCCGAGCGCCGCCGTGCCGATGGTGCGGTTGCCGATGGCACCCGCGCCGGTGGCGAGCACCAGCGGAATCAGCCCGGCGATGAACGCGAAGGAGGTCATCAGAATCGGCCGAAAACGCGCTTTGGCGCCTTCAATGGCCGCCGCCCGGACCGTCATGCCCTCTTGGTGCTTCTGCACCGCGAACTCGACAATTAAGACGGCGTTCTTACCCAGCAGCCCCACCAGCATCACCAGCCCGACCTGCGCATAAATGTCGTTGGCGAGGCCGAGGAGCTTGATGAGCGCAAACGACCCAAAAATGCCTGCCGGTAGCGACAGAAGCACCGCCAAGGGCAAAAGGAAGCTTTCGTACTGCGCCGCCAGCACCAAATACACGAACCCGAGCACGACGAGGAAAATAATAATCGCCTCGTTCCCGCGCGCCACTTCATCCTTGGATAAGCCGCCCCAGTCGATGTCGTATCCGCGTGGGAGGGTTTTGGCGGCTACTTCCTGCACCGCTTTAATGGCCTCGCCGCTGCTGAAGCCTTCCGCCGCGTTCCCCCGGATGGAGGCGGTGGTGTACATGTTGTAGCGGTTGATCTCGTTGGCGCCCTGCGACTTTGCGATTTTCATGAACGCCGAGAACGGCACCATCTCGCCCTTGTCGTTCTTCGCCCACATATTCAGAATATCTTCCGGCAAGCGGCGATATTCGGGCGAAGCCTGCACGTAGACTTTGAAGAAGCGCTGGTATTTAATAAAACCCAGCTCATACGTGCTGCCCACCATAATGGAGAGCGTATTCATGGCGTTGCCGATGGTGACGCCCTTCTGCATCGCGAGCTGATTGTCGATTTGCAGCTCGTATTGCGGGTAATCGGCGGAGAAGAAGGTGAACAGGCCCGATAGCTCCGGTCGCTTTCTCAGCTCCGTCATAAAGCCTTCGTTCACTTTTTCGAGGGCTTTATAATCACCGGTGTTGGTTTTATCGAGTAGCTGGAGCTGGAAGCCGCCCGCGGCGCCGTAACCCGGTACGGCGGGTGGCTCGAAGAACTCGACGGTGGCGCCGGGGATTTTCCGCGCCTTTCGCTCCAACGCCTCAATCACATCGTGGACCGATTCTTTGCGCTCCGACCACGGCTTGAGGTCGATGAGGCAGGTGCCGGCGTTCGAGCCACGGCCTTCGGTCAGCACTTCGTACCCCGCGAGCGTCGAGACGTTCTCGACGCCCGACACCTCGCGGGCCAGCTTTTGCAGCTTTTGGGCAATGGCGTTGGTGCGTTCGAGCGTAGAGCCGGGCGGCGTTTGGATGATGGCGTAAATCAGCCCTTGGTCTTCGCTCGGGATGAAGCCGGTCGGGAGCTTGGCGGTGATGCCGAAAATGGCGAGTCCGAAGATCAGCAGCAGCCCAAACGTGACGACTTGCCGGTCGACGATATGGTCGAGCACTTTTACGTAGCGCCCGGTCAGGCGCTCGAAGCCGCGGTTGAAGGCGTCGAAAAAGCGCTGCATCGGCGTTTTTTTCTTCGTTTCGCCGTGATGATTTTTCAGAATCATCGCGCACAGCACGGGCGTGAGCGTCAGGGCGACGATGCCTGAAATGACGATGGCGGTGGCCATCGTGATGGAAAACTGCCGGTAGAAAATCCCGACCGGGCCGCTCATAAACGCCACCGGCACGAATACGGCCGTCATGAGCAGCGTAATGGCGATGATGGCGCCGCTGATTTCGCCAATCACGCCGCGCACCGCCTGATACGGCGTGAGGTGCGGCTGCTCTTCCATCTTGGCGTGAACCGCCTCGACGACCACAATTGCGTCATCAACCACGATGCCGATGGCGAGTACCAGCGCGAAGAGCGTAATCATGTTGATGGTCAGGCCGAACGCCTGCATCGCCATAAACGACCCAATCAGCGACACCGGCACCGCGAGCGCCGGGATCAGCGTCGAGCGCCAATCGCCGAGGAAGAGGAAGACCACGAGCGCCACGAGGAGGAAGGCGTCGCGGAGGGTATCGACGACGTTTTCGATGGAAGCGCCGAGGAAGTTCGAGACGTCGTAGCTGATTTTATAGTCCATTCCCGGCGGGAACGACGTTTTCTTCATCTCATCGAGCTTCGCCTTCACTTCCGCAATGACGTCGCTCGCGTTGGACCCGTACGTCTGTTTCAGCACGATAGCCGCCGACGGGTACTGGTTCAGGTTCGAATAAATGTCGTAGAACTCGCTGCCCAGCTCCACGGTCGCCACGTCTTTGAGGCGCAGGAGCTCGCCGTTGGGGTTGGCGCGGAGGATGACGTCGCGGTATTGTTCCTCGTCGTTGAAGCGGCCTTTGTAGCTCAGCACGTATTCCAGCGCTTCGGCGCGTTGGCCGTCGCTGCGGCCGATACGGCCCGGCGAGCCGATGACGCTTTGCTCATCAAGGGCCTTCATCACGTCGTCGACGGAGATGTTGTAGGCGCGCATCCGGTCGGGCTTGAGCCAGATCCGCATCGCGTATTGGCGGCTGCCGAGGATGTTGGCCCGCCCGATGCCGCTGATCCGTTGCAGCTCCGGAATGAGGTTGACACCGGCGAAGTTGAACAGGTACTTCATGTCAGTGCCCTTGTCCTTGCTGTACAGGTTCACGTACATCAGCATGTTCGGCACGATGCGGTTCACGATGATGCCCTCGCGCTGCACCAGCACCGGCAAACGGTTGATAACCTGCGCAATCCGGGTGTTGACGTTCACGACGGCCTGCTCCGGGTCGGTGCCGAGGTTGAAGACGATCTGGATGTTCGCTTCCCCGGCGCTCACCGCGTCGGAGGTCATGTATTTCATCCCCGGCACGCCGTTCACGGCCTGTTCCAGCGGGATAAGCACCGATTCAGTCAGCACCTTGGCACTCGCGCCGGGGTACGCCGCGCTTACCATCACCATCGGCGGCGAAATCTCGGGGAACTGCGAGGTGGGAAGGGTTTTAATCGCGATCAGGCCGATGAAAACGATCACCACCGAAATCACGATGGCGAACACGGGCCGCCGCAAGAATTTATTGAACATGGAAGGAGGAGAAGGTCGGTCCGCAGGCCGGGACCGGATGAGATAGTCGGCGTCGGCGCTTTGCTTACCGCTTGCGCGTGGCGCGCTGCGCGCTGTGCTTGGCGCGTCACAGACGCGCCCCCGGTTAGACACGCGTCGGAGACGCGCGCCAGCTTAAGGATTGGATTTCGCCAAAAAAGAAATCAGCGAAATCAAATAATCCGCTCAATCAGCGATCTACTCGGAATACACTTTCAGGCTCGGCAGCACCGCTTTCATATCCTGAAAATCGTAGTCGATCTTATCGCCGTCCTTCACTTTGCGGATGCCTTCGAGCAGGATCTGGTCGTCGGCGGTCAGGCCGCTTTTGATGACGTAGAGGTCGGGCATTTCGGCGCCGAGGGTGATTTCGCGCTGGTGAATCACCTTGTTCTTATCGACCACGAAGACGAACTTCTTCTCCAGAATCTCGAACGTGGCCTTCTGCGGAATTATCAGGGCGTTTTTGAGCGGCACTTCCATCAGGATGCTGCCGGTTTCGCCGTTCCGCAGGAGGCCGTGCGGGTTCGGGAAAGTGGCGCGGAAGGCAATGTTGCCGGTTTCGTTATCGAAATCGGCCTCAATCGTCTGCACCTCGCCGGGGTATGGGAACACTTGCTGGTTCGCCATCAGGAGCTTCACCCGCTCAAGCGCCGCCGCCTTTGCTTCCGCTTTGGTTTGGGCCTGCACCTGGGCCTCGTACGCTAGGTATTCGGCCTCAGGGACGTTGAAATAGACCCACATCTTGCTGTTATCGGCGAGCGTCGTGAGCAATTCGCCCTCATCGACGAGGCTGCCGAGGCGGACGTGCAGGCGGTCCATGATCCCGTCGAAGGGGGCTTTGATCTGCGTGAATTGCAGGTGCGTCTGCGCCAGCGATACCTCCGCTTTCGCCTTCTCGAACTTGGCTTCCGCCAGCGCCAGCTCATTCGGCGAGACTACGTTCTTATCCGCCAGAGTCTTCGTGTTCTGATACTCCAGCCCCACGTATTTGGCCTCTGCCTGCGTTTTCTGCAATTCGGCCTGATAAATCAGGGGCATAATCTGAAACATCAGCTGCCCCGCCCGAACCGTCTGCCCTTCATCGACCAGAATCTTCTGCAAGTAGCCCTTCTCCAGAGCCCGCAGCTCGATGTGCTGGATGGAGTGAATCTGGGCGACGTACTGCTTCGTGATGGCCGTGTCGCGCTGGAGCGGCCTTGTGACCAGATACTTGACCGGCGCTTCCTTTTCTACTTCTTTGTGCGTGCAACCCGACAGAAAGTGCAAGCCGCACAGACTCAGGAGTACGAAGGTGCTTATTCTTTTCATGAGCGCTTTTGCCGCTGGGAAGGAGGTAATGGAGAGGGCGACAGATTTGGTGCTGCAAAGCTCTCGGCGCTCACATGAAGGGATCATGAAGCGACGCCCACCGGGAAAAGCAGCAGGGTCCGGCCGGGCGCTTGTCGCATCAAAATGCGCTATCGAAGCTTTTAAGCCGCTCCGTCCTTTGTACCGCAGAACGGCCGTGCGCCGACCCAAGCCGGACTTACCAGCGCGGACTGTTCTCCCCGGAGTTCGTTTTATCGCCCCCTTCCCTTCCTGACCTCTACCTAAGAAGAAATCCCCCCGATGCTGAGCGCGTCGGGGGGATTTCGAGTTTTTGCGGGTGGGTGAACGGCGATGGGTGTTGACGGTGGGTGGGTATATGCACCGTCAAACTGCGCGTGGCCAGCTCTGCCCCAGTGTGGGCTCCAACCAGCGAATTACCGCCATCTCGGGGACAGCGCTGGCCACACTGGTAAGGATGCGCCGCTTGGGGTGGCGGGTCAAGAGACCCGCGAATAGCCGACACGGGGCTGGAGCCCCGCGTCAACAACATCCCAATCAATCGTTCAAAATACCCCGAAGGGGTTTCATCCCAGAAGCCCGGGGTTGCCGAAGGCTACCCCGGGCACACGCCGGGCACACGCCGGGCACACGCCGGGCACACGCCGGGCGTACCCTAGACACTCAACTCCCCATTAAAAAATAAAATCAAAATCTTCCCCTCATCACTCCAAAACCAACCCTTAACATTAAACTAACACCCATTTTCCCCCAAAATAGCTTTAATTTCAGTGGTAGCACTGATGATTCAGGGTACCGGAAGCCCGTAGGTTTGTATCGTTGGATTCAGGCAGCAAAACGGCCTCTAGAACTTGTTTTTCAAGCATTGACTTGCTGATTGCCCGGCTTCTTTGAGGCACGAGGCAGAGGCGACTGGTGGTTATTCCCGCTCAAACGGAAATAAATCACTGTAAAATAAATTATTAGTTTCTCAACTCTCCGGCCATCGGCTTTCGATGACTGGAGCGGCCCGGGAATGCCCAAATAATACCTGATATACGGAGTAAGCCGAAAATCCGTCCAAAGAGTAGGCACCAAACCGTTCACCCCCCTCTCACTCACATGTCAGATACCCAAAAATTCCTCACCCAGCTTGCTGGCGACGAATCCGCCCGCAAATCCCTGCAAAACGCCGACGACGAGGCCATCGCGAAGTACGCCAAGGAGAAGGGCTTCAGCATCGACTCGGGCGAGCTGCAAAAGATGCGGACGAAGCATCAGTCGTCGAGCCACAACACGATGCTCGGCACGTCTATCGGCTGGAGCTAGGCTTCCCTTGGGAAAACCGGCCGGTGCTTGGCGCCGGTCGGTTTTTTCATTGCCGACCGTCGTTTCCTCTTCCCCCCTTCTCCCGGCCATGTACGCTCTCACTTGTGCGCTCGCGCATCTGCCTCGTCCGCTGATCGATGAGGCGCAGCAAGCTGGTTTGCGGCTATGCGCCGACGCTTGGCCGGGACCAGCCATCAACTTCTTCGGTTTCGAAACGGTGCTCGGCACCGAAGCCGCTACCGTCGATTTCGCCTGCAACCTCACCGCCGACGGGCTGCGCTACGTGGCGCACGCACCGTCTGCCTCCCCTCCCATTCCGGCCGCTTTGGCGCGCCTTGCGCAGGATTGGGCGGCGGCGGGTCAGCACCCGGACCGCGAACGGGCGGCCGGGAATTTCTGGCTCGAATACGACACCAGTCAGCCCACTCCCCTCGACCCGAGCGCGCCGCCGTCGGTGTTCGTCGCGCTTGATAACCCCGCCGATTGGCGCACCCGCTACCGGCAGGATTGGCTCAGCAACGTGCTCCTGCCGGGGCGCATCGCCGAAGCGCAGCGCCGGCCGATTGGGCAGCTACTCAGCCGCTGCCTGGCGGCTTTACCGCCCGGCGTACAGAAAATACAGGTCGGCATGATGCTGGCGCGCCCCCTGCCCGCCGTGCGGCTGTGCGCCTTCAACCTGACCGCTGCCGACGTGCTGCCCTACTTGGCAGCCGTGGGCTGGAATGGCCCTGAAGCCGCCGTATCGGCCCTTTTAGACCAGTACGCACCCCTCGCCGATAGCCTGTGCCTGCATCTGGACATTGGTAGCAGCCTCTTCCCGACCCTCGGGCTGGAGCTGATTTACGAGGCCGCGCACCCGCGGCACTGGCAGCCCGCCGTGAACCCGCGCTGGGCGCAATTGCTGGGGCGCCTCACCGCTGCGGGCCTCTGCGAACCGGCCAAAATGGCCGCGCTGCTGGATTTTCCGGCGCAGGTACCCGTCACGTTGCCGCTGATTGAGCGCCTGATTGCGGCCGTGCAAAGTCAGCAGAATCCGATGGCCGATGTGCCGCAGGAAGGTATCCTGACGCTCGGGCTGCAACACGTCAAGCTCAAGCTTGACGGCGCAGGGCAGCTCACGGCCAAAGCGTATTTCGGCGGGCAGCTCGACCCCGACAACCTCTCGGAGACGATGGCCGCGCACGCGGCTCCGGAAACCTTCGCCCTTCAAACCGCCACCCGATGACCCTCGGAACCGCCGTGGCCGTAGAGGCCGCAGAGCCAGCCGCACAGGCCCAAGCAGTGGCCCACGCAACGGCGGCCGACCGCGTCGGTAGCGCCGAAGCGCTCGCGCTCGCGTACCTCGCCGGGAAGCAGGATGCGCTGGGGCGCTGGACCGATTTCTTCACCCCCGCCGGAAGCAGCGACGAGTGGGTAACGGGTTTCGTGGCGACCCAATTGGCGCAAACCGGCCTTCCGGACGGCCTGACGATGGCGCGCCGCGCGTGGCAGCACCTCGAAGGCGCCCGCCCCACGGATTCGGGCTGGGGCTACGCCGAGCAAGTGCCCATCGACGCCGACTCTACGGCGTGGGTGGTGCAGCTTGCTACGGCGCTGGGCGTGTCCGAAACCGATGTCCTGACGCGGGCCAAGGCATATCTGGCCGCCGCCGTGCGCCCGAACGGCGTGATTACGTATCCGGAAGCCGACCCGATTCGGCAGTTTCTCGGTCTTTCCGACCGTGTTTCCTTCGCTGGTTGGCAGCTCCCGCACCTGTGCGTGGCAGCGCCGCTCGGCGAACATCCCGCCTTCCGCGAGCGCATCGTTCGCACCCTCGAAACGACCCAGCGCGCCGATGGAGCTTGGGCGGCTTATTGGTGGTTCGATGACCTCTACGCAACCGCTTTTGCCGCCGAAGCTCTCGCCGCCGTGCCTACTGCGGCGGCCACGGGCGCCCTTGACCGAGCAGTTCAGTGGGGGTACGCGCAGTGGCTGACCGATGACCGTACGAACGCGTTTCGGGTGGCCCTTTTCCTGCGATTGCTGGTCGCCGGGCAACATCCGGCTGCTTCTGAGTGCGCCGAAACCTTGCTGGATTTACAGCAGGAAACAGGCCGCTGGCGGGCTGGTGCGCGCCTCCGTATCCCCCGTCCGGATGACGAGCACCCCGTCCCCCAAGACGCCGCAGAGTGGAACCGCTGGTTCGGCTCCACGCTGTCCGCCGATGCCGACGAAGACGCGATTATGGCCGCCACGTTCGGCATCTTCTCCCTCGACCAAGCCAGCGTGTTCACCACGGCGCTTGCGGTCGGCGCGTTGGCGCGGTATGCGCGGCATTCGGGGCCACTTACCCCCCCGCTTGCGGTAGAAAAGGCCGATTACAGGGTTTCTGCCGCCGACCGCGCCCATTTCGCTCAGGAAGGGTTCGTGCTGCTGCGCGACGTCTTTTCGCCGGAAATCATTGAAGCGGTTGAGCCGGTGATTAGCCGGGCGGTTTACGCGCTGAATGTCGCCGACAGTGCCGATACGAGTCAGGCCGACCAAAAGGCGTTTCTGCGCAGTACGGGCATTTGGGAAGCGGATGCCGAAGCGCGGGCGTTCATCCTATCGCCGAAGCTCGCCGCTATTGCCGGGCAGCTCCTCGGCACCCCGCAGGTGCGGCTTTTTCACGACCAAGCGTTTTACAAGCAGCACGGCCAAGGCGCCACCCCGTGGCATCAGGACCGCTACTATTGGCCCCTCGCCACCGACCGTGTCCTCACGCTCTGGATTCCATTGGTGCCGATTGACGACGCCATCGGGCCGCTGCGGTTCCTGAATGGCACCCACCGGCTCGGCAGTCTCGGCAACCTCCACGAAATCAGCCAGTCCCCTGAAAAGCTGGACGCGTTTCTCGCGCAGCACCACACCCGCGTCAGCACCGTACCGCCCCTCGCCCCCGGCGATATCACCGCCCACTGGGGCTGGACGGTCCACGGCGCCGCGCCCAACACGAGCGACCGCACCCGCAAGGTGCTCACCATCGTGTTCTACGCCGAAGGCACCACCCTCCAAACCTCCCCGGCCGACGCGGGCGCCGACGCCTTCGACCAACAAGCCGCCTATATCCGTCGCCTCGATCAACAACGCTGGTTCCCCGGCCGCTCCGACGGCGATAAGGCCAGCAGCCGCTTTACGCCCCTTTTCGACGCGTATCGCTCCCCCCTACTCAGATTCCCCGCCCCCTTGGGGGCGGGGTGGGGAGTGCGGTTACGGCACGACGGCTGAGCAACGACCCACCTCGCCCGCACCCCAAATCGCTAACATTCGCAATGAATCGACCTAAAAATTGCGAAACTTATCAATGTCATGCATGACATCGGCAAATACCACCATGACAACGGGGGTGTCATTGAATACATTGACGATGTTGTGCATGACATCGGCCCTGTCGTGCATGACAACGGCCCTGTAACGCATGACAACGGCCCTGTTGCGCATGACAACGGCCCTTCCACGATTGGAACCGGCGGTTCCGTCGTGAGCCACGGCGTGGCGGTGCTTAGCCGCTTTGCTCAACCGCCTTCCCCACCCCGCCCCTTCGGGGCACCCCTCCCCCAAGGGGGCGGGGAGTTTTTGTAGTACTGATTTTCCCTCACCCCCACTTTCCACGCGAATCCGATGGCCGTCAACCTTCTCTCCTGGAACATTTTCAATTTCAGCGCAAAAAAAGGCAAGGACTTATTTTACAACTACGTCTCGGCCGTTTACACAAAATTCGACGCCAGTTTTCTTGGTCTGATTGAAGTCGTTTCTTTTATGGGCGATTCGTTCGGGGATGAGATTGGCGGGCGGGTGAATTACATCAATGACCCCGTTCGGTATCAGGATTCGGACCAGTACGTGGGGCATTCGGAGCAGTACGTGGCGATTTGGTCGACGAATAGCTTCACGCATACTGCCACTATTGACAACTTCGCGAGTATCTCGCTGGAGTTTCCGAACAGCTCGCAGCGCCCGCCGTGCCTGTATATCATGGATATGAAGGTCGGGAGCAAGACGATGGCGAGCGTGCCGGTGGGAGTTTATCACGCGCCGGGGCCGCAGAACGGCGCCCCGTTCGTGGCGAGTGGCTGCAACAACATCGCCGCAATTCCGCAGATTAAAGCCGCGACGAACGGCATCGTGATGGGTGATTTTAATATCGACCCTTCCGACCCCACAAGCGGGTACGGCAAATCGGCCTTCGGCAATCTGGTGGGGCTGGGATATGGGATGAAGCTGGCCAATCAGGCGACCTCGCTCAAAGCCGCCACGGCGACCGTGAGCACCCTCAACGACTGCTTATCGTCGCAGTACGACAACTTTTTTGTGAAAATGGCGGGCTGCACCGCCGTCGGGCTGCTCGCCGACCTTATTACTCCCGCCGTGAACGCCACCGGCAACACCGCTTACGACGCCAATTACGCCCACGCGCTCGGGGCTTGGGATGCGTGCAAGCAGGGGCTTACGCCCGGTACGGTCATCACTTATACCACCCTTCAGGCGGCTTTTATCGCCTACCGGCGGTCGGTTTCCGACCATCTGCCCATCCTGCTTTCGCTTAGCTAATTCTGCCTTTTCGCTCAGCTATCCATCAGCTAATCATCGGCTAACCATCAGCTAACCCCGCTCCGCCGTATGCTCCCGCAAGACCTTCAGGCGATTGTCGCCAAAGAATTTAATACTACTGCTGCCACGCTGACCGTCAACCCGGCTGATTTCGGGAGCAGCAGCACGGCCATTGCCGCGTTCCTGACGAACAGCGTCGGCATCGCGCAGCTCGCGCTCACGAGCGTGCAGCAGCTTACCGCCCCCGACGGCAGCTTTATGTTTCAGGGGACGGCGAGCGGCATCCCCGATAGCCTGTCGGGCACCGCCACCATGGCCACGGTCATTTATTCGCTGCTGAACGCGGAGCCGACGCTGGTGCTCGCGTTTCAGATTCCGGCCCCGACCACGACCGGGTTCGCTACGTTCTTCCCGAAAGTAGCCGGTACGTCCCTCGGTGATTTTCAAATCACGGCGCCCCCGACCGCGCAGTTCATCTTCTCGTCGTATGACCACACCGAGACGACGTTGGTCGCGGGGCAGTCGTTGGCGCTGATTACGGGCTTAAATTTCTACGGACCGGTGCTACCGGGGGGCAGCTCCCTGCAAATCGTGGATTTGCTGTTTGGGCAGTTCCTGACTACCAACGCCATCGGGCCGGTGCAAAACCAGACCTACGGCCCCACGATGGCGCTGACGCTGGCGATGCCCGCCTCATTGGACAAGTTTTTCACGAGCCTGTCGCTCCCCGTCACGCTCTCCTTGGTGAGTGATTTTGCGCCCGACGGCAGCAGCTACAAGGCGGGCATTATGGCGGCGGTGAGCTTCAGTCTGGGGAGCCAGAGCGGGCTGACGATTTCGTCGCTCCTCCCGACGAACGGGCAGCCGTGGACCACCATCACCGGCGAGTTCACGAACGTAACCCTCCCCGGCCCCGCCGAGCTGGCGCGCTGGATTGGCGGCACCGGCAACGACCTGACCACCCTCATCCCGCCGGACCTCAACACCGGCCTGAACATCAACAGCGTCTCGATTTCCATCACCAATACCGTCCCGCCGACGCTGGCGGCCGTGTCGTTGGGGGTGAGTACGGCGACGGGAGCCGGGTGGAACGTGATTCCCGGCGTGCTCAATATCAGCGACGTGGGGGCTGAATTGAACATCTACACCCCGTTCAACAGCGCCACCCGCAAGGCGACGCTGCTGCTCAGCGGGTCGGCCAATTTCCCGTCTGCCCAGCCCATCGTGACGTTCGAGGTGGGCGCGACGCTGCCGCGCGGGTTCATCGCGGTGACGCAATCGCCGACGACGCCGGTCAACCTCATCGATTTGGCGGGGTATTTTATTCCGGCCGTGAAGAGTGTGGCGGAAGTGGCGACGTTCACGCTGACCAACCTCCAGCTCAGCGCCGATACTACCACCTCGCCGGTGCAGTACGGCGTGGGCGGGACGGTGACGGGCAGCTTCGCGTTCAATTTCGGCGGCGCCGAGAGCGTGGCGGTGGCGTCGCTGTCGTTTCAGCTCGGGAATAATGGTCCGAGTAACACGATGGCGGGGCAGCTTTCGGGCACGGCGGCGTTTCTGGGCTTCAACCTGCTGGCGAACTACGATTTGTCGGGGAGCTTCCTGATTGACTCGCGGATTCCGAATATGACCATCGACCTCGCGTCCGTCACCAGTCGGCTGGTGGGCGATACGTCGATGAACGCGTTTACGTGGCTCCCGACGTTCAACTTCTCGCAGACCGAGTTTCTGATTAAGCACGACTCCACGGGGAGCACGATGCTCTCGCTGCGGACCGACCTGCAAGTGAATGCCCTGCCCACGCTGGCGCTGTTCTTCGTGGTGCAGCGCGACCAAGGCAAGTGGGGCTTTGCGGCGGGTATCGACCTGCCGCTCAACGGCATTTCCGAGTTTCCGGGGCTGAGCGGGCTGAAGCCGTTCGACGATGTGTTCAAGCTCACCGGTCTCGGGATGGTCATCTCGACGATGAGCCTCGCGGGGTACCAGTTCCCCGGCTCCGAGAACTTCACCGACCCGACGCTCAACACCAAGAGCCTCACGATTCCGAAGGCGGTGCCCGGCATTCAGGCGGGCCTTTACGCCTTCGCCACGGCGGACCTGAGCCTGAATCAGAACACCCAGATGATGCAGTCGTTCCTGAACATCGACGCGCAGATTGGGGTGAGCCTGTTCCTCGGGGCCAACCCGACGCAGAACGCCCAGCTCACGGTGTACCTGCCGCTCGTCAATATCGAAGACAACATCGTGTTTTCGGGGAGCTTCGGCGGCGGCATCATTCAGGGTGAGCTGATGCTGTTCCTCACCGGCAGCCTCACCATCAGCGGCCTCGGCAGCCTGACGAATAATCAGGATTTAATCTTCGCGACGACCCTCGCCATCGTCGAGAACGGCGCGTTTGTGTCGGGCACGATGCAGGGCGTGCTCAACTTCGACGTCATCAAGCTCGAAAATCTGGCGCTCGAAATCGGCATCAGCTTCGAGGGGATTCCGAGTCTCGGCGTCGCCTGCACGATTTACGCGCCGAGCGTGAACAACTTCAACAGCTCGGTCGCGATTTTCGTCGATACCAGCGCCCCGCAGAAGAGTATGGTGGCCGGTTCGGTGAGCGACACCAACCTCGCCGACCTGATGCAGGCCACTATCGGCCAGCTCGTCACGATTCCGCCGGAGTTCGCGACCGTGCTCGGGCAGGTCTCCGTGCAGGGCGACCCGACGCAGAGCTTCACCGTCCCCGCGACGCTCGCCACGAGCCTCGATAACCAAGATATGGCGGCCGTTGGCGCCGCGTTTGCCGCGCAAGGGCACCCGATTCCGTCGGGGCAGCAGCAGGTGCATCTGGTAGTGAGCACGCCGGGGCAGAGCTGGTACCTCACGACGTTCGCGAGCGGCTCGGTGATTCAGCATTACGAGCTGACTCTGGCGGGGTCGGTGATTAATGTCGGGTATGAGGCGCAGTTCTATCTGGCGCCCGCCAACACGATGATTGGCACGCTGACCTTCCCGCAGGGCTTTTTCGTGTCGGCTCAGCTCCAGATTTTCTTCATCGTCCTGACCACCACCATCGAGATTGATTCGAGCAACGGCATCTCCGTCGATGGCAGCTTGGGCAAGATTGTGGTCTGGAACGAAAGCTTCTTCAGCCTCACCGACAGCACCGGCACCACCGGCCCGTACCTCTCCCTCTCGACCTACGACCAGCCGACCAAGCCCGCGCCGTACAACCAAAAGCACTTCCTGCTTTCGGCGAGCATCAATATTCTGGGGCTGATTGCGGAGAATGCGTACGTCAACATCAGCTCAGCGGGGCTGGATATTGAGATCGACCAGAAATCGGCGCTCATCGAGTACCAGATTAATGGCACGTTCAACGCCCTCGACAATTTCTCGCTCGGCGGGAGCGTGTACGTCGGGCTGAACCAGAACCTCAACCTCGGCGCCCTCGGCAATTACCAGATTGTGGCGCGCGTGGGCGGCGGCGTGGGCATCTCCTATATGAACAGCACGCCGTCGGCGCTGCTCAACGGGGCGGTGCAGTTTATGGGCGAAAGCCTGTCGTTCAGCGTTGACCTGACGGTGAATCTCAACGGCTTGGCGAACATCGCCGAGCTGGTGGTGGATGAGGTGACGCAGGCGATTCTCGCGTTCCTGAAAGACCCGTCGAAGTGGCTCGAAGCCATCGGGCAGGGCATCATCACAGGAATCGCCAACACTGGTCAGGCCATCGGCGAGGTGTTGATGGACGTGTACGGCCTCGGCGCCGACGCTGCCGCCGCGCTCCTCGAAGCATTCAACTACCCGTTCAGCTTCATCCAAGACGCCATCAACGTCTTCAACAACCACGGCGATGTGAACATGCACATCGACAATATGTACGGCTCGCACATCGACGACGCGGGCGCCGCGCACCAGGATGCCCCCGGTCAGCACACCGACAACCCCGGAACCCACCAAGACCAAAACGGCTACGGCGGGCACATCGACCAAACCAGCGTGCCGCACAACGACTCCGGGACCGCCCACACCGACATCCCCGGTACGCCGCATAACGACCAGGCCAGCAGCCATCAGGACCAAACCGACCACGCCGACAACGGCAAACCAAAGTAACGCCTGATGAGCCTCGAACTCCGCCCTTACGGTGTGGCCTGCAATCTGGCGTGCACCTACTGTTACCAACAGCCCCAGCGCGACGCCGGTAACACCGCCCGCCCGTATGATTTGGACCGCATGAAGGCCGCCGTCGTGAAAGCCGGCGGCGGGCCGTTCGTGCTCTTCGGCGGCGAGCCGCTGCTTCTGCCGATGGATGATTTAGAGGAGCTATTTCGGTGGGGTTTCGAGCAATACGGCCGGAACAGCATCCAGACGAACGGCACTCTCGTGACGGCCGCGCACATCGCGCTCTTTCACCGGTACCGGGTGGAAGTGGGGGTTTCCATCGATGGGCCGGGCGCGCTCAACGATGTGCGCTTTGTGAAGAGCGCCGCCCGCACCCGCGCCGCGACCGAGCAAGTGGAAGCCGCCATCCGGCTGCTCGTGGCCGAAGGATTGACGCCGGGCCTGATCGTGACGCTCCACCGCGGCAACGCCCTGCCCGAACACCTGCCCGAGATGGGCGCGTGGCTCCAATCCCTCGACCGCCTCGGCATCCGCACCGTGCGGCTGCACTTGCTGGAATCGGAAAACGCCGCCATCCGGCTCAGCCTCGGCCTCACGGAAGCCGAAAACCTGACCGCGCTCACGTATTTCTTCCGCCTGCAAGCGGAGCTGAAAAACATCCGGTTCGATGTAGTGGAAGAGCTGAAAGCCCTCCTGCTCGGGCAAGACCGAAACGTGTCGTGCGTCTGGACCGCCTGCGACCCCTTCACCACCGCCGCCGTACAGGGCATCGAGGGCAACGGGCAGCGCAGCAACTGCGGGCGCACCAACAAGGACGGCATTGACCAAGTGAAGGCCGATTATGCGGGGTTCGAGCGGTATCTGGTCTTGAATCAGATACCGCAGGAATACGGCGGCTGTCGCGATTGTCGGTTCTTCCTGTTCTGCAAAGGCCAATGCCCCGGCACCGCCATCGACGGCGACTGGCGCAACCGCACCGAGCACTGCGCGGTCTGGAAAGAGCTGTTCGCGCTAGCCGAAGCGCAGCTCGTGGCGGCCGGCAAAACGCCCATCTCGCTCGATGTCCCCACCCGCACGTACCTCGAACAGCAGTTCCTACTCCTGTGGCGCAACCGGCGGAACACGCACATCTACCGCCTTCTAGAATGGAAAAACCGGCCTCAGCAGCAAGCGCAACCTCAACAGCAAACCCAACCTTATGAGCAGCTTGTGGACTGAGCTACGCCCGATTACCGGCGTCGAGCTACCGCATTTCCTCCGCCTGCAATGGGTCGGCGACGAAGCCCGCGCCCACTGGGAACCGATTCTGGAACATGCCCTAACGGCTGGGTTCTGGACCATCGGGCCGCGCCTTCGTCGGGGTCCGGCGCAGGTGGAAGTTCACGCCGTGCGCCCCACCCGGCTGCACAGCTTCCGCGAGGCGGTATTACGCCAAGGGCTTCATTTTCAGCTGATAGAAGAGGGTTTGCCCGAATCGATGGTGCGGGGACTACCCCTGCCCTGTCGCTACCTCAGCACGGTGGCACCCGATACCTACGCCGTGGCCGCGCAAACCTTCCTCCTCGACGCCTTCGCCGACGCCTGCGCCCTTGGTGATACCGCCATCCTGCAATCGCTGACCGGGTGCCCCGAAACCCCTCCCCTCAGCACCACCCCTGACCCCGTGCTGCAAGCGTGGCTACGCGCCGCCCCAGAACCGGATGAGCGGCAAGCGGCGCGCTATATCTGGCGAATCACCACCGAGCCAGCAGCCCTAGCAGCCCGCTTGCTCGCGCTCAACTATCTGGGCCTGAATATGCTCGCCAACGCAGATTCAGACGAAAACCTGCTCCACGAACCCACGCACGGAGAACAGGCGCTCGCCGATATCGCGCAGCAGCAGCCCGCCGTGGCCGATGCCTTGGCGCAGCTCCTGAGCCTACCGGTCCAGCTATCGGCGTATCACGGGATTATGGAAGTCAAGACCCCCGTCTTCAAATTCATCACCCGCACCGACGCCTGCCAAACGCAAATCGACGTTCGTATCGGCACCGGCACCGAGCCGGTCCACGCCGGGGCGCGCGGCCTGCGGTTCCCATACCGGCGGTGCGCGTGAGGGCTGGGGATACTACTTTGTAGCTCCCGACGAATCCTCTCCTCCTTATGCAAACTCTCGGCTTGGCGCTTTCCGGTGGCGGTTATCGGGCGGCGGCTTATCACCTCGGCACGCTCAATAAGCTCCACGAGCTTCGGATTCTTGCCCGCGTCAACGTACTCTCGACTATTTCGGGCGGCTCCATTACGGGGGCCGCTTACGCGCTGCACGACGGCGAATACCCCGCGTTTCACGCCGAGATGCGGCACAAGCTCCTGACGTGCAGCACGATTGGCGCCGTTCTGCGCACGCCGCGCATTCTGCTGCCGCTGGTGCTCATCGTGAGCATTTTGGTCGGGCTGATTTATATCCTCTTCACCCCTTGGGCGTGGACGGTTTTGTTCCTATTACCGCTGTTTCTATTCCTGCTGCTGCGCTTCCAGTTCCGCCTGCTCCCCATCAGCGAGGCCATCGAAGCGGCTTACGACAAGTTTTTCTTCCAGAAACGCACCCTCCCCGACCTCAAAGGGCCGTTAATGGCCATCGGCTCCTCGAATCTGCAAACGGGGCGGCCGTTCACCTTCTCCGCAGATCGGATGGGCGATTCGACCTACGCCTACTACCAGCCGCCGATCAAATTCACGCCGGTCGGGTTCCCGGTTGCGCGGGCGGTCGTGGCGTCGTCGTGCGTGCCGTTCGCCTTCACTCCCATCCATATCGCCCCGGAATTCTACCAAAACGCCACCGACGACGGCCGCGCCGTCGATGACCCTACGGATGGCGGCCTGTATCAAGACGAGCTTATCCGCGTCGCTCCGCGCCTCATCGACGGCGGCGTCTACGATAATCAAGGCCTTCAGAAGCTCACCCAGCCCCGAAGCAGGTACGAGTGCCAAACGATCATCATCTCCGACGCCGGTCGGCGCCTCACCATCGCCGGTCAGTATCATAACACCGTCACGCTCCTGCTCCGCACCGTCGATCTGTTCATGAACCGCATCAAGAACGTGCAGATGGCGAATCTGCTCTACCGGCCCAACGGTCAATCCACCCGCTCCATCGCGTATCAGTCGCTGGGCTGGCGCTTGGAAGAATGTATTCCCCGCTTCATCGAAAACCTCGCAGAGGGCAACATCCCTGCCGCCACAGTAGCCGCTCACCAACTCAATCCGGAGTGGGTTGCGCGCCCCCGCCGGTACAAAGCCAAGCTGCAAGCCGCCCTAGCAGCTCGCGTCGATTACCCCGCCCTGGAAGACCGCAACCTATCGAAAACCGAGTGGCAAATGGCCTGCAACGTCGGCACCAATCTCACCTGCCTACGCCCCACCGAGCTAGACGCGCTCATCCGTCACGCCGAGAATATGACCGAGCTGCAAGTCCGGCTATATTGCCCGCAGCTGTTGTGAGGGGGGGCTGAGAAGCAGTTTCTCATTTCTTTCAAAAAGCCCAAGGGCAAAAACAGAGAGATAAACTATTCCACTCTCGTGTTCCAGAAATAAAAAAGCCCTTCTGGAGCAAACCAGAGGGGCTTTTTGCGGTCCGGACGGGGCTTGTAAACACCATTGATTTACAAGGACTTAAGCCCCGTGCGTGAAATGAGCGTGAAACGGCTCGAAGAAGCGCGCCAGCGGCAGCGAGCATAGCTCAGCAGCCGCACCCAACTCTTGCACGTACCAGCGGCCGTCGTTGTGGTCGCGGATGTGCGCCCAGCACTGGCCGATGCTCAGCAGCTCGTCGCTGGCTACGTCGTAGCGCGTGCCGTGCTCGTTGACCAGGTACAAGTCGCCAGCATCAGCTGCTGCCAATACCAGCTCGCGGATGTCAGTTTGGAAGCGGGCCATAGACGCGTTGATAGGATTCGATGGTTTCGTAAGCGTTGATCAGCTTCTGCTGAGTCGCGGTGAGGTGCGCCTGAATCTTGCCCAACTCCTCTCGACATAGGCTCAAAGCGCTGAAGCCTGCAGCAGGCTCCGTGACAATGCTGTATACATCTTCGGACAGTCCCTTGAACTCGCGGACGTAATCCCAGCCGATGACTTTGGCAGCCCGGTCGACCGTCTCGATATCGAGGTCTTCCTTCTTAAAGTACTGATACAGCGTGCTCCTGCTTACTCCTAGTCGTTCTGCTAGGTGGCTAACGGGATAGCCTTTTTTCCGGACGGCAGCTTCCAGAGCGCCGCCACGGTTGGTGGGCGTTTTCATAGTGGACAAAGGAAGGAGGTATAGTGTAGCGAAGTTTTGACAAAATTTCAGACACTTGTGTTTGATTTGTCGTACAAACTATGCACTTTTGTACGGTCATCTTTTCAGTAGTGTATGGGTCTGTTTTTAAAAGCAGTCACCTAGCCCGACAAAAGACGCGCCACCAACATCCCCCATTCCTTTTTATGAAAGTCAGAAACCGGGTTAAAACCCTTCTGAACGAGGCCGGACTCGAAAGCGTCCGGCCGACCGAAAAGCTACTGAGCGATACGCTCGGCGGTATGTCCCTGATCCGGTTCAACCAGATCTGGGATAACAGCAGCAAGACGGAGCTGAGCATCTATGAGGTGCGCTGCTTGGAAACGTGGCTCAACAAGCTATTCGGCCATGAGGTGGAAGTCCTCGAGCCATCCACCACGGCAGTTGCTCACGGCTAATGCTAGTGGTGCTCACGTCCACGACGCTGGAGCGGCTTAGCCTCGACCAGCTCCGCAAGCTGCAGGCATTCCTGCAGCTGCTACTCGATGCACTGGACCAGTACCAGCTGCTCTACATCGAGATCGGTCAGCAGGACGCTTGGCGCTATGAGCAGGAGCTGGTACGCGAGGCGATGGCCATCTGCAAGAAGCAGCGGCGTGAGATGATCGAAGATGTCAAGAACCTATAAACCCTGCGAGCAATGACGATTTTCAACCAAACCAAGCTCACCGTGTCCCTTGTGGATGCCCTTCGGGTGCTCTTCGGGAAGGCTATTCATCTGACAACCGAGATCGATGTAGCTACCGAAGTGGAAGTAGTTGCGACGCGGCAGACAGTCCGCGTTGACCGTTGGCGAAAGCCCTCCGCAAAAGCGAAAGGCTTCTCTTCTACCCCTCGTACCGAGCTATGAGTCAGGAAGAGAAAATCCGCACCCTCCGCGCCGATAAAGCCTACATCGAGCAGCAGATCGAAGAGCTGCACAGGACAGGGGCCGCGACCTATACCCGCGACCAGCTCCGCAACCGCCTCGGAACACTGGAGGAACAGCGAGACGCAAAAGAGCGCGATATCCAATCGCTCCTCAATCCTTAATTTTTTTTCAACCCAAACCCCATGCTTACCTACAAAAACGCCGGGCAATTAGCGCAACTCCTTAAAGAGGAGAAGCATTTTCTCAATGAATACATCGAGCTGATCGACGGCTACGCAGCCGCCGGTGGTGCTCAGGATGACCGTAGCAAGCGGGTCTTCCTCAACCAGCCGCATGTCCGGGAAATCGCGGAAACGCTCGATAACCGCCGGGCTGCGATTCGCCGGATTGCTGGTCACGATATGGGTGCTCAAATCCTCACCTTAACCAGCCGCCACCATGCTTAGCGAACGCGCCAAATGGCTGCTGGCGGGCAATCTGCACAGCAACGACACCCATTACATCGAGTCGTTCGGCGCTCCCTCCGACAAGCTCGAATACCTGGTTACTTACCACGAGTACAGAACCACCGAGCTGCGACAGGCTGTCTGCCGCTATATCGCGACGGATAGCGAATGCTCTGGTGGCTTCATGACAACCCTGACCGAAGCGTGCTGGGTGACGCGGGTAGTATCCTGGCAGCCACTCGTCGGCACAGCCGGCAACTGGGAAGGTCTGGGTGATGGTATCCTGCTTGAGCGGTGTGATGACACAACGCCAGCGGAGCCGCAATCTGTCGAATGCCCGCTCTGCCTCGGTACAGGCGAATTAGATGACCAAATCTGCCGACGCTGTGATGGAAGTGGCGAATTAGAAGACGATCCTAACTATGATCCGGCCGACGACTTCTATGACGATTCTGAGCAGCCAGACTTTGATAATAATCATCCGGATGATCCATCTAGCGCCGCATTTGAGCCTACGGAAGCAAAGCAGGAGTTAGCTCCGATCATCATTTGTTTATCTCCTGAAACCGCTTCTATGCTTCTGGTTCTATCAGAAGAAGTCGTGGAGCTGCAGGCGTTTGGGCCGCATACGGAGGCTTTCTCAGCATTAAATCAGGCTATTAAACGCGAGTTTAAGCCTTCTGCAGAAGGTCAGGATTTTTCTACACCGACAGGCGATGAATAGCGCCAGCACTATTCCAACCGATCTGGCTCAGCAGCTGATGGCGCGGCCAGACAAAAAGCGGTTCTGGATGCTCTTCGGCAACCGATCCACAGGGTATGTGGCAAAGCGCGTTTGGGGTCTTCCCGTTACCTCCTGCGGGCATCCGCTCCTCTACGGCGCCGATGCGCTCAAGCTCTTCATCCACGTCGACGCTAATAAAAACAGCATCGAATTAATGGACCAACGCACTGGTCGTGGTCTATGCTCTCTGACGTCTTTCTCGGATGAGTCTGTTTCAAATGCCCTCTACCAGCTCGAAGCCAAATACAGCCGCTTTCAAGTGTCCAGCACGGTGCAAGCCGCTGCTCGGATCGTGCCGATGATCGAGAACACCAAGCTGCTTACGCTTGGGCCGAAGCCCCTTCGTCGGGCGTGGCAGCGGGGATTCAACTTCTATATGATCCTGTCGCGGGCGTCGACGATACGCCTTCGGGAGTTGATGGCTCAATATCATCCGCCAGGGCCGCACTGCTCTACGATCATCATCAAGGAGCAGGTCGTGAAGTTTGAAAAGAAGCTGCAGCCTGCCTTTCCGGGTATCCATCACATTATCACGTTCGGCTTTCGCGATGAGTACGCAGCCGTCCAGTTTGGAAAGTTGGTCTATCTGCTCGAGGAGGCAGTGATAAAAGAAGAGATCGATCTGGAGCGCCGACTGCTGAAGCAAGTAAATCGGAAGCGCATTCGCCACAAGCTCTTACCCTTCACGAAGTGGGGACGGGCAGACCTGACCGGCGAAAGCTTGGTGCCGTGGCGTCCGGATAAGCGAGAACCCCTTTTCCGGCCATGAACGCCCCTGCTATCACGCCGGCAGAGGCTTTTGATCTCCCCTCCTTTCGGCCAACCGACTCGCTTTTGAAGCAGCACGGAATGATCAGTGATGGCCGGCGGGCTGGCTTATATGCCTACCCGCCGGTCGCGGGGGACTGCTGGTATCGAGTCTTTGACCACGTGACCCTTCGCATGGTGATCACCGACCAGGCAGATGTGCATGTGAAGCTCGCCAGCCGGATGGCTCGTCGCGGTAACACGATGCTCTATCAGGTGTGGCAGCTATCCAGTCCCGTCGATTTCGCGGCCAAGCTGCAGGCTGTTTTTAACCGCTTCCCCCATCATTTCCCTCCTCAACTTTTCTGAACCGACCGATGACGGAGACCCTCAAAATCGACTTTACGCGCAACTGGAACGGGAAACTGAGCTGTGAGGCATTCGGTACCGTGCGGCTCGATAACGAGAAGTTTCAGCCGGGCCGGCGTTACGCCATCTGGCTGAAAGGGGCGCTGTTGGGGACGGCCGAATGCGTCGGGGTGTACCGCCTGACGATGGCGGAGGTCAGCGACCGCATTGCTTGGTTCGACGTGGGTCGGCCGGCTGCCTACCTCCGCGAAGTGCTCATCCGGATGTACGCCAACAAGGGCATCACATGGGAGAA
Organism: Hymenobacteraceae bacterium; assembly: GCA_031397815.1. Taxonomy (GTDB): domain Bacteria; phylum Bacteroidota; class Bacteroidia; order Cytophagales; family Hymenobacteraceae; genus JANNMJ01. The sequence continues at coordinate 33,502 of JANNMJ010000004.1, forward strand.
GCAGCAGCTGGCGCACGTCCTGCTCCGCTGGGAGCAGCGAGAACCCCAATGGGCGGAGCTGGTCGCGCCGGTTCCGCCGAAGACGCCGGCACCGGCACCACCGACTGATACGGTCACCCAGACCCCAAAACCAGTCGCGATCCAGACGACACTTGGCTTACCCTTCACCGTCCGTCCAGGAGAGCAACAACGAGGCTTTCACAATTCCTAATTCCTACAAGAATGTCAGTTATTCAAACCTATACGGGGCAATCGGTCAACCCCTTTGACCCCGATCCGAGCACCATCCGGATGACGGATATTGCTTGGGCGCTTTCCAACATCTGCCGCTTTACCGGACACAGCTCGTCGTTCTATTCGGTGGCTCAGCATTCCGTGCTGATGCTGGAGGAGTTGCGAAAGGCTGGCGCTAGCCGCGAGCTGCAGGCCTGTGCGCTGCTGCACGATGCCAGTGAAGCGTACCTGGCCGATATCGCCCGGCCAATCAAGCAGCACCCGGCAATGGCCTTTTACCGCGAGGCCGAATACGAGATGATGAGGTGCATCCACCGGGCGTTCAACCTCCCCTTCCCGCTCTCTGATGCTGATAACGACATCATCAAGCAGGCCGACTTACGCATGCTGGCTTCGGAGAAGCGTGACCTGATGGTCGACGTTGGAGTCTGGCCCGGACTCCCCGCCCCTTACACGAGGCGTATCGACCCCGTCACGCCAGTTGAAGCCTATGCCTGCTTTCGCGACGAGCTTTTTGATCTCCTTAAAGGTCAGACCGGCCCTGCTCTCAAAGTCTTTCCCGGATTAAACTTCTGTCGCTTCGGCGAATACCTGATCAGCCGTGTAGAGACTGAAGGGGTGTTCTATTTCTGGATGTTTGACGACATCCACATCGATACGGAGCTGGACTCGGATCTGGCTCAATTCATCGAGGCTTGGGAGGAATTAGAAGTAGCCCTTCTATGTGGTGAAAAATGGGCTTATCGAGCACTAGAGTGGTATCCCGGCGGCATTGAGCACTATGCTGAGCAAGCCCCTGCAACGCTTGCCGTTCTCTACCAAAACGGCGATTATGATTGGGCAACGCCGGGCGTCTTCGGCGTCGACGAGTGCGACATCTTCCTGCTCCGCGAGTCGCCAGAGCTGCTCTATGCGCTCTCGGCAACGGTTGAATACCCAGAGCCGGCCGGTATCAGCTGGCCATCCTGCCTGGACCGCTGGTACGCCAAGTTTAGCGTGATGGCCATTGACAGCGTCACGGAGCTGGCGAAGCTGCTCGTCTGGATGTACGACACGCTTGGCCCCAATAGCTCCCTCACTCGCAGAGGCAGCCGCTACGTCGGCGGTGCTGCTGACGACGATTCCGACGTGATCTTCTTCGATTGTCGCCAATACATGCAGCCATGAAGAAGACCGCCCTCCTGCTGATCATCGCCGGGCTGCTGGCTCTGAGCGTTCTGCGCCTGCTGACTTGTCCGATCCACTAACCCTCTCAACGAATTTCACGATGTCCACTTTCGCTAAAATCATCGAAGTCGACGGCAACCAGCTCCTCGTCCAGAAAACCTTCGACGAGCCGGATGATACTCATCCCGACGACGCTCCCAGCTTTTGCCTTTCATTCACAACCGTACATGAAGGGGTACGGCTGGAGTCTAAATATTTTATGAAGACGGAAGCAATAAGGTATGGTGCCTTTGACCACTTTGACGAACCGGCCGCAATGTCCCTTCTGGCAAAACTGCACCGAATCTTCGAAGAGCCGGAGTTGATCTTCGACCTATGAGCTGTCAGGGCTGCATCTTCCGCGCTATTCCCGCCCGCGTCACCTTTGACGCGGGCGGTTTGCTCAGATGGCGTTTGCTGGTCCGGAAGATCAACAAATACCATCCGAAGTGGACGCTGATCAGCCGGTTGATTCGGTACCGTCGCGCCGGCAACCGCTGTGAGTGGTGCGGGCTGGAAAACGGACTTATTGGCCGGCGCGCAAAGCCCGTCCGCCCTGGTGCACCGAGTGTGTTCACCGAGCTGTCAGGTGACGATCTGTCCACTATTACGCAAGCCTCGGCAGAGATGAGCTGGCGTGAAAAACAACGCTTTTACAAACGTCGCGGTGTCACCAGAATTATTCTATCCGTGGCGCACATCGACAGGAACAGGACCAATAATCGCTTCCACAATTTAGCGGCTTTATGCCAGCGTTGTCACCTGCTCCACGATGGTCGGCAGCACGTGTACAACACTAAATATGGCCGCGAAGTGAAGTATTCTGTGTTGACCTTCAATTTCTAACGCCCTGCCTTCGGCCTATGCGCCTATCCGAAACGACCATCCAACGCGTCCGTGACCTGCGCCCCTCTGAGGTCATCGGGCGATATATTTCCCTGAAAGCAAAAGGGAATAAATACAGTGCTTGCTGCCCTATTCACGACGAAAAAACCCCTTCTTTTTGGGTCCACGACTCAAAGGGTTATTTTAAATGTTTTGGCTGTGGAGCGGCCGGCGACGGCATTCAATTCGTAATGAATCATTGCAAATTGGATTTCGCCGAAGCCGTCGAAGAGATTGCTCAGCGTAACGGCATTGACATCGAGCGCGAGGCGCAAGACCCGGAGCAAGCGGCGGCGGACCAGCAGGAGGCCAAGCGCCGGGCATCCATCCGGATAGCACTGGAATGGGCGGCTGCGTGGTTCCAGGCCAACGACCTGCCGACGCGTTGGGCCGAACGCCGCCGGCTGGCGGAGGATGTCCGGACCACCTTCCGGATGGGCGCGGCACCCAGTGCGCCACGACGGCTCTACGACGACGCCATCCGGCAGGGCTTCGCGGCCGACGTACTCGTCGAAGCCGGGCTGGTTAAGGACAAAAGCGGCACCTTCTACGACGTGTTCCAGGACCGCGTGATGGTGCCAATCCGCGACGTGCGCGGCCGCGTGGTGGCGTTCACCGGGCGGCTGATTACCGAGCCGGCGCCAGACGCCAGCTACCAACCCGCCAAATACCTCAACAGCTCCGATGCGGTCTGGACGAAAGGCGACCATCTGTTCGCCCTCGACGTCGCCTGCAGCGAGATTTCCAAGAAGAAGCACGCGTACCTGGTCGAAGGCCAGATGGACGCGATGCAGATGTGGCAGTCGGGTCTGAAGAATACGGTGGCCAGCGGTGGGACGGCGCTTACGGCGAACCAAATCAAGCTGCTGGCCAAGTACACGATGCACGTCATTCTCACGATTGACAACGACAAAGCCGGTCTGGAGGCGCTACCCCGTAATGCGGAGGCGCTCATTCGGGCCGGCTTTCGTGTCGAAGTACTGATCCCGGAGCGGTCGAAAGGAAGCGATAAGACCGATCCGGACGACTACCTCCGCCGGAAGGTGCACACCATCGCCGATCTGGAGAACTGGACCCGGACCAAGCAGGACTACTTGACCGGCTGGCTGCTGAAGCAGGAGGAACTGGCGGGTACGTCGGGGCCGCACGAGCGGGCACAGGCCATCGGGCGGCTCGGAGGCGCGCTGGAGTGGATTCAGAATGACACCGTGCGCGGGTCGTACTACGACACGATGGGCGGGCTGTGGTCCGACTTCAAGAAGTACTACAAGCTCGCTAAGCGCGGTCACGAGACCAGCCAAAGCGCCCTGCGCGAACTCGACGACGATACGCGGTCGGCCTTCTTTGACCAGGGCTACTTCGAGAAAGATGGCGGACTCTGGACGCAAACGAGCAACAAAGGCAAGATACGAATTTGCCCCTTCACGTTCAATGTGCTGTACTTCATCATGTCTGCCACTGAACCGAAATACGTGTGTTCCTTCCGCAATATTTTCGGGGAAGAACGCTACACAGCCATCACCACTGACGATTTCACGAGCGTTTCGACCTTCAGAAAGTGCGCGGGGCGGCTCGGTAATTTCGTCTTCGAGGGCACCGACGAGCACCTGAATAAAATCAAGATCAAGGAGTTTCACGGCGTGCCACAGGCCAAGCAGCCGCGCTATATGGGGTGGAACCCGGCGGGCTTTCAAACGTGGGCTAATGGGCTTCTCTTCGAGAACCAGTTTATAGAGGCCGACCGCTACGGCATCGTAACGCTGAAGCGCCCTTTTGAAACGCTGGAGCAGGTGAAACGTCTGCCGCCATCGACGCACGTCGCGCTGGCCGGCCAGCGGCGGATTATCAAGTCCGGCCCGAAGCTCATCGAGGAGATGGGCGAAGAGCAGGTACAGGTACTGCTCGAGCAGGGGCGCATCGAGCAGCTCAGCTACCACTATCTGCCGTTCGCGTCCAGCCTGAAGCTAGATGGAGACGTGGAGGAGGAAGGCTTTGAAACAGAGAAGCTGTTCGTGCATTTCAACGTGCCGGGCCTAACGTTCGCCGAATGGTCTAAGCTGGTACGGGCGGCGTATGTAGACAATGGCATCGTGATGATTTCCTTCTATCTCGCGGCTATCTTCCGCGATATCATCTACGAGGCCAACTCCAACTACTTCCCGCTGCTCTGCCACTTCGGACCTCCGAGTGCGGGTAAATCGAAGGCGGCGGAGGTACTGGCTGCCATGTTCGGACGCTACCAGCCGGACGGTATTAACCTCGAAGGCGGCTCCACGGTGATTGGTATCCGGCGCTACATGGACAACATCCAGAACGGCATCATCTGGCTCAACGAGTACAAGGACACGCTCTCGAGTACGACTTTGGGGATGATCAAGAGCATCGCCGACGGCGGCGGACGGCTGTCAGGCCAGAAGTCGGGCGGCAATGAAACCAAGAGCACGATTATGCGCTCTGCTGCCATCGTATGCGGTCAGGACATCCCGGCCAAAGACGCCGCCATCCTGACCCGCTGTTTGGTCAATGAATTCTCAGAGGCCAGCAAGGATAAAAACGATCTAGATGCCTACAATCGCCTTGTCGAATTGAGGCAAGAGCGGAAGCTCACGGCCGTAACGTGTGAGCTGATGAAGTACCGCGACGCGGTCGCCGGCTACCAAAAGCGTTTGCCTGCCGTGCAACGGGAGATGAAGGAGGTTTGCTTAAAGATGCTGGGAAGGCGTCCGGATGACCGCACCATTCTGAACATTACCTCGGTGCTCACGCCGCTGATGCTGCTGGCCGAAGCAGGTCTGGAACTACCATTCACCATCGAAGAAGCTCGTGACGAGTTGATGATGCGCGTCCGCATGCAGGTCAAGATTCAGGAGACGACCAACGACGTGGAGCAGTACTTCAACGTGGTGGCCAGCATGATTGGCAAGGAGGTAATTGAAGGCACGCACTACAAGATCCAACGAGAGGTCGACGGCAAGACCAAGCTCTTTCTCCGCGTCAACCAAGTACACGGCGCCTACCTCGTCGCGGCTCAGCGGCAGGGCAAGGCGGCGCTTGGTACAGCGACCGTGCGCGGCTATTTGGCACAGAGCCGTTACTTCCTAGAGGACCGCGCAAAGGGCGTCCGGTTCGTCGACGTGGCGAACCCGACCAGCGCGATGATTTTTGATTACGAGATGATGCGCCGCACGGGCATCGAGTTCGATACCAAAGCGGTGCTGGAGACGATGATGCCGGAGGATGACCCGAGTGCGGAGCTTGTATCTGTAAAGCCGCTGGTCGGCAACGGCCGCGAACAGGTCTTCGAATTGCTGGACGAGCTACGGCCCAACAGCGTACACCACGTCGACGAGCTGCGCGCCGACTTCAACGAGGGCCATCGCCCGGCGCTGACCACCGACCGCTTCGTGGAGCTGCTGAAGCGCTACGCCGACGAGAAGCCCAAAGGCCGGCAGTTGACGTTTAGTAGCGACTACACCCGCATCCGGATTGAAGAACCAGTTTGCCCGTTTTAGGGCGGAATAGCACAAAAAGGAAAAGGGGCTTCGGCCCCTTTTTTTTTGGCCGGGCCGGTCGGCGGCGGGTCGGGGGCTTTTTGGCAAAGAGAGGTATGATTCAAAATCTTTCCACGTTTCCACTAACAACAGATAAACACAAAAAGTATTCTCTCTCTAATGTGTGGAAACAAGGTTTTTAATTTTCATCAACCTTGAATAGTACCGGGGAAACGCGGGGAAACGCGGGGAAACAGCCCTAAAACCGGGGAAACAAAAAGCCACTGTGGAAGCCGGAAAGGGGCTGCTACTTCCCTCTTTCCTCCGGGGTGGGGAAACACATGTCTTTGATTTTTAGCGATGTGGAAGCGGGGAAACAGGGAAAGAGGAAACACGCAATTCCAGTCGGAAAAACGACCCCATCCAAAACACCCCGCGCTTCCCGGACATCATTGGCGATTCCCGACCCCTCTCCGGACGATGCGGCTATCGTCGGGACGCGTTTCCCCTCCTTCTGGAAGTGCAATTAGTCGAAGTGGACTGATCGAAGAGACAGACACTAGTGTTTGATTTAGTGGACACTATGTAAATTGCTGCTCTATTCTGCCTGATGTCTGAGCTACCTAGCGAACTCGCCTTCCCGGTTCGCCCCTACGTGCGGAAATACCTCGTGCGTCACCTGGGCGAACATTACGTTCTGTCGCGGGCTGACCGCTTCGGGCTGTTCCTTTTTCACCTGCTTCGCAAGCAGGGACGGGGCGCCAAAAAAACGGGCGGCAAGGAGAAATGCTCCGCGACCTTCGCCATCGATCTCCGCAACTTCCCCTTCCGCCAGTACGGTCTGGAGGAGCTGACGAGCTACTCGATCTTCCACTTTAACGAGTTCGTCGACGAGCTGCTCAAAGGGGAGCTGTACATGTGGGTGCGTGCTCACGCCACCGCCGCCCGCCACCGCACGACGGTCAAGGATGCCATCGTCGACTTCATGGTCCTCTACGACCTCCGCGAGGAGGACATCTCCTTCGAGACCCTGCGAAAGTCGGTGCAACGAAATACCGACGTGCGGCCAAGAAAACGGGACAAATCGGTAGTGAAACCGTCCCAAAAAAGTGACCCGCTGTCCCAAAAAAGCGGCGTGATGTCCCAAACTCAACAGTTACAGGCTCTGCGTCAGCACCTTAAGGGCTTACCCCTACCCCTATTCGATCTCATTCCGCCCTCAGCGCGGGCCTAATCTGATGCCGACCACACCTCTTCCCCCAGCACCGTTCCAGCTCCGCAACCTGACGGCCGATCCGGACGCCGACAACCTCGGTGGGTTGGAGGCATTCTGGCTGCTCGATGTCGCCGATCTGCTTTCGTGGCCATCCGAGCTTTCGCCGCTCACCCTGCTGGCGCTCCACCTGCGCCCGACCACCGTGCTGTACCGGATTGATGCCATTCGAGGCACGCTCCGCTACACCCAAGATCCCAAACAGATCGGCCGGCACGGCGACGGGTGGCAACAGCGCGTGCGCGGTACCATCGCCCGCCACACGGACGCCCTGGCTGCCGCACTCGAGGCGCTGCACGGCCGGCGGCTCATTGCCCTGACGCGGGACCAGAACGGGCTGATGGTCGTGGTGGGTGCGCCCGACGAGCCGCTCTCGTGGCAGGATAAGTTCGACACCGGCACGTCACCGGCTGACCGCAACAACTACGACTTCACCCTCGAAGCCGTCACCAGCCGCCGGGCGCGGCCTTTTCTCGGTTCGTTTCAGGTCGCCAGCGGTCAGCTCATCACGGCCATCACCACGATCACCATCACCGAGCCAGGGGGCGGCAGCTCCGCGCAAGTCGTCGACCTGCAGGGCAACGTGATTACGACTATTCCGGCAGGTAAGAAGCTCCTGCTCGATTCCTCTTTCCAACTCAACTACGCGTTAATCTGATGCAACAATCGCTCGAACAGATCAAGGGCAAATGGGGCGCTCCTTCCGGCCGCTTTGGCTCCAACACCACCTTCCAGATTGGTCCGGACGACTTTCAGGAGTTCGCTAATGACATCGCCGACAGCTTCGTCACGGCGCCGTTCTTCTTCGAGGAGGACTATCGGTACAAGCAGTATGAGCTGGTCCGGTACGAGTACGACCGCGAAGGCGTGACCATGACGGCGCTGATCTACGCCAAGCACGCAATGGGCGACGAGCAGTACAATCCGGTGCCGACCAATGATCCACTCACCGACGAGCACTGGGGGTATTTCATCGCTCCGGACCACTTCGCGCTTTGGGATGCGGTCAACGCAACTGTCAGCAACCTCAGCGACCTCGAAACCCGCGTCGACAACCTCGATGCGATGGTCGCCGGTAAGCAGGACGTTACCGGACGGCACGGCCGGATCATCACCGGCACGGTGGCAATCGGGACCGGCTCACGCTCGACGACGATCACGACCGGCCTGGTATTCCGCACAGCCGACCGCATACGGCTGGAGTCGCTCTACGGCTTCGTGGAAGGGCCAGTGGTCAGCTACGACGCCACCACCGGTGCCCTGTCGCTGACGTCGGACGCCTATTCCGGCTCCGGTTCGCTCGGTGCTGGAGCGTTCGTTGGGCCGGGCCTGGCAGCCGCTTCCTCTTCCGGGGCCGCTATCGACGACTCAACCGGCGGCAACTCCTCGACGACGACGGCCTGGTCGGGTAGCAAGTCGTCGACGCAATCGGCGCTGAAGCTCAATACGGGGGCGAATACGGGGTTAACCGGCGCGCTGGAAGTGTTCGGCAGTGTCGATACTTCCGGACAAATCCGTCGTGCTGCCGCGACCACTGGCAGTGCCTCAGCTGCGTTCAACCGCACCACCGGCACCACCACGTTCACCACTGCCGGCACGACGAGCAGCGACGTGGCATTCCAAGTTCAGACGCCTGGCAGCACGGTGCTGATCCGTGCTCGAGGCGACGGCGTATTCGAAGTGCTGGGTGCCGGCGGCAACCTCGACTTCGGCAACAGTGGCGCGACGATCACTTTCGTCACCGGCAGCGCGGCCGCGCTGAGCTTCCAGTCGGCCGGCACGGCTTATCTGAGTTTCGTGACGTCAGCTGGCGCGACGTCGGTCGACGTTCTCACCCGGCTCCGGCTCGACAAAGGGCTGGGGTATCCGCGTATTTTCGACCAGGCCAACGGCGCTCCCCAAGTGACGGGCAACGTCGCGACCATCGTTCATTCGATTCCGCTCTCTGCTGCCGCTGGCGGCGTTGGGCGGCGTTTGTGGCTGCGGGCCTATATGAATGCGGAAACGGCTGACTGCCTCCGCGTCGTCGTCGCTTCCGCCCTGCTCACGATCATCCGGGACACGGCAGGTAATTTCTACGCCATTGAGGGCGGCACGACGCCTACGGTCACGAATACCAAGAACGCAGCAGCAGCGGGCGCAAGCGGCTTCTCCGTGGTGCTCAACAGCACCACCAACACGGTCGACTTCGTGTGGACCGGGGAGGCCAGCCAGACCTACAACATCGCCCTCAACGCAGATATCTCCCCGCGATGATTTCAGTATCTGGTCACCTGTCCTTCTCCGGCGCGGTTCGCCTGACGTCGGTTGATACCTACCTGGCATTGGCAGGCTGTCTGGCCGTATTCGATCCCAGAACCGGTTTTGTGTTGAAGTCCGGGCGATTTATCAACCTGTCGAATCTGGCTTCCCCGGCGAATTCGCTCTATGCGCCCATCCAGTCGAATGGGTTGGTTGCGGTCACGGATACGTCTACGTTTGGCGGCGTGACGGCGTCGCGCCAAGCCGCGCAATCGGTCAATTCGGCCCAATTGGCGCAAGCGGGTTACCAGTTATCGCAGCTCCATAAAGCTGCCTCAACGGTGTACACGGTGATCCGGGTAAGCACGGCATTTGGCTCGGCACAGTCCATCTGGACCAGCACGGCAACCGGAACACCCGGCTTGGCACTGGGGATGAATACCGTCAACTGCAACTCCGTTTTCACTGGAGCAGGAGCGGCCGGTTCGGCGCTTTTCACCCAGATCGTCAAAGGGTACGCGTACTTCGTTGGGGACGTGCTCCTGATCATCCAGCGGCTGACGGGGCCAACCGTCAACACGGCCATCTGCACCACGTCCGGCTCGACGAACACGGTGGGAAAAACCTTTGTCGTGGTAAGTGCCCTGCCAGCGGCTATTGCGGGCGGCACGGTGCTGGCGTTCCTGAACGGCACAACCGTCACCGTCGCGAGTGGAGGGGCGGCAGCGGGTGCCACGAGCATTCCCCTTGCTGGCACCATACCCACGACCATCGCCGCTGGCACATCGGCCGGGGTTGGACTGGCTAGCCTGACGGGGTACGCGCCAACGACCTCAGTTACCATCACGACCAATGCCGCCGCTGCTGCGGGCGCGACGTCGCTGGCAGTACAGCCGTTGCCGTTTGCGCTCTGGACGGGCTACGTAATCCCCTTTGCGGGCGTGAATGCCACGCTCAGCGCGCCGGCAGCGGCCGGGGCGACGACGCTGGCCGTGACGGCGCTACCTGGCGCGATAGCCTCCGGGGCAAGTGCCACGCGTATCCATGGCGGCGTCTGGTCGCTGTACTCGTCGCGTAACGTGACCGGCACGACCACGCTGGACCAAAACGACGGCGGGGTGTTCAAGCTTTTGGGTGGCAACGGCAACAACAACGTGCTATTCCAAGCGGCCTTCTCTGACGTCGGCCTGTCGGCTGCTGCACTGGCCGCACGCGACGCACGGATGGCGAATCTGCTCCGCGACGACTTCGCCGCCTATCTCTTTTCGGGGCTGCTCTAAATTCTGGTGTCCTTTCGGGCGGGGTTGGAGGCAGAGAGTTTTGCATCAAGCTCTCTGCCTCCATGCGCGTTAATCGTCTCATTTCACTTCTCGCACGCGGTGCCTGGTTCATCGAAGCCAGTGCCGCTGCTGACTACTCTCAACTGATCGACACGTTGCTCTCCGGGGGCAACGTGTCGGCCTTCTTCGATGACGATGACGAGGAGGAGGACGCTGGAACGCTCCCGTTCGCCATCTGCATCAACGCTGCTGGCATCACCACCGGCCAGCGTTACAGCGCCTACGACGATGCTCCGGCTGGCTCGGTGGCGGTGATCACGGTCGCCGGTCCGATGTCGCCGGACGATAACTGCGGTTCGCCCGGTACCGAAACGCTCGGCCAGCGCATCCAGGACGCCGATCAGCACCCCAACATCGGTTCCATCGTCCTCCGGCTCAATACGCCGGGCGGCGCGGTGGATGGGCTTGAGCAGTTCGCCGGCATCGTCGGTGCGACGGCCAAGCCTATCGTCAGTTTCGTCCAGAAGGCCGCGAGTGCCGGTTACTGGACGGCTTCGCAGAGTGACCTGATCGTGCTCAGCGGCAAGACGGCTGGCGTTGGCTCTATCGGCACGATGGCGAGCCTGCGCGACTTCTCCAAGATGGACGAAGCGCGGGGCATCAAGAGCCACGACATCACCGCGACGGCCAGCAAGCACAAGAACGCGGCCTATTTCGCCGCGCTGCAGGGCGACTACGCTCCGCTCCGGGCGGAGACGCTCGATCCACTCAACAACGCCTTCCTGGCTGCCGTCGAAGAGCGCCGTGGTGCCTCCCTTCCTGCTAAGCAGAAGGACGAGGTGCTCGGCGGCAAAATGTATTACGGCCAAGCTGGCATCGATAACGGCCTGGCTGACGAGATGGGCGACTTCAACTACGCCGTCCGTCGCGCCTCCGAGCTGGCTGCTGCTCAGCAGTCCGGCCCCAATCCTGTTTCACCAACTTCTCAGAACACTATGTTCGGAAAATTCAGACCCATCAGCGCCCTCGCGGGCCTGATGGCATCTGCTGTTACAGCAGAACTCGTCGCCGCCGCCAACGATAGCCTGGCGGCCGAAAATGTCAAGGGCGTCAAGCTCGTCCACGCCGACCAGCTCAGCGAGCTGGAGGCGAAAGCCAAGACGGCTGACGACGCGGAGGCCCGCGCCAAAAAAGCCGGCGAAGACCTCGATACGGAGGCCAAAGGCCGCCAGAAGGCCGAAACCGACCTTGCTGCTTCCCAGAAGGAAGTGGAGCGCCTCAGCAGCCTCTCCGCTGGCTCGACCACGAACCCTGTCCGCACGTCGGGTAAGAGCGAAGTGGACGAAGACGAGAACAGCGCGGAATCGCTGATCGCCAACCAGCCACACAGCCGGGCGCTGGATAACCATCCGCTCTTCAAATAAGCCGCCCGCCCGGTAACGACTCGTCGTCAGCTCCGCTGCCGCGATTTCCGCTTTTCAGATCGCTTTCATCTAATTTTTTTTCTCTGTTACCCCGATGACCATCGCCGAAATTATCGCCGCATACGGGGCGTACTATATCAACTCTGGCCAGAACGCGACGCGTCTGCTCAAGCGGGTATATCGCCGCTCCGTGACGGAGCAACTCTTTACGTCGGTGATTACCGACGACACGGTGTGGCGTCTCGCGTCGACGACGCTTGGCCGCATCCTGCAGCCCTTCCAGAAGGGCTGGACTCCATTGGGTACCGTGACGGCTACGCCGCTGACGATTACCCAATTCCCGATGAAAGTGGATTTGGAGGAAACGCCGGACTCGCTCGAGGCGACCTGGCTTGGCTTCCTGGCCGACAGCAACCTCAATCGCGCCGAATGGCCGTTCGTCCGTTGGTTCGTCGAAGAGCACGTCCTGCCTCAGATTGAGGAGGATTACGAGCTCAACGAGGTGTACCTCGGTCGGTATGTCGCCCCAACCGCCGGCACCGCTGGTGCAGCTGGTACGGCAATGGACGGCATCAAGGTCCAGATCAACCGGATCGCGGCTGCCGGCAACACGACGCCTATCGCGCTCGGTGCGATTCCGACCGATCCGGAGGCGTTCTGCGAGTACGTGGAAACGTTCTGTGACACCATCGACAAGCGGTACGCGGGTCAGCCGATGTTCGTCAACATGAACGAAACGCTGAAGCGCCGCTACGACCGTGGTCGGGGTAAGAAGTACGGCAAGGACACCAACCAGTCGGGCCTGAAGAACGACTCGTCTATCGTCTCCACGCCGGAGCTGCTGCTCTCGACGTCGACGCCAGTAGAGTACACCAAGCAGCGCGTCCTGGGTCTGCCGTCGATGACGGGTTCCGATAAAATCTGGACCTCACCGACCCCCAACCTGATCCGGCTCTCGAAGAAGTCGGTCAACGAAGGCGCCGTCCGGATCGAGTCGGCCAAACGCCAGGTGGCAATTTTCACCGACTTCTACAAAGGGGTTGGTTTCGGCCTGCCGCAAGCCGTGTTCACGAACGATAAGGACATGGTCGTCCCGTCGTAACACCGCGCTCTGCCGTGCTGCTCAGCCGCCTCTGCCTTCGGGTGGAGGCGGCTTTGTAGGTGCCAGACAACACGTTTCACCTTATTTCCAAACGCCCGTGGCTAACGAAAAACTGACCGACGAGCAAATCGCCGACCTCATCAAACGCAATGCTGACCTCGAAGCCGAGAACCAAGTGGCTGCCGAGATCATCGAAGACCAGGCTGCCAAACTCAGAGCTGCCGAAGCGCAAGGTGCCGGCTCCGCTCCGGTGGTGACGCACGCCGGAAAGAACTACCGCGTGCTGGTACCGCAATTCCAGTACAAAGACCGCGTCGTGAAAGCCGTGTCGTTGAAAGACGACGCCGAACTCGTCGCTCAGCTCGTCAAGGACGAGAGCGGCCTGCTCGAGCTGATCGAAGAAGCCGAGTCGAAGTAGTCGTTCGTCCCCAGCGCCAAAGCCCGCCCTTAGCGGCACCGTCCAGATCGTTACCTGTTCCCCATCCATTCATTCTCCAAACGATGAATCTGTTTGACATCGAAGGCTCCAAAGGGGCCGATAACACTCCCGGCCTGCGCGGCTACGTGCTGCTGGCACTGGAGACTGACTTCACGACCCTGCAGAAACCCGCCCCTGCCGGCTTGCCAGGTGCGTCAGCCGTAATCACGGCTGATCACGTGTTCAAGGCGACAAAGGGTTGGCAGAAGACCTACATCACGCTCGACTCGAACCAGCTGAAGGCGGACATCACCGGAGAGCGTGACGGTCGCGGCGTGAAGATTTCGTTCGAAGGTTTTGTGCCTGGCAATGCCCCCAAAACGTTGGAGTTTGCTCGGCAGATCAAGAACCAGGGCGTGATCATGCTCGTGCCGGACGCAGATGGCAACCTGTTCCAGGTTGGGTCGGAAGGTCTGCCGTGCGAGCTGGCCCCCTCCTACGACTCGGGTAAGCTCAGCTCCGGCCGCCGGGGCTGGACCATCAAAGGTGAAGCTTACGCCACCGGCCTGTTCCTCTACGAGGGCGAAGTGGCTCTGCTGGCTGACGTTACCCCGTAGTCCCCGTTTTCCTTTTCCTGTAAAAAAGGGCTCAGCCATTGGCTGGGCCTTTTTTATGTCCTTTCGGCCGCTGGTGACGGGGCGGAGCTTCGTGGAATGGATGCTGCTACCCTCGCGAAATGGAATGGAGACTTTGCTGCCGGCGTCGCGCTCTATGCCGCACTCGGCAGCAGCGCGGTCTATAAGCGCCTCTTCGCCTCCGGAGAGACCGGTTACAGCCGGCAAGTGCTGGAGCGTGAGCTGAAGGCGCTGCAGCACGCCTCCGCGCCGCCGGCTCCGGTACCCGCCGCGCCACTTGCCGCGCCGGCTGCTGGCACGCCGCTCCCCGCCTCTCCGGAGCTGCTGGCCGCCCGCAAGCAGCTCCGGCAGCTCTACGACGAGCGCACCCGGACGCACGCTCAGCTCACGGCCCCGCGTCTGGCCAAGCTCGCTCGCGGAGAGATGGCCTTCCGCATCCTCGACCTCACGGAAGAGATCGAGAAGCAGAACATGCTCTGTGAGCAGCTCGCCACCGGCACCGTGCCGGCCGCACCAGTCGTCGACGAGACCCGCCGCCTCGTCAACCTCCGCTGCCTCCGCTCAAAACTCAAAAAACGCCCCGACCGGGCTGCTGATCTGGCAGCGGTCGAAGCGCAAATCGCTCAATTAAAACCTACTACTCGTGTCTGATCAAGCTCAGAAGCTGAAATGGAGCACTGAGGCCCGCCGCGTGCGTGACCTGGTGCCACTCGAATACAACCCGCGCATCCTCGACGATGCCGGTCGCCGCCGGTTGCTGGCCAGCATCGAGAAGTTCGACTTGGTCGAAATCCCGGTTATCAACCTGCTCGATAACGTCGTACTGGCGGGCCATCAGCGCCTCCGCATCCTGCTCGACTTGGGCCGGGGCGACGAGGTGATCGATGTGCGCGTGCCGAATAGGCAACTCACGAAGGACGAGCTGGACGAATACAATGTCACGTCGAACGTCGCGGCCGGCCAGTGGGACTACGAGAGCCTGATGGAGAACTTCGGTCACATCAACCTCGAAGCCATCTCCGACGACGGCATGAAGGCTCAGATGGCCGCGCTGGCGAACCTCTCCGCGTTGGCGTTGCCGGCGGAAGAGCAGGAGTTCGACCCGACACCGCCGCCCGTCCCGATCACCCAGCTCGGCGACCTGTACGAGTTCCGGAGCGAGGCATCCGGGCAAACGCACCGGCTCCATTGCGCCGACTCGACCGATATGGATGCGATGGCCAAGCTGATGAACGGCCGAAAGGCGGACCTGACCATCACCGACCCACCGTACAACGTCGCTTACGAGGGCAAGACGAAGGCCAAGCTCACGATCCAGAACGACTCAATGGATCGCGGGTCGTTCTACACCTTCCTCCGTGACCTCTACACGTCGATCTACGCCTACATGAAGGAGGGGGCGCCGATCTACGTCTTCCACGCCGACAGCGAGGGCGCCAACTTCCGGCTGGCGATGCAGGACGCGGGCCTGAAGCTGAGCCAGTGCCTGATATGGGTCAAACAGGCGATGGTGATGGGGCGTCAGGACTTCCACTGGAAGCATGAGCCGATCCTCTACGGCTGGAAGGAAGGGGCCGCGCATAAGTGGTACTCCGACCGCAAGCAGACCACCGTGCTGCACTTCGACCGGCCGTCGCGGAACGCCGATCATCCGACGATGAAGCCGATTCCGATCCTCGACTACTTCATCCAGTGCTCGTCACTGGCCGGCGACGTCGTGCTCGATGTCTGTGGCGGCTCCGGATCGGGCCTGATCAGCTGCGAGGGTCAGGGCCGGTGCTACTATGCTCAGGAGCTTGGCCCGGAGTACTGCGACGTCCACGTCCGTCGCTTCGTGAAGTTCATGCGCGACAATCACCGTCCGTTCTCGGTGCTCCGGAACGGCCAGGCACTCACCGATGAAGAACTCGCCTGCTACCTGGTCACCGAATAGCACCAACGTGCTCGACCGCATCTACGCCGCTTACCTCAGTGAGGAAAGCGGCGTAGAAGCGCTCTCGGAAGCCGACCGCGTCGTAATGGCGCAAATCGAGAGCGCTTACGGCCTGCTGCTCAACTATCATTCGATGGAGCAAGCGGTGCCGCTGCTGTGCGCCAAATTCACCATCAGCCGCGCCACGGCCTACCGCCGCTGCACGTCGGCGATGAAGCTGTTTGGCGACGTCAAGAAGGTGCCGAAAGAGGCCCGTCGCGCCATCCTGCAGGAGTTCACGATGAAGGTGCTGCAGCTGGCGCTCAGCTCTAGCCCGCCGGACCTGATGGGCGCGTTGAACGCCATCCGGACGATGGCGTCGCTCGCTCAGCTCCAACGCGGCGAAGACCACGAGAACCCGAACGCAGGCGGTCCGGTCTCCTACATCCTCAACCTCACCGTTGAAGGCCGCAAGCCGCGCCAAGTCGACCTCAGCAAGCTCGGAGAGCTGACCGAAGCGGAATATGAGGAGGTGAAGGTCGCCGTCGAACAGTCGGTGCCATCCGCTGACGACATCCGGACGCTGCTCACGAGCGGAGAACGCGGCAAGAGGGCCGTTGACGGATGATCGACGAACGTATCCTCGACTTCAACCAGCCTCAGCAGCGGTATATTACCTGTGCTGGCAAGGCCGAAGGTTACAGCATCTGGGGACGTGGAGCGGGTAAGTCCTCGCTAATCGCCTGGGATATCCACGAGATCGTTCAGACGATGCCCCGCTCGTGCTGGGTGATTGCCGGCTCGACGTACAAGCAAGTGCTCACCCGGACGCTGCCATCGACAATCTCGTCGCTGGAGCGTCTGGGTTACGTCCAGAACAAGCACTTCTTCGTCGGCCGCAAGCCGCCACCGACCTGGAACTGGCCGCGACCTTACGAGGGGCCGCTGAGCTATGACCACTTCATCATTTTCGCCAACGGGACCGGGTTTCACCTCGTCTCGCTCGATGCCGGTGGGTCAAGCTCTCGCGGGCTGAACGTTGACGGTTTTATCGCCGACGAAGGGCTGTTGCTCGATAAAGACAAGCTGGACGCTGACCTCAGCGCGACCAACCGGGGCAATCTGCGGTATTTCGGCGATAATCCGAAGCACCACGGCGTTTTCGTGTTCAGCTCGATGCCGTATGGCGACGTCGGCCGCTGGCTCCTCGAAAAGTCGCACTATTACGAGTCGGCCGGCATCGACCTGGTCGAACTCCGCAACGAGCTGATCGACGCACAGGTCAAGTTTATTGACGCCACCGACGTCGACGAGCGGGTCAGCATCTGGCAGAACGAAGTGCTGCCGCTGCACGAGGCGATCCGGTACTTCCCAACGGCGGCTCGAGGAGGCACTTTCTACTCGGAGGCGAACGCGTTTGACAACATCCGCAACCTCGGCATCAAGTATCTGGAGAACCAACGTCGCTTTCTGAGCGATTTTATCTTCCAGATCGAGATTATGAACCGCCGGCCGACCACGGTCAAGGGCGGCTTCTATGGTAAGCTCGATACCCGCCAGCACGTCGAAGAGCAGGCCAACGACGACTTCGTTCAGGGCTTGGGGTATGACCTGGCCAAGCTCCGCATCACGGATAGTCGGGCTGATGCTGACTGTGACCCTACACTGCCGCTCCGGATCAGCGTCGATTGGGGCGCACGCATCTCGGTGATGACCGTTGCTCAGTGGCACCCCCGCACCAACACCTACCGCTTCCTGAAGGGGATGTACGTGAAGCATCCCTTGCTCATCCCCGACCTGGTACGCCTGTTCACGACCTACTATGCCAACCACCTGAAGCGCGACATCCAGTTCATTGAGGATGCTGAATGGGGTAACGCACGCAAGCCTGATAGCCCGCTCACCCTCAACCAACAGTTCCTCGAGCTGCTGAAGAAGGAGGGTTGGCGCATCACGCGCTTCAACTTGGGGCGCGTACCTGGCTACCCAGCACGCTACCAGCTGGCTCACCACTTGCTCTCGGAGGCTGACCCACGATCCCCAAGGCTGCGCTTCAACAAGGTCAACTGCAAGGAGATCATCACGGCGATGCTGCTCACGCCAGTAAAGCAGGATACCAAAGGCAGCATCGCGAAGGATAAGAGCAGTGAGCGCAAGGACTCCTTCCCTGCTGAGCACGCCACTCACTTCACCGACACGGTCGACCTGCACCTGCTGAGCATCGACCAGCACGTCGTCCAGCTCCGCCCCGACTGGTCTTCGGTCCTGGTCGTGTAGCCCCTGCCAGCTCCTACCTGCCTACGCCCCGCCTGCCTCGAGCAGGCGGGGCTTTTTGTTGGTGGAAACGCGAGGAAGCCGCCGGAGCGGGGTCGGCCGTGAGATATCGCCGTGGCAGCCCCCGGCAACTGCCAAAAAGCGACAGTGCGAGCCGGGCAACCTTAGCGCACTTGTGAGATTATAAGCCGCCGCTTTTTAATAAAAACCAATTTAGGACGCTGCAAACGGCGTTTTTTTAATTATCCTTTGAGATTGGCAATTAGGCCGGAATTAGCCGGGCAACGGCTTTTTACTGTCCTTTCCGCCGGTCGCGCCGGGGTAGAGCTTCGCACCATAATGGAAGCCGCCGCCCCCCTTCGTTTGAAAGATGCGCTTGACCTGATGGAAGCCGCTCCGAGCTTTTCGGTGCGGTTTGTCAAGGCCGACCGTCGCCGAAAGAAGGCGGGTGAAATCGTCGTTTTGCCGGTCGCTAGACTGGCAACGCGTCGGTCAGGACGCTCCGGCCCGGCTCCCGCGCCGCCAGCCAGTGCTACGCCGGCATCGCGCCGCGCCCGGCACTACCGCAATGCGACGCGCAACTTGGTCGATGTCCGCACCGGCCGAATTATCAAGGCTCATATCTACCTCCTCATCGAAATCGAAGGCCGTCCGGTCTTGATCTGATGTCTGTTCAAACTGTCTTTACCTCGAACGGTCGGCTGGCGTATCACACCGGCAGCAAGTCCGTCTTCCGCCTCGGTGCCGCCGCCGCCGGCAGCGCCACCAACAGCGCCAACGCCCCGGCCGGCACCGCCACGACGCCGGTCGTGAAGGGGGTTACAGGTTTGGTCGCGCCGTGGGGCGACGACAACCTGTTTCCGCAAAACGTCCTGAAGGCGGCTGAAATCAACACCGTCATTCCCTCGGTGCTGGACTGGAAATGCCGCGCCGTTTACGGGGACGGGCCAGTTTTTGGGCGCGTAACGGGCTACAATCCAGATGGCTCAGAGAAGTTTGAGCGGTCAAACGAGCCGGAAGTGGCAGCGTTCTGGCGGCAAACGAACGTGCCGCGTTATGCGCTGGAGATGCTGCAAAACCTGTTCTGGTTCGCCAACGGGTTCCCGGAGCTGCTGCTCAATCGCGGCCGCAACAAGATCGCAGCCCTTTCGGCGCCGGACACCGCATTCTGCCGCTACTCGGTGCCAACGGTGAAGTCGCCGGTTCCGGAGTGGCTGTACATCTCCGCCAACTGGGATGCCGGCGCCAAGCCCGGCGACGGCTTCACGTCGCAACTGCCAGTACTCGACCCGTACTACGGCGCCGTGGACGCGGTTCGCCAGTCGTCGGGGTATCATTTCGTTTATCCGCTCTCGTTTCCGTCGCCGGGCAAGTCGCTCTATCAGCTCGCGTCCTGGAACAGCATCCGCCGGTCGGGCTGGCTCGACGTGGCGCAAGCCGTGCCGGAGTTCAAGAAGGCGCTCTTCAAGAATCAGCTCTCGATCAAATACCTGATCGAAGTACACGAGGCGTACTGGAAGTGGAAATATCCCGATTGGGATGTCAAGGAGGAGGGCGCCCGCCGGCAGATCATTTCCGACGAGCTGGACACCTTCGAGAAGACGATGATGGGCGTCGACGGCGCCGGCAAGAGCGTGCTGGCCATCACCATCACCGATCCGAGTTCGGGGCAAATCGTCCAAGCGTTCAAGGTGTCGGCCATCGACGACAAGATTCTGTCCGGTGCCTACATCGAGGACTCGCAGGAGGCGTCGTCGCACATCTATACCGCGCTCAGCGTCGACCCGACCCTCGTCGGCATCAGCCCCGGCAAGGGGATGGGCGCCGGTTCCGGCTCCGATAAGTCGGTCGCGTTCCGGGCCTTCATCAGCACCCACCGCTTCTATCAGGATTTGGTGCTGGAGCCGCTCTACCTCATCCGCGACTTCAACGGCTGGCCGGCCGATCTGGAATTCCGCTTCCTGAATCCGGCGCTCTACAACCAACCTGCTCCCCAACACGGCCGCCCGGTCGACTCTACGCTCACTCAGTAATGCTGCTCCCGGACCTCGCGACCCTGCAACGCTTTGTAGCGTCTGCCGACTTCAATTCGCTCGATAAGATTGAGCCGTCCCTGCTCGACGTGGAGAGCGACTACCTGCTGCCGGTGCTCGGTGCCGACCTGCACGCCGCCCTTGAGTTGGAGGCGACGACGCCAACGCCGGGCTCCGTGCGGGCGCGGCTGCTGCTCGCGGCTCAGCGACCGCTGGCTCAGCTCGCGTTTGCGCTGGCGCTGCCTCAGCTCCAAACGACGGTCAGCGAAACGGGCGTCCAGATTCTCTCGACCGCGACGCACAAGACCGCTTTCCAGTGGCAAATCGCCGACCAGCAGCGCGACCTACGCCGGAAGGGGCTATCTGCCATCGGTCAGCTCATCGAGCAGCTCGAAGCCTCGACTGACGCACTTGCCGTCGCCTGGCGTGCGTCCACCGCCGGTCAGGCGCATCGACAGGAGCTCTTCACCCGGGTCGACGACTTCATTCGGTTCATCCCCTTGCCGGGCGGCCGCGAAGTGTTCGTTCAGTTCTTGGCCGATATGCGCCGGGCGGAATCATTCGACCTGGTACTGGCGACCGGCCTGCCGCTGCTGCAGGAACTCCGCACCCAGGTACGCACTCGCAGCCTCAGCTCCGAGAACCAGACGCTGCTCGAGGACTACGTCTGGCCTGCGCTGGCTAGCCTCACGATTGCCCGCGCCCTCGCCTCGTCGGTCGCCACCGTGAGCGCCAGTGGCGGCGAAATCACCGCCGCCCGGATCGACACGAGCAACGAGAAAGAGGGCGAAGGCGGCAGTGAGCTGATCACCCAGCGCGCACTCGCGGCCCGCCTCGACGGCAACCGCTACCTGCAGCAGCTGCGGGTCTACCTCAACGCGGAGGCGTCACCCAGCCGCTTCGCTACCTACTACGCATCCTCCGCCTACACCGCCCCCGCGCCGCCGGCTGAACCCCGTGCGGCCGGCGCGACCGCCCGCTTCTGCTAATCTGCTCTATGCCTCTCACTCCTTCCTCCCCTCTGTTCGACGTCGGCACCCTCCTCTCTGGTCTGTTCCGCCACTACGTCCTCGACGACTTCAATTTCGTCGGTTTCCTCATCGTCTTTCTGGTACTTGATACCGCGACCGGCGTGCGTGCTTCCCTGATTCGGCGCACGCACAACAGCCGCCAGTTCCGGCAGGTGTTCCGCAAAATCTACGAGTACGCCGTCGTCCTAGTCGTTGTCAATGGCCTGACTTCGCTGGAAATCGACGGCAAACCGCTCAACGATCACGAGTTCTTCCTGATCGGCGCGAAGCTCCTGAAGGCTGCCGTCTACATCGGCTTGCTCTGGACGGAAACCAAGTCCATCGACGAGAACCTCCGCCGGGCCGGTGGCAACGGGATGCCCCTGCCGACGTGGTTCCGCCGCATGATGGCCGACCTCGACGAGCGCGGCCCCGTCGCGCTGCAGCGCCAGCAGTCGCTACTGCCGACCGAAGAGACCGTCGACGAGGAGCTGCCGCCCCCGCCGCCCGTCGACGTCCCTGACCCTGCCACCTCCATTCCCTCTTCTTAATGTCTGGCTCCTTGATTACCGTCGAACGGTTCGACTTTCACGCCGACTGCACGCGCTCCAAAGTGCTCGTTGGCGGTCGCCGGTTCTGTTTCAGTGTCGAAGACGAAACGCGCCCTCTCGGCAAAATCGTCCGGGGCGAAACGGCCATCCCAACCGGCACCTACCAGCTGAAGCTTCGCACTTCCCCGCGTTTCAGCCACCTGTACTACACGCGTGATGACATCAACCTCATCAGTCGTGACCAGTGGCTGAAGCTCAGCACCGAAGCGAAGAAGGCCTATCATCCGCACGAAACCATCTGGGTATATGGCGTGCCGGGCTTCCAGTACATCCTGATCCACTGGGGCTGCACCGACGATGATACCGATGGCTGCCTGTGCGTCGGCGATACGCTCGGTGTGCTGGAAGGGCAGCCGGCCGTGCTCAACTCCCGCGCCGCCTACGTCCGCCTTTACGCTGCTGTGGTCCTCGCGATCCGGGCGGGCGGTCAAACAATCACTTACGTCAACGTTCCACCTCAATCCCTCCCCAATGCGCCCGTTGCTGCTCAAACGACTGTTCGCCCTACTGGCCCTGCTCCTGATTTGCGGGTGCCGAACCTCCCGCCCCGCGCTACCGCCTGAAGAGGCCACGCCCCGAAACGTCGCCCTCGACGCGCCGTCCTGGATGAACGAGGTGCCGACCAACCTCACGCCGCGTCAGCACCGCAAAGCCGTCCGGACGGCCGGTAAGGCACTCGCTCGGATCGCCGCCGCTCAGCACCCGCCAGCGGCCGCGCCGTTGCTGCAGATCGCCAGCGGCAACGTGAAGTCGAAGGCCGACAACCGGGGCAGCGACGGCGGCACCTACGCGCCCGGTAAGCGCAAGGAGCGCACGCGCACGGTTAGCAAACAGGGCCAACGTGCGGCCGGTGGTGTCGCTATCGGCGCCGGAGCCAACGCCACCGGCGCCACCAAGCTCAGCGCGCCGTGGTGGCTCTGGCTGCTGCTCATCGCCATCATCGGCTGGCTCGTTCGGCGGTTCTGGCCTGGCTAACCGCCCCCGTCCCTGACTGTCTTTCCCGGCTCTATCTGTTCCTTAAATTCTTCTTAGCCCAATGGCTGAAAATCTCAAAACCGCCCTCCGCCCGATTCACAAAGCTGCTTTGGCAGTTGTCGCAATCGTGGCGTTTGTATCCATCGTTTTCCCGGCTCAGGTCGGCAACGTCTTCTCGCTGGTTGCCCTCGCCGCCGCCTTCATCGCGTTCCTGTATCTGGCCGTCACGGTCGGCACACTGATCTCGCAGCACTTGGCTATTCAGGCCAACGAGCAGGCCATCACGTCGACCATCGACAAACTCAACGTGACTATTAGGTCAGCGGATCGAACGCTGCTCGAAGAGCAACTGGCCGACCTGCGAGCTGAGCAGCAACGATTACTAATCGCCTTCGAGATCGACGATCTCCGCGATTTCATCTCTGACCTGTTCGGCTAGTGCTCACGCTTCTGATCGCTGTTATATGGGCGGGCTGCCTCGCGGTAGCCCGCCCATACTGTGTGCGGGCCTACGCCCGGCACAACGCGGCCCGCGATGCTGAGCGCTTCGCGACCGATACCCGCGACCGCTTCCGGACGGTGTTCCACCGCCAGCAGTTCCTCGAGCAGGGAGGAGTACTCGTCGGCATCGCGGTGGCGCTCTGGCTGCCGGTGTGGTGGATCAGTCCGCTGGCGACCGCCCTGCTGATCGTGAGCTGGTCGGCGCTGAACGGGGCCGACTTCAACCGGCACTTCACGCCCGCGCTGAATCTGGCGCGTGATAAGCCGGAGTTCTACGTATCGACAACCGCGCACGCAGCTGCGTTCGACCGATGGATTTGCCGGATGGCCAGCCGCGCCAACGTGGAGCCAGAGAAGATGATGGCCAGCGTCCTCCGCGTGAGCTACCAGCTAACGGCGGGACTCGCGGGCGCCGTGCTGATCATCACCGTCGTGTGGAAGGCGGTATCCGTTTTGTAGATTGCTAACTCTATGAAATACCTCCTCCTTCTGGCCAGCCTGCTCAGCTCGACCGCCAGCTTCGCACAGGTCGACGACCCCGCCAAACCGGTGCTGCCGCCCGGCCCGCCAACCGATCTTGTAATGCCACCGCCGAAACCAGCGTATGGCATCGCCAAGACCATCGACGTCCCGTTCACTAAAGGCAAGCGGGCGCTCATCCTCGACGATGGCATCAAGCGCAAGCTCCGGAGCGCTTACCTCGAAGACGAGAAGGGCAAGCCCCTGCGTTTTGACTCCGAGTCGGCCGTGCTCAACTACCTAGCGGCCGCTGGCTGGGAGGTCACACCGAACGGCCAGGAGCAGACGCCCAACGGCACCTTCACCGTTTACCAGCTGAAGCGCCGCCCCGCCCCTGCCGATTAATTTACACGCCCCGATTTGGAAGTTCCGGATCGGGGCGTGTACGTTTGTCGTACAAAAAGCCAGTGGGGCAGACGCCACTCTAATCTCAGTCTGATAGTCCAGGCAGAGTATTACGGGTGGCGTAGCTGTTTCCGGACGGAGCAATCGGCTTCGACTGGTACTGATATGATTTTCGCACGGCACCCGTGTGGCAGGAGTGGATATGGCCGCAAGGCTTAGCAGTAATGCATATCCGGGCACCACTGGCGCCTTTGTAGCTCCCACGCCGCACGGGTGTTTTTTTTACCCGTCCCGATGGACACCCTACAAAAAGCCAACCCGCGCTCACGGGCATCTGAGCCAACCCAACTCCGGCTCACGCCACCACCCTCCGCCGCTGTTGATGCCGCGCTGAGGAATCTGGCCAGCCAATACCCGACCTGTATCACGCCTGATGTGGTTGCCGCGCTCCGGCTGCTGCTCGGCCGTTTCAGCACGTCGGATGTCATTCGGGCGCTGGAGCAAGCCAGCCTCGCTTACCACATTGAGGAGACGACCTATCCCAATGATAATGAGCAGGAAGCGTATTACGATTTGCTGACGGGTATCCTCAGCATGCGTCGGCCCGTTCAGGTATATTCGTTCGCCGCATTGGCCCAAGCCGCCTAATCCGATGAACGAAGAACTCGCCCCGACCAACCCGAATCGGCCCGCCGTTTACGTCACGGAATTGGACGTGCAGGAGCTGTTCCAACGCTACGGCCTATCGCAGCTCCAACCCACCTCCGCCAACGAGCTGCGCTTCTGCCAGGTCATCACCCAGCTCGAGCAGGACAAAGCCTACGACAAGGGGCTGATTAAGCGCCTGAAAAAGCGGATTGAGGAGTTGGAGACCCTGTCGGCGCCCGAAGCGCCAGCCCCGCCGCCTCCGGATTCACCTGCTGCCTAGCAGCCCTTCCTGATAGAACGCCCTGGTCAGCACTTGCCGGCCAGGGCGTTTCATTGGACACGTACAGTGGCGGCGTTGACTGTTCGTGGAACTTGCTTGAATTGAGGCTATTAACTTGCTTATCGCGGTAAACGATGCGTGCTTTGTCCTACATAAACGCCACAAGCACAACGCCTTACCACGATGACCGCCGCCCAAATTCTAGCCCAGACCACTTGGACCAAAACCCGCAAAATGCAAGCGCTCTTCGCGCTCGGCATGAGCCGGACGGAAGTAGCCCAAGCGATGGGCGTAGGCTACGGATTTGTTCAGAACGTTTACGCCGCTTGGGCTGCCAACGGCCAGCGTAACGCCCCGCTAACGCCCGCCGCCGCCGCGACACTGGCGACCTTCGCCTCCGGCCCCTTCGCCCGCCGCTTCGGCATCGAAATCGAAGCCTACGGCGTAACGCACGCCGCACTGGTAGCCGAGCTAAAGGAGCAAGGCTTGCAAGCCACCCACGAATCTTACAACCACCAGACGCGGACGCATTGGAAGACCGTAACGGACGGCAGCATTACGGGTCAGAACCCCTTCGAACTAGTAAGCCCCATACTGCACGGCCGCGACGGACTGGACCAAGTAGCCTCGGCAGGCCGGGCCTTGCGCCACACCAACGCACAGGTAAATACCAGCTGCGGCGTACATGCCCACTTCGACGCCGCCACCCTGACCATCCCGCACCTTCGCCGCCTCTGCCTCAACTACCTCCGCCTTGAAGCACTTATCGATAGCTTCCTCGCCCCTTCGCGGCGCGGCAGCACGAACCAATTCTGCCGGAGCATTCGGCATACCGGCGCGGAAGCCGCCATCAACGCCGCCACCAACTTCGACGAGCTACAGCGCGCCGTAAATAGCGGAGGCCGCTACTACAAGCTGAACCTGCAATGCTTCTCCCGCTACGGTACCATCGAATTTCGCCAGCATCACGGTACGATTGATGCTGAAAAAATTACCTTCTGGCTCCGCTTCCTGCACTGCCTGATCGACTACTCCGAGACCCACGAAATACCCGCTAATTTCGCCGCCACACCGGCCAACCTAGCGGCCTTTTGCCCCCGCGAGGTAGTTACCTTCTTCACCCGCCGCCAGCAAGCGCTGGCGGCCTAATAGTCCCAAAAATGAAATTCAACTTACTGGGGGGAGGTACCGTAGAGGCAACCTCCCCCGCTGACTTAGTAGAATCCCTGCGGGCCGATACCGCTACATGGCAGCCCACCGCCGACCGCGCCTTATGGATGACCAACTTCGCTTACCGAGCGAAGTTGCAAACCGGCAAAGGGGTTAGCACCTATGATGACTTTCAGTTTGTACGCGACCTCATCTATGCGGGCCTCGTCATACCTGATCAGGAAGCCGACTTAAATCAGCGAATTGAGTTTATGGCCGCTTCGCTACGAGAACTACTGCCGCCGTGGGAAAGCTCGATCACCCGGATGCCGGGTAGCGATACACAGTGGCTGGCCGTGATCGAGGCTCCCCAGAAGATTCGGCCGAAGGGCGTTGGCTTCCGTAGCGAATTACAGTTTGGCGACTCGCACCTGATGTCGCCAAATGCCGTCTTCGCTATCGTAAGCGAAATCATCCTCAAAGCGCAACGGCAGGCGATGCAAGCAAACACAGAAGATGAGGCTGCTCTGGCCGGCGCAGATCAGGAGTAGCCTACCCCCAAAAGGACACGAAAAAGCCCCGCCCATCCGGCGGGGCTTTTTCGTGTCCTTTTAGGCCGTCGCGGGCGCGCGGAGCTTTGGGGTATGCTCGATGTTCGCATTGGCCCCTGCCACCGAAACGTCCCCGAATCGTGGGACGAACTCACGCCCCGCCAGTACCGCGACGCGGTCGCGGTGCTACACGTTCCCGCCCCGCCGGAACTCCTCCGCCTACGCCTCCTGCGGGCCATCACGCGGCTGCCGTGGCGGCTGCTGGCGGCGCTCAACGAAACGCATCTGGCGCTGCTGATCAGCTGGACTCGCTTCCTGATCGACGAGCAGGCGCCCGGCCCGGCCAAGCAGCTGCTCCCTATCCTGCGGCTCCCCTTCTGGCGGTCGCCGCTGCTCAGCCGCTGGCTTGGCCCGGCCAGCCACCTCCGCAATTGCACGTTCGGCGAATTCATTTTCGCCGACACCTACGCGCTCCGCTTCGGCCGCACCCGCGACCTGACCGCGCTCGATAAGCTCGTCGCGACGCTCTATCGCCCGCGCCGTCGCGATGGTCAAAGTGCGGAGCTGGGTGATCCACGTCGGCCGTTCTCCGAGCATCGCGTCGACGAGTACGCCAGCCAGCTCCGCCACTTGCCCCTCCGCGAGAAGCTCGCGGTGCACCGATGGTATTCCGCCTGCCGCGCTCAGCTCGTCGACGAGTTTCCGAGCGTTTTCGACCAGGCGCAAACCGAAGCCGCGAACGGCCCAAACGAATGGGGCCGCGTCCTACGCAAGCTCTCCGGCGGCGCGTTCGGCCCTGTTGCCCAAACCGCTGGCCAGCCGATTCGCCTGATCCTCGCGGAGCTGGAAGACCTCATCAAAGCCGCTGAAGAAGCGGCCCGCCGGGCGCGGAGTCAACGCCCATAACCCTCGTTTTTATGCGTCAAAAAGCGTATTGCAACCTGTTCCGTGGTCTCGCTGAGCGCCACAAACTCATCCAGCACAGTCCGGCCGTGCCGCGCTTTGCCCGGATCGTCGTCTCCCTCGATCCCATCCAGCGCCTGATCGACCTGCAGGAGTTCACGCAGCTGCTCGGTGTGCGGCTGAAGGCCAGCGCGAATAAGTACGCGCTCGTCCTGGAAACCACCAACACGCAGTACCGCGACAACGGAGGCGATAACTACCAGCGCAACCGGCACGGCGCGTTCCTGCTGCTCACGCCGTGCGGCACCGATCCTGATGCCATCTCCGATGCGCTCGATGAGTGCGAGGTGATCGGCGAAGAGATTATGGCTGGCGCGGTAGAGGCGCTGAAGGAGGACTTCAAAACGCGCTTCCAAGTCGCCAGCATCACCAACGACTGCATCGGCCCGCTCGGCAACGGCGGCTGGTACGGCGTGCGCTTCGATTTTGAATTCACCAGCCCGGCGACGTCGGCGCTGAGCTACAACCCTGCTGCTTTCAACTAATGGCTCGT
Organism: Hymenobacteraceae bacterium; assembly: GCA_031397815.1. Lineage (GTDB taxonomy): Bacteria > Bacteroidota > Bacteroidia > Cytophagales > Hymenobacteraceae > JANNMJ01. The sequence continues at coordinate 61,955 of JANNMJ010000004.1, forward strand.
TACGCTGAAATCCGATTTACCTACGGTACGGGCTACTTCCCGGACGGCTTCTACGTCGACCTCCATTTCGGTTCGTCGACGGTTCGGTTTACCGCGACCCATAGCGGTCCCACCGGCGCGATCAGCGGCGGTTACCAGTTCAACCAGTACGCCTGCAACATCGCCAGCTACATCGACGGGCTGACGAATATGAACGAGTTCACGCGGGCCATTACGATGGCGCTGCTGGCGCTCGGCATCAACAACGATTACGAGGCCGGCGGCACGTATGACGCGTCGCCCGGCTCCTTCACGCAGGGCGGGCGCCCCTACGTGCGGGCCAAGCAGTACGGCGCGGCCTATAACCTGGCTTTGCCCAACTTCGGCCCCGTTGGGATGCCGATTTCGGCTACGCAGCTGACGAACATTTCGCCCGTCGTCGTCACGGCCGACGTGCTCACTTGCACCTGCTTCGGCGATAGCACCGGCAGCATTTCGCTCGATGTGCAAGGTGGCTGGCCACCGTACTCTTACCTCTGGAGCGACGGCGTGACGACCCGCGACCGCACGGCGATGGCGGCTGGCGATTACACGGTGACCGTTACGGATTCTGACGTTGCCGACCCGATCAACAACCCCGTCGCACCGATCGTCCAGACCGTGCCGATCACGGTTCCTCAAAACGCCCGCGTCGACGTCGTGATCGACCGCGAGGTCGGTACCGTCGACGTGAGTGTAACCGGTGGCGTTGGCCCCTACACGTATTTGTGGGCGGATGGCCCGACGACGGCCGGCCGCACCAACTTGCCGGAGGGTACCTATACTCTCACCGTGAGCGATTCGCTCGGGTGCTCGACCCAAGTCACCATCGTTATTCCGCCGTTTGAGCGGTACTGGAGCCGCAATCCGATCCTGCTCAACGTCGACGCGGGCGACAGCTACCGCGCCGATCCAACGACCAAGCCGAACCTCAGCTTTACGTGTGAGGTGTGGCTGGAGCAGGAGGTAGACAGCAATGTGTACACCCGCGTGGCGACGGTGCTCGAGCAGCCAGCTGACCGCAATGGGCGCACCACGTTTCAGGTACAGGAGCTGCTCGATCCGTATCTGGAGTACTTCGTGCCGTCCGTCATTCAGCGGGGTATCGTGCGCGCTACTCCGCTGTATCGGCGTTTTTATCTCCAATACGCGGAGGTCTACGGCACGCCGCCGGTGCCCGCTGGCGCGGCCGTCGTCACTCAGCACATCGTGGCGCGAGGCGGCTTGAGCTTTGCCGAATCGCGCACGCGCACCTGGTTCAACTCCTACCACGAGGGCCGCAAGGCGTTCCTGACATGGCAGCCCAATAACAAACCCGCCCGGCGCGACCAGCCGGAGTTTTTGTTCTTTCAGGCGCTGGATGACTTTGCCGCGCTTCGGCTCCGCTGCCGCGTGACGTTCTCGGATGCCACCACCACCGAGTTCCTGATCGACACGCTGGCCGTCGACGTGCGGCGATACGAAGTCTTCTGCATCGGCGCCGGTTACAACGCCATCAAAATCACGACGACCAAGCGCATCACGGCTTGGGAAGTCTGGCTGACGACCGGAGAGGACGTGGTCGTTTCGGAGGTGCGGCGCTACGAGCTCGACGAGCGGCCTCGCTCACAGGTGCGCTATTTTCTCTTCGCCAACTCGCTCGGCGGGCTTGACACGCTCGTCGCCACCGGCGACTCGTCGCTCGAAGCGGAGCTGACGGCGGAGGACATCGATCTGGCACTACCTCCGACCTACAACCCGCTGCTCGGCGACACGGCCGCACTCGACCGGGAGCTGCGTCCAGTCTGGAAAGTATCGACGGGCCTGAAGTCGCGGTCGGAGCAGATCGCGCTGCAAGAGCTGCTGCTGTCGCGCCGGGTGCTGATGGTCGCGCCGGGCGTCGCGCCGGGCGGAATGCTCGCGGGTGTCGTCCGGGCCAAGAGCGCCTTGATTCTCGACGATGCGAACCCAGTGCGCGGCTTCGAATTCGAGTTTGCCCTGCCGCGAGAACGCAGCTACACCCCGACCCTGCCGATAACGCCATCTGGTTTGCCGGTTGGCTCTAACACTGATCTCCCGCCTTCCTCATGATCGGCTTCCTTCTCGACGACGGCTGGCTAGAGCTGGCCAGCACGTCCATCAGCGTGGAAATCTCGAACCCGCTGTTCTCCTACGATGCCATTCCTGGCACCACCACTTACCCCTTCCCGGTGCCGATGTCGCCGGCTAATCTGCGACTGCTCTCCTTCCCGCACGTTCGTGCTCAGCAAGGCGAAATACCGGAGCCAGTGGCGGCGCACTGCTACATCGACGGGCTGTTGTGGCGGGTTGGGGTGCTGATTTTTGAGGAATGCGACCTGGAGAATCTGAGCTTCGAGTACAAGTTTGTCTCGGATGCCGGCGAACTGCAGCAGCTCATCAAGGGGCGCACGCTCGACTCGCTCGACCTCGGCACCGTCGCGCTGGAGCTGACTCCGAGTCACCCCGATTACGCCCTGCCATCGATCCGGAACACGCGGTTTTACGGAGGCGCCAATGCCTATCACCTCGGCACGCTGAACTACTTCTACGCTGGAGCATACGCGACCGCCAGCGACTTCAACTACTACCCCATCGTGCCGTGTCCGCGCCTGATGCCCCTGCTGCAGAAGGTGCTGGCCGCGTTCGGCTATACGCTGGAAGGGACGTGGTTCGACGATGCGGAGCTGCGGCAGTTGATTCTCTGGAGTAATCGAGCGGCAGAAGATGTGGCAGGCCCAAGTGCGGGCCTGCCGGCAACGATCCCGCTGGCTCAACTGCTGCCGCCTATCAGTGTGGGCGACTTCCTGATCCAGCTGCAGAAGTTTTTTGCGGTTGGCTTTTCCTTCGACCCTGTCCGGCGGCGCGTATCGATACTGTCTCTGCGCGACGTCGTCGCCGACCCGGAATACATCGAGCGCGAAGGCGGCATTCCGAAACTGACACCGCCGACCGGTGGCGGCTTCGCTTTTTCGATGGAGCTGGAGGCCGACGACGAGATGAACAAGACGCTCGACACCAGCTGGTCTTCGCTCGTCGTTGGCGCCGGTAAATCGGAGATGGCCGCAAGTGCTGGCACGCTTCACCAGGTGCGCGAAGTGGACGTGATTGCCGACAACAACGGGATCAGCCGTGAGTGGCTCGTGCCGGCCGTAGAGGTAAAAGGCGCGTCGCCAGCGTTCGGCATCGGTGAAAAGACGGCCTTCGGGCTGCGCTTTCTCTTTGACCGTGGAATGCAGGAGGACTCCAACGGCGAGCTCTATCCGCTGGCGACGTCGGATGAGACACTCTGGAACGGCACGCCGGTCGGCAGCTACTCGCTCCGTTGGGGCGGGGCGGCTGGCTTGTATAACCAGTTTCACAAGCCGTGGCTCGACTTCCTCAACGCCGCCGGGACCGAAGAGCGCACTGTTCGCTTCCGGATCGCCGATCTGCTGGCGCTCGATCCGGCGCGGAAGGATATGCTGGCCGGGCGCAAGTACCTGTGGCAGAAAGTATCGCTCACCGTTCGAACCGGAGGGCGGCTGGAATCGGCCCGTATCACCTATCGCCCGACCCGCTCATGAGTAACCAGCTTCAAATTGCTCAGCAGTGGCTCGACATCACCGTCGAACGCTTCCTCCGCAACATCAAGACGCTGCGGATCGGCAGCACCGGCGAACTCGCAGCGTCCTTCCGGGCGGAGGTGATCGGCGCGGCTGGCAGCGACCAGATCAAGCTCCGCGTGGCGTACTCGTTATATGGCCAGTTCGTCGATATGGGCGTCGGGCGCGGAATGGCAGCCGGTATTTCGAAGGACCAGAAGGACTTCGAAAAGAAGCGCAACTCGCTCGGCCAGCTCCGCCGGCACCTTCGTCGGCCCAAGCCGTGGTACTCTAAAGAAATCGGCTATCAAAGCCACCGCCTGGCCGAACTCATGAGTGAGGCGACGGGCGAAATCCTCATCAGCACCCTTGCCAGCGCTCTTCCGGCGTCGGCTTCCACGATTAATCTGTAATTCTGATGGCTACTAACAAAGAGACTCGCGAAGTCGAAATCATCGTCCAGGCTCAGCAAGCCAATGCGAGCATCAAGGAGTTGGGAGCTGCTGCCGCCATTATGCGGAACCAGCTCGAAAAGATGGCGGCAGACGACCCGCGCCGGGCCAAGCTCGCGGCCGACTACGCCGCCATCCGCGACCGCATCAAATCGACTCGCGAGGAGAACGATCGTTACGCCAAAAGCCAGATCGACGTCGTCGTGAACGGCAAGAAGGTCGAGGCGTCGTTCAACGAGATGAACGCGGCAGCCAAAGTGCTCGAGCGCCAGCTCCACGAGCTGAGCGCCAACGATCCGGGCCGGGCCGCGCTCCTAAAGGACTACACCGACCTGAAGAAGCGCATCAACGACGTCTCGACCGAAATGGGGACGGCTCAGAAATCGGGCGGGCTGCTGAAGAACGCATGGGCTTCGGCCGTGGGTGTGTTTGCCGGTGGCGGCTTACTCCAAGCCGCACAAAGCGTGTTCGGCTTTCTGGCGTCGTCCCGCGAGGAGTTCGCCGCCAGTGCTCAGGCGGGTGCTCAGCTCGAGGCGACCTTGAAGTCGACAGGGATGGCGGCGGGCGTGACGAAAGAGCAGATCGAAGGCATCGCGGAGGCGCGGGCGAAGGTGACGCTCTTCGACGACGACGATACGAAGGGGGCGGCTTCGCTGCTGCTCACGTTCACCAACATCAAGAACGGCGTCGTCCAGGACGCGCTGCCGGCCATTCAGGACTTGGCTCAGAAAATGGCCGGCGACGGCCCGGCTGACCTGAAAGGCGCCAGTATCCAAGTCGGCAAAGCGTTGAACGATCCCATCAAGGGCATCACGGCGCTGAGCCGCGTCGGGGTTTCGTTCTCGGAAGACCAGAAGAAGGTCATCACCCAGCTCGTCGCCACCGGCGACACGGCCGGTGCTCAGCGTATCATCCTCGCGGAGCTGAACAAGGAGTTCGGTGGGTCTGCTGAAGCCGCCCGGAAGGCCGGTGGCGGGATGGCAACGCTCACGATGGCGTTCAACGAGACGAAGGAATCGGTCGGGGAATTCGTGACGGCCGGGCTGAACAAAGCCAGCGAGTGGTTGGGGCGGGTTATCGATAAAGCCCAACCGGTGATCGATATCGTCAGCGAGATGGCCAGCGAGTTCGGCGCTCTCTACGACGACCTCTACGACGTCGCGGTTGGTTTGGGCCTGGTCGATAAGAACTCGGATTCCGCCGGCACCGCCGTGAAGGTGCTGACGTTCGCCGTGACGGTGCTCACGACGCCCATCAAGCTCGCGGCTCAGCTCACGCACGCGCTCGTCGACGGCTTCGTGTCGCTCTATAATAAGAGTGAAGTGCTGCGTGGTGCGCTCGGTGGCTTGGGGCAATACCTCTCGTCGTTCTTCACGAGCATCAAGGACAATGCGTTGAAGGCACTCGGTGGCGTTGCCGATCTGTTGGTCGGGATTTTCACGCTCGATACCAAGAAGATCAAGGAGGGGCTGGCTAAAACGTTCGGTGCGTTGGAAGACCAACTCTTCGAATCTGGTGCTCGAGCAGCTGGTGCGTTTGTCGATGGATACGCGGCCAACAAGGACAACAAGATCACGCGGTCGATTGACGTGAGCGTCACCGCCAACACGTCCACTACGGATAACGGCGTCGCGCTGCCAGCGGAGGATGACTCGTTGGCGGCGGCTGCCAAAGAGAAAGCCGATAAGGCGGCGGAAGCGGCTCAGCGCAAACGCGAGGCAGCGGCCAAAAAGATAGCGGACGCGGAGGAGCGGGAATTCAAGGCACGGCAGAAGGCCGGCGAAGCATTCATCAAAGGAGTGGAAGCGCTGGAGGACGCCCGGATTGCCTCCATCGCCGACAAACGGCTCCGGGAGATCGAGCAGATCAACCTCGATGCAATCCGGAAGCAGCGCGACGTCGTCGGTACCGAAGCGGAAACAGCTCAGCAGCTCGCGGCCATCGAGCAGGAGCGGCAAGAAAAGCAGCTGGCGGCAACCGAGAAGTACTTGAAAGACCAGGCGGCGCTGAAGAAGGGGAACCTCGACCAAGCGTTGCTGGAAGAAGATCTTGCTGAGCAGGAGCGTGAGCGCCTGGTCGTCGCCAAGTTCGACGAAGCCCTCATCGCGGACGCTGAGCGGGACGAGCTGCTGTACGAGGCCCGCAAAGCATCGCTGGAAAAGAAGCTGTTACTCGAAGAGCAGTACGGCCAGAAAGAATCGGCACTCTACAAGAGCACGCTCACCGCGCTGGCGAAGCTGGAAGCTCAGCACAATAAGGAGAATGTCGAAAACACCAAGAAGCGTGAGGATGCCAAACGGCAGATCGAGATGGCCACCATCAAGTTTACTGGTGACGTACTTGCCCTGACGATTGATCTGCTGAGCCGCGATGAGAAGGCGCGGAAGAAGAATGCCGATATCATTAAGGCATTCACGGCCGCGAAAGTGGTGACCGATGGTATCCAGGAAGTGCAAGCCATCTGGCGGAACGCCAACAGCAACCCGATCAACGCGCTGATACCGGGCGCTGGTCCGGCGCTGGCAGCGGTAGAGACAGCACTGGCCGTTGGCCGGACGGCATTTGCCGTATCAACGATTCGCGCTCAGCAGTTTTTCTCTGGGGGCGCGACCGGCGGCGGGATGGCCGTGCGCGGTGGACAGCGAGCCGTCAGCGGATTACAGGCCGGGCCGGTGATGTTCGACGTGCCGGGCCTGCACGTCGGCGCGGATGGTCGCCTGAAGGATCAGACCGGCGCGGCCATCGCGGGTGTCGTCCACGAGAACGAGTGGGTGATGCCAGCGTGGATGCGGAACCAGCCGGACATCGCGCCCATCGAGCAGCACCTAGAGGCGCGGCGGCTCCGGGGCTTCGCGGACGGCGGTGGTACTTCCGGCCCGGCAATGGCAGGGATGCTGAACCAGCCAGCGACCGACCCGCGCCTGATCAACGTGCTGGAGAGACTCGACACCCGACTGGAAGGGGTCGAAGCCTGGCCAAGTGTTCTGGATGTTCGCCTCAGCACGGTCATGCTCGAGGAGGAGCTGGAGCGTCGGAAGAAGGTGCGACTCGACTCGCAGGTGCGGCCGTAGGGTGTACGGAAAACGTTGCTGAAAACCGGTCAAAAAAACGGCCCTGGCGACCCCGTCAGGGCCGTGCTATTTTTGTACGACAAACGCTCGTTTTCCGTACACCCCTATGCATCTCACAGAAGCACTCGACTACATCAGGAAGGCACTAGCTTACCGGCTCCCGCCGGGGTCGCCAAACATCCTCGGCTGGGAGCACCGCGTGGAGGTAGACTTAGAGCACAGACGTGGGATACAAATGCAGTCGCGGTTCAAGGATTTTTATGCTGAGGCCTTTCATGCTGGAGGTTTGAGTCAGATGGAGCTAGAAAACGCCGTGGACGACTATGCCATGCAGGTGCTCGACGACTTCAAACAGAAGGGAGAGGTCGGAGGAATGCGCCCCGACTTTGGAATCGTTGATGAGGGTCTACCAGACTTACCTCCTCCGGCACAGGTAAGCCGCGCTATGTGGTTAGCTCAAATCCTTAATGAAACGCCGAATGGCACCCCGGTCCGCATTGCAGACCGCCCTCGAGGTGATGAATAGATACGCCATCTATGCCCGCGTCTCGACTCGTGACAAGGGACAGGAAGTAGAGCAGCAGCTGCCGGTGCTCCGCCAGTACGTCGTCGATGCCGGCGGCCAGCTCTTCCGCGAGTTCCTGGACGAAGAGTCCGGCGGCACGGATAAACGGCCAGCCTTCCAAGCAATGCTTCTGGCCGCGCATCAGAAGAAGTTCGACGTGCTGCTCTTCTGGTCGCTGGACCGGTTCAGCCGCGAAGGCGTCCGCAAGACGCTCAACCACCTGCACGAGCTGAAGACGAGCGGCGTGCGGTTCACCTCCTACACCGAGCGGTTCCTTGACACCACCGGCCCGATGGCGGACGGAGTACTCGCTTTGATTGCGGCCCTGGCTAACCAACGGCTGGTCCAGATCAGTGACGCGACGAAGCGCGGCCTGGCAGCCAAAAAGGCGAAGGGAGTGAAATTAGGCCGGCCAACATTGGCCCCGGAGAAGGTCGAACAGATTCTTAAACTTCGAGAGCAAAACCTTAGTTTTCGGGCAATTAGCAAGGAAACCGGAGTGCCCGTTGCTACGATACAAGGATATCTCCCAAGAGCAGCCAAATCGGTCAAAATATCGTCTCCTGACGAATAAGGTCTTCCCGTTTTAGACGTTCATGTCGTGTGATTGCCTTCTTCTTTTTCGCTGTTTATGCTGACACACTCTCCCCCCCCTTCGGAACAACCGGTTCCGTCCATTCCTGAAAAGCTCATTGGAGCTCTTGATAAATTCCTGATGCTCGCTGACGACCTTCCGGAGGTGTGCCGGACGGGCAGGCGGCTAATGTTTGAATACCTACGAGCGGGGCATCAACTGACGCCTCAGCAATCTGACCACCTACACGCACTGTCGGACTTTCTAGCCGAGTGCCAAGAACACCGACCAAGACAATAAAAAAGGCCCGGCAGCATTGCCGGGCCTTTTTTATTATCGCTTGATGATCATACGTCTCGGTGGCTGAGTCGCCGACGACGGTGCACTGGCTGGCGAGCTCGGCATCCACGACATCCACTATTCGCTGGTCGTCGTCACCGCGAGGAACATCGG
>JANNMJ010000036.1:0-7254 GCA_031397815.1 Hymenobacteraceae bacterium
GTCTATGCGTACGCCGTCGAGGACCGCACCTGGTGGGCCGGCGAGCTGGGGCGGCTGGGCCAACGCCCCTATCCTACGAGGATTGCTTCGTTCCTCGCAATGACAAATTCGGAAAAACTATCGGTCATCCACTCAAACGCTGTATCTTTTTCGTACCCCCCCCTCCCAAAAAGATACACTTTGCCGTGTATCTTTTTCGCCCCCCCCTCCCCCAAAAAGATACACTAAGCGGTTGACCGAAACGCCAACGGGGCGCCCGCCGAAACCTTGGTTTCAGCGGGCGCCCCGTTGGTATTCTCAGATCGAAAATGACTTATTCGACCACCAAGCGCGCCGTCGCGGCACCGGCTTTCACCACGTAGACACCGGCGGGCAGGCCCGCGAGGTCAACGGTCAGGTCGGTGGTGGTGGCGGGCTGGGTGCGGACGGTGCGGCCCGTGGCGTCGAGAATCGTCACGGCTTCCGTGTTGGCGGGCAGCGTCACGCGCACGGCGTGGTGCGCGGGGTTTGGCCAGAGCGTCAGCTTCGGGGTGGCGGTGGTGGCCGTGCCGATGACGAGGGCGAAACGGTTCCGCGACTCCCCGCCCTGTTGGGCGGTGTACGTGATGACGGGGGCCGTTGTGAGGTCGTAGCGCGTGCCGGTCAGGCGGTCGAGGAGCGTGATGGGCGCGGTGCCGAAGTTCATCAGCTTCTGAACCGACAGCTCGTAGGTCCCGGCGGCGGGTACGTCGAGGAGGAGCGGCACCGTGAGGCCCGTGGTGAGGGCGTCGGTGGAGAGGCCGTTGACGGCTAGCTCTTCGCTGTTCGGGGTGAGGCTGACGAGGGTCGGGGCGCCGACGTTGCGGGCGGGTTTCACGCCGTCGAACTGCGCGTCGGCGGCGGCGGTGGCGCCCGTTTCGAAGTACACGGTTGCCTCATCGGTCTCTTCCGGGGAAGCGCCGACGGCGTGCAGCGTCAGGGTCAGGACGGGCCGCGCTTCGGGGCCCGCCCGGAAGTGGGTCGGGTTGGCGTAGCTCGTGACGCGGTGGGCGTTCGTGAACGTAAAATCGACCGGCCCGGCGCCCGTCACGCGGGCGAAGAAGGCTTGTCCCATAGGCACCAGCCCGTCGGGGAGCGTGCCGAGGCCGTTGGCGCGGCTCCGGTAAATGCCGTTGTTGCCGCCGGTGCTTTGGAAGACGCTGATACCGGCGTCCATGCCGGTCGGTACGGTCACCAAATCCCAGTCAATTGGGGCGGGGTACGGGTTACCGAGCAGGTGCCAGCCGGGTTTCTGCCCACCTACGTTGCCCGCGCCGGTGTGGGTCAAGCCCGCCACCGTCACGTCGCCGTTGCCGAGGGTTCCCACGAAATCAGGCGTCAATGGTCGCATATAAACCGAATAGCCCCGACCGGGAACGAGCGCGGAAGTCAGCGCCGTCGGCGAGAAATAACCGCGTGAGAAGTCGGTCACGGCCGCCCCGCCGCGCGTTTCGTCGAACCCAAAAATGCTCGGGTACGGCCGCACGTTCGTCGGCACGGGGGCCGTGTTGTACGCCGCGTTCACTACCGGCATAAAGCCATTGGCGCCGGCTACGGTCAGGTCGGAAACGCGGGTGTTGGTCACCGGCGCGCTCAGGTGGCGGTAGCCGAGGCCCGTCGCCGAGCCAGGCGTGAGGAAGCGCTGCACCGTGGCCGGGCCGCTCACCACGCCGCTGCCCGCGTTCACCACGAAGGCCGTGCCGGTCGCGTCAGAGAGCAAGGTCAGCACGAAATCAGTCGGGGCCAGATTCCCAGCGCTCGCCAGCGTAAGCTGACGGCGGATGCTGAGGTTGCGGCTTAGGGTTACGGTCGTTGGGTTTTCCACCGAAAGCTGATCGACCGTTGCGGGCAAGCCCAAGCCGGTCGCCTGCGGTGCCGTGCCGGTGTAGACGTACGTCGCGACCGGGGCGAACGAGCGGGCGCCCGTCACTTGCACCGCGCCAGTGGCGCCGGTGGTGGCCAAGCCTTGGGCGTGGCAGACGCGCATCGTCGCGCCCGTTTGCAGCGTGAACGTGCCGGGGCCGGTCAGCACTTGGCAGCCGTCATCGAAGACGCCGCCCGTTTGCACGGTCACGCTTCCGCTGACCGTCACGGCGCCCGCCAACGTGGCCACGCCCGTTGGGGTAACGGTGATGTTGTTGTAGGAGCCGCCGGCCACTGGTGCGGTGGTGCTGACGATGAGGTCTTCGACGGTATCGCTCAGGTTCACCGTTACGGTGGCGGAGCTTGTCAAACCACCGTCGGATACTTGCACGGTGAGGCTGAACGTCGGGGTCGTCTCGAAATCGAGCGCCGCTGAGTTCGCGACTTGCAGTTGACCATTCGAGCCGAAGCTGAACGCGCCACCCGTGTTACCGGCCGTGATGCTGTACGTCAGCGTCGCGCCCGCGTCGGGGTCGGAAGCCGTCAGCGGTGTGCCGACTGCGGAACCGTTCGCCGAATTCTCTGGAATGCTGCGCGTTTGCGGGCTGATGCTCGGCGCTTCGTTCACGTTCGTCAGGCTCACCGTCACCGCCGCTGAGCTGCTCAGCGAACCGTCGGAAACCTGCACCGTCAGATTGAAGATCGGGGTCGATTCAAAATTGAGCGCCGCCGAGTTTGCCACCGTCAGCTGACCATTCGAGCCGAAGCTGAACGCGCCACCCGTATTACCCGCCGTGATGCTGTACGTCAGCGTCGCGCCCGCGTCGGGGTCGGAAGCCGTCAGCGGTGTGCCGACAGCGGAACCGTTCGCGCTGTTCTCCGGAATCGAGCGGGTTTGGCCGCTGATGCTCGGCGTCTCGTTTACGTTGTTGACGTTGATCGTGAAGGCCTGCTCCGCGAATAGCCCGCCTTGGTCGGTGGTGCGGACGCGGATGGCGTAGGCATTTTTCGTTTCGAAATCAGGAGCGGCGGTAATCACCAGCTGGTTACCGCTGATGCTGAACGCACCGTTATCGGTGGCGCCGACGCCCGTCACGAAGCTGTAAGTATGGGTGTTGCCCGCGTCGGGGTCGGTGGTAGAGAAGTTGCCGATGGCGGTGCCGCCCGCCGTATTCTCCGCCACGCTCTGCGGCGATAGACCGAGGGCCGTCGGCGCCTGATTGGTGATAACCGTGAAGGCCACGCCGTTGGAAGTGCCGCTCGGTGTCGTAATCGTCACGTTACCCGAGGTAGCCCCGACCGGCACGGTAGCAGTGGCGGTGGTCGCATTCGTCACGCTGAACGTGACGGCCGCTGTGCCGTTGAAGCTCACGCCGGTGGCGCCGGTGAAGCTGGTGCCGGTGAGCGTGATGCTCGCCCCGACTAAGCCGCTGTTCGGTGTCAGGCTGGCGAGGGTGGGCGCGACCGGCACGCAAGTGGCGTTCAGAATGAACGGCCCGGTGCTGGCATTGAAGCCGGCTACGAGGATGAAGTAATTCGTGCCGGCCACGGAATTGAACGTCACCGACGAAACAGTCGACTGCGAACCGCACGACGTGTCGTCGTTACCGGTGACGCAGACGTAGCTGCCGCAAGTACCGGTGAAGACGTAGAGCTTGGTATCGAACGTGGTGGTCGCGCCGCAGGTCGTCATGGTCACCGAGCCGCCTGTCCCCACGAATCGGTAGAACACGCCCGGCGCCGTGATCGACGTCACACAAGTAGCCGTCGGGTCGCCGGTGGTGGTCGCGCCGACGGTCGTGCCGGTCACCGAGCCGCCGCAGGTAAGGGTCGGAAGCGTCCCCGTACACAGATCATTGGCGGGCGGCAACGTGAAGTTGGTGCTGCTGAAGACCACATTCACCGGCGTGGTTACGCCGATTGGGCCGTTGGTAGCTCCCGCCGGTACGGTGGTAGTGATGGTGGTGGCATTGAGCACCGAAAAAGCGGCGGCAGTGCCGTTAAAAGTCACGGCCGTAGCCCCAGTGAAGTTGGTGCCGGTGAGCGTCACCCCCGTACCGACGGGGCCGAAGGTGGGCGTGAAGCTGGTGATAGTGGGCGCGCCCGGTATAATCACCGTGAAGGCCGATGGCGAGGTGGCCGTGCCGAGCGGGGTCGAGAGAACGATATTCCCCGTCTGACCGCCGGTCGGCACCGTGGCCCACAGCTCCAGGTCAGAAGCAACCGTGAACGTCGGCGCATTCACGCCGCCGAACGTCACGGCCGTAGTGCCAGTGAAGCCGCGCCCTTGGATGTTGACCACCGTGCCCGGCGCCCCGCTCGTCGGCGAGAAGCTCGTGAACGCCAGACTCGGCGTCAGCGTGAAGTTGGTGGCGCTGGTGGCCGTGCCGCTCGGTGTGCGCACGGTAATCGGGCCGGTGGTGGTGCCCGCCGCCACTACTGCTGTGATTTGAGTAGAGGAGTTAACCGTGAAGCTCGTGGCGTAAGTGCCGTTGAACTTGACGGTCAGGGCGCCGGTGAAGCTCGTGCCGGTAATCACCACCGATGCCCCTGCGATTGCGCTCGTCGGGGTGAAACTGGTGATGTTCGGCAGCACCGTGAAGGTGGTGGGTGCCGTGGCGGTGCCGTTGGAGGTCGTCACGGTGAGGGCGCCCGTGGTGGCACCGACCGGGACGGTCGTGGCAATGGTCGTGGCGTTGAGTACCGCGAAAAGCGCCGCCGTGCCGTTGAAGCTCACGCCGCTAGTGGTGCTGAAGTTGCTGCCGGTGATGGTTACGGAGCCGCCCTGCACCTGCCCGCCAACGGGCGTAAAGCTGGCGATGACGGGAGCCGGACCGCTGGCCGTAATCACGAAGTTGGTCGCCGACGTAGCCGAGCCGCCCGACGTGGTGACCACAATCGGCCCGGTGGTAGCGCTCGGAGGCACCGTCACCGCGACCGACGTACTCGACGTGAGCGTGGCAATCGTGGCGGGCGCGCCGTTGAACGTGACGCTGAGCGTGGTGCCCAGATTAGTGCCCGTCAGGGTCACAATGGTACCCGCCAAACCGCTCGTCGGCGAGAAGCCGGTAAGCGTCGGGGTGCCTTCACCGAGACCGACGGCGCGCCACGCGCGGGCCGTGTTAGTCACTTCAGCGGAGCCGAGGCCGTAGAGGTCGACGGCGGCCTGCATCGTGGCTTTGCGCGCCCCGGCGTAGTTCGTGGTGGTCGTCATGTACAGCCGCTCCGCCCGGTAGGTGATGAAGGCGGCTTTGGCGATGGAGATGGCGGTTACGTTGAAAGCGGTGCCGTTATCGTTGGTGCCGCTGCCGCCGTTGCTCAGCAGGTAAAACCAGAAGTTGAGCACGCCGGAATTGGTGTGCACGCCGCCGTTATCGGCGGTACCGGTGGCCCAATCGGTGCCGAGGTAGGTATCGGGCTGGTCGAACTGATTGGGGTTGCTCATCGAGCGCAGCGCTAACCCGAAGCTCGGCTTACAGATGTCTTCGCCGATGAGGTAGACCTGCTTGGTGGGGTCTAGGTGATGCTCGATGCACGCACCCCAGATATCGGACAGCCCTTCGTTCAAAGCCCCTGATTCGTTCTGATACACGAGGTCGGCGGTGGTCTCGCAGACGGCGTGCCCCACCTCGTGGGCGCAGACATCGATGGAAGTCAGCGGCTTGAAAAACGTGCTACCGTCGCCGTAGAGCATCGCGGTGCCGTTCCAGAACGCGTTATCGGTGCCGTTGCCGTAGTGCACGTAGCTCAGCAGCACGGTGCCACGGTCGTCGTAAGAGTCGCGGCCGTGGACGTTCGTCCAGTAATCCTGCGTGACCTGCGCGCCGAGGTGCGCGTCGAGGGCGGCGTTGTCGAAGTTGGCGTTGTTGTGTTCGGCGGCCGTCCAGTTATTGTCGTTATCGACGAAATCGATGGCCGTCGAGAACGTGGTGCTCTTGCGCAGGTTCAGCGTCGTGACGCCCTTCCCAGTCGCCGTTTCGCGCAGCCGGAACCCGCTGCCCGTGTTATCGGTGATGGAAGTACGGGCACCCAAGTAGCGCGTCGCGAACGAGGCGCCCGGCGCATTGACGTGCTTGATGATGGCATTGCGCATCACCAGCTGCCCCGTCCGAGCGTCGATATAAACCCAGTCGCGGCTGACCGGCTCCGCCGCGTAGATGTTAAATTTCCAAGCGAGCACGATGGGACGATTAGCTTCCGGCTGCCGGAAATCACCGACCCACACCAGCTCCCCTTTCGGCTGATAAGTGGCGCCCGGTTTCTGCGTTTGCTGCTTGAGCGCGGCTTCCTCGGCCGCATCCTGCCACATATACCGGCGCGCACCGATGGCCGCGACGGCGCGTTGTAACGCCACCGCTTCCGTAAGAGCAGGCTGGGCGCTGGCCCCCACCGACGGGCGCTCGTAGTCGCCGCTCAGCATCTCAATCTTGCCGCCCCGCTCGTGCAAGCTGATAGTCGCGTGCTCCACTTTCACGCCCAGATAATAGGGCTGCAAGCGCTCGTGCACAAACCCCAGCTCGTCGGTTTCCGTCCGCACGGGCCGCAAATCATCGGCTGAGGTGAGGCCGAGCTGCTCACGCAGGACGCGCTGCTTGTCCGCCACTCCGGGCGCGACGTTGGCCGGTCCTTGGCGCAAGTCAATCATCATCGGAACACCCCGCTCTTGCTGAGCGGCGCGTCTGACGGTAGTTTGGGCTTGTGCGGCTAGCGGCACAGCGGCCAGCAGCAGGACGCCTGACAGCAGACGACCAACCCTCAGGCTAGCGGCGCGCAGACGGGGAAAGAGATACCGATTCGACATAATCATCCATGAAGTGAGAGGGCGTGGATAGCAGCATTTCGGATACAAGGTCTGAATTTATATCGCTAGCAACCAAATGCCTATCTTGACTGATTCTCTGTCTTTTCGATGCGTCCCTCTCAAAAAAGCGGTTCTCTATTCCGTAGTAGGCATTCCGCCGCTTTTCTCTTTCGATGCTGAAGTGGTTTTTTAATTTGATGGGGTTGTTTGGGGAGATGGTGTGGTGTAGGGTGTATGCCGGGCACACGTAGTCTGGTTGCACGAAGCACGGTAGTACGCAGCACGGTCGCACGTACCCCGGGCGCACGCAGCACCCCGGGTAGCCCACGCTTCGCTTAGGGCAACCCGGGGCTTCTGGGATGAAACCCCTTCGGGGTATTTTGATTAGTTGATTGGGACGGCTGATTGGAACGCGGTTGACGCGGGGCTCCAGCCCTATGGCTTATACACAAGTTTGCAACTGGTTGATTATCATTGTTGCCCAGCGTCTTTTCGGTTGATTCAGAAGACTATGTTGTTTCTGATATTTGATCGGAAAAAGTGGCTCTAGAGCTTGCAAATGCACTAGCCAA
>JANNMJ010000031.1:0-9713 GCA_031397815.1 Hymenobacteraceae bacterium
GATTACGTCATTTTACCTCACCAAAATCCGCATAACGTGAAACTTTACAGGAAGATTTTGCATTTTGATGATACCCGCGCCTACCCAGCCTCATCCTGAAGCTTGCGGTTTAAAGACGCTCCTTTCCTTCCAGATAATGAAAAATTTAATCATTTTCGCCTTTTTCCTGGGCGGCAGCACCGCCACTTTCGCTCAAACTCAACCGCTTGCCCCTAAAGCGACGGAGACCCTGACGACTGTGCAGCAGGCGCCAGTCGTGACGGCGGCTGACTCGGTGCGGGAGCGTGCCCGTCAGCAGAATGCGCTTCAGCTGCGGCGCCAGGCCTCAGCCAGCCCGAAGCTGACTCCTACTACCTCCCCGACTCTCCAACGCCACATGGCGTCCGGTGAAGCCCTCGATGCGGCGGAGCTGGAAAACAGGACGCGAGTCCGCAACCAGCAGTCGCAGGAGATGATTTCGGCCACTCTGGCCCCCAAACGCGTCCGTAAAGACGCTGCGAAAGCCGCTGCCCCGGCAGCGACCACGAACTCTGAAAACGACAAGTCGCGGCGTAATAAGTAGCGCCGCCTACTCTTAAACTCTATCTGTTCCGTTAGCAAGGCCTGTCCACGATGTATGTCGTGGGCAGGCTTTGTTTTTTTTACTGTGTGGCCGTGTGCAGGCCCGGGGTAGCCCGTGCAAGCCCGGGGTAGCCCTTGCAAGCCCGGGGTAGCCCTTGCAAGCCCGGGGTAGCCCTTGCAAGCCCGGGGTAGCCTTCGGCAACCCCGGGCTTCTGGGATGAAACCCCTTCGGGGTATTCTGGGTGAATGCGGTGAGCGCTCCTCATTGGAAGATATAGCGCGCGCACTACGTTTGGTCTGCGCAGGTACATACGAGCGATTCGCAGGTACGTATGAGCAATTCGCAGGTACATACGAGCAATTTGCGGGTACATACGAGCGATTCGCGAGTACATACGAGCAATTCGCGAGTACATACGAGCAATTCGCAGGTACATACGAGCGATTTGCAGGTACCTATGAGCAATTCGCGGGTACGTACGAGCAATTCGCAGGCCCCCAATTGGCGCACCTTACCCGCGGGGCCAGCTCTGTCCCAGAGATGGCGTCAATAGGCGAATCAACGCCATCTCTGGGACAGAGCTGGCCACGCGCACATCCTGTGGCAGGTCAAGAGACCTGCGAATAGCCGGACACGGGGCAGAGCCCCGCGTCAAGTCCCTGCTTTACAAATTCATCAGATACCTCGAAGGGGTTTCATCATAGAAGCCCGGGGTTGATTTCTTTGAAATCTACCCCGGGCTTTCGCGTTCGTATGGCCTGAGCAACTCCGGCACCGAGACGGTGCCGGGTACGGTTCCGGTATGGTCCGGGTACAGTTTTCAGTCTTCAGCCTACTTCACCACCAGCCGTTTCGTTTGGCTACCGCACCGCACCATGTACACTCCGGCGGGTACATCGGTCAGATTCAAGACGGTGGCGCCGGTTTCGTCGGTGGCGGTTTGGCGGATGAGGCGACCGGTGGCGTCGAGTAATTCGGCGGGGGTTTGGGGGGTGGCAGTGAGGTGAACGGTGGTGGTGGCGGGGTTCGGCCAGAGGGTGATGGCGGGGGTGGCGGGCGTGAGCGCGGGGGTGTGCAGGATGCGGTTGCCGTTCAGCTCAAGGGCGAACCGGTCGAGGATTTCTTCGTTGGCGCGGGTGGCGGTTAGGTGGATGATGGGCTGGGTGGTGAGGGCGTAGCGGGTGCCGGTTAGGCGGTCGAGGAGGACGACGGAGGTGGTCGTGGGATCGAAATTCTGGAGCTGATTGGTGTGTAGCTCGTAGGTTCCGGGGGTGGGGAGTATGGCCAGCAGCTCAATGGTGGTGGGCTGGGTTAGGGCGCTTTCTGGCAGCCCGTTCACGGCTGCTTCGGCGGAGCCGATGAGCGTGGCGAGGGTGGGAATCCCGACGTTATGGGCGGGTTTGAAGCCGTCGAAATGGTCGTCGGGGCCGAGGGTGGCGCCGGGTTCGATGTAAACGAAGGTTTCGTCGGCTTCAGCGGAAGTGCCTGAGTTGGCCATTTTGGCGAGAATCAGGCTCAGGACGGGGCGGGTTTCGGTGGCCGGACGGGCTACTGTGGCGGGGTTCGCCTCTACGCGCAACGCGTCGGTGAAGGTGAAGCTGACTGGCCCGGCACCCGTGACCTGCGCGAAGAACGCCTGACCGAGCGGCACCACGCCGTCGGGGAGCGAGCCTATGCCGTTGGTGCGCGTGAGGTAGGTGCCGTTGGCGCCGCCGGTGGTGCGGTAAACCGAGATGGCGCCGCTCATTCCGGTTGGGATAGAGGCCGTGGCGAGGTCCCAATCGATGGGTTGCGGGTAGGGGTTGCCGAGCAGGTGCCAGCCTGATTTCTCCCCGGCGCTGCTGAAATTGCCGGTGCGGGTGAGGCTCGGAAGGGGCACGTTGCCGGTGGTGAGGGGGCCGACGAAATCGGGGGTGCGCCCGCCACTCATCCGCACGCTCCAGCCACGGCCGGGCGTGAGCGGGGCGGTGAGGGTCAGGGGCGAAAAGTAGCCGAGGGTGAAATCGGGTACGGCACCGCCACGGGTCTCATCGAACCCAAAAACGTTCGGGAATTGCGTAATGGGCAGCACCGGGGCAGGAATAGCATTGTACGCCGGGTTCACGAACGCCGTGAAGCCGGGGGTGCTAAGGTCGGCCACGTTAGTGCCTTGCACCGGCGCGCTCAGGTGCCGATACCCAGCCGCCGACGGGCCACCCACGAACCGCTGCACCCGCACGGCGCCACTGGTAGTGCCGCCCGCGTGAACCGCGTACGCCGTGCGGGCAGCGGTGCTGAGGAGCGTCAGATTCTGCCCGTTCGTGCTGAGCGTACCGGCCGAAAGACGTAACGCGGTACCAATGCCCACGGCCTGACTTAGGCTCACCCCGGCCGGGTTCTGCACGGCCAGCTCGCGGACGGTGGCGGGCAGCCCGGCGCCGGTGACCTGCGCCGTGGTGCCGTTGTAGCGGTAGGTCGCATCCGTAGAAAAAGACCGTGTGCCCGTCACCTGCACTGCGCCGGTGGCGCCGCTTGGGCTGATACCGGCCGGGTCGCAGATGCTGAGCGTGCCGCCGGCTTGCAGCGCGAAGCTGCCCGCGCCCGTCAAAGGTTGGCAGTTGCTGATTAGCTCGCCGCCGCTCTGGACGCTGACGGTGCCGGTGGCGGCTACGGGGGCGGTCAGGGTGCCGATGCCGGTGCCCGTAACGGTGATGTTGCGGTAGGTGCCGCCGGTGATCTCCTTTGGGGTGCTCACCACGAGGTCGATGACTTCGTTGAAGCGCGTGATGACGCGGTTATTGAAAAGCCCGGCGGCGAGGATATCGAGGTCGCCGTCGCCGTCGAGGTCCACCGTCACGGCCTTGCGGGTTTGGCTGCCGACGCTGATTTCCTCGCCGCTCGTGGCGAAGGTGCCGGTGCCGGTATTGAGGCGCACGCTCAGGGTGTTGCCGAGGGTATTGGGGACGATCAGGTCGAGGGCGCCGTCGCCGTTGAAGTCGGCGGTACGGATGGCTTCGGGCGTGTTGCCCACGGGAACCGACTGACTCACGGCGGCGAAGGTGCCGGTGCCGTCGTTGCGCTGCACGTCTACCGTGCCGCTGGGGCCGCTGACGGTGGTGAGCAGGTCGAGGTCGCCGTCGTCATCGATATCGGCCAGCGCCACGCCGGTGCGGGGGCCACCGGTGGTGGTGGGCGCGCCGAAGAGGCCGGTACCGTCGTTGTGGAGGATCGTCACGACGCCGCCGTTGTACAGCTCGGTGCCCACGAGGTCGAGGTCGCCGTCGTTATCGACGTCGCCCAGCGCCACGCCGTAGCAGCGGGTGCCGATGGTGTAGCTGGTCGAGATCGCGCCGCCGCCTAAGCTGGACGTGTTGTTCCGGACGACCGAGAGCGTGCCGTTGTTGTTGGCGCTAACGATATCGAGGTCACCGTCGCCGTCCAGATCGCCCTGCGTCAGCCGGTTGCAATCGGCCGGGAGCGGAAAGGACTGGAAGAGGCCGAAGACACCCGCGCCGTTATTCGTCATCAGCGTCACACGGTTGTTCTGCCCGATTAAGAGGTCGAGGTCGCCGTCGCCTTCGAAATCCTGAAGCTGCATATCCTGCACGCTGTTGAGGCTGATCACCGATACGGGCGTCGTCGGGTGCGGCGCGAGCGTGCCAATGCCGTCGTTGAGGTACACGGCCACCCCGGCGCCGGGGCCAGAGGGCAGCGTAATGGTCACCAGATCGGCATCGCCGTCGTTGTCGATGTCGCCGCTGGCGAGCGCGGGGGCAGTATTGGCGCTCACAATCAGGTTCTGCCCGCCGCCGAAGACGGCCGGTCCCGCCCCGGCCGCCGCCGTGAACTGGTAGACATACGGCACCTGCAACGGCGCGCCGTCCGTCGTCCGCGTCCCCCGCACCACGGCGTGCAACAGCTCGCCGGGGCGGAAATTATTGGCAGGGTCGAAGGTGATGGTCGAGCCGCTCACGGCCCCCGTACCGCCCATCAAGCCATTGCGCTGCTCGCTCCGGACACTCAACGAGACGGCGGTAGCGGCGTTGTTGATTACGGGTCGGCTGAAGGTGACGGCCACATTCGCCGTGCGCGGGACGGCGGGGCTGTGGCGCGCCGGGTTCGTGCTCACCACGGTGGGCGGCACTTGGTTGAGGCGCACGGTCACCCCGAATACCCCGGAGCTGATCGTCCCGCCGACGATGAGGTCGAGGTCGCCGTCGGCGTCCAGATCGCCCAAAGCATAGGCACTGCTGCTGATATTGAGCGCCGTACTCCGGATGGTTGGGGCGGTAAAGTTGCCGGCGCCGTCGTTGAGGCGCACGCCGGCGGTTTGGGCGCCGAGCTCACCCAGCACGATGTCGAGGTCGCCGTCGGCGTCCATATCGGCCAGCACGACGCCCGTGAGGTTGGCGCCGGGGGAAATGGTGGCGTTGGCGGCGGGCGGCGCAAAGCTGCCGGTGCCATCGTTGGAGCGTAGGCTGAGGGTATTGGTGCCGTTGTCGTAAGTGAGGAAATCGAGGTCGCCGTCGCCGTCCACATCGCCCACCGCGAGGGCACTGGGGTTGGTGCCCACCGGCACTTCGGCGTTGGCGGCGGGAGCCGAGAAGCTGCCCGCGCCGTCGTTGAGGCGCACGCTAACCGTTTGGCTGTTATTGTTGAGGGCGAGAAAATCGAGGTCGCCGTCGGCGTCCACGTCGTTCAGCGACAGGGCCACGGGACCGGTCCCGACGGCCACTTCGGCGTTGGCCGCCGGGACCGTAAAGTTGCCCGTGCCGTCGTTGAGGCGCACGGCCACGTTATGCGCGCTGGGTCGAACGAAGAGCAGGTCGAGGTCGCCGTCGCCGTCCACATCCCCCAGCGTAGGGGCTTGCGCAAGACTCCCCGTCGGTACTTCGGCATTGATAGCGGGAGCCGAAAAGCCCCCAGCGCCGTCGTTGAAGCGCACGCTTACCGCATTCCCGACTAAGCTGCAGGTGGCGAAATCAAGGTCGCCGTCGCCGTCTATATCGCCCAGCACCAATCCAGTCGGCAGCGTGCCCACCGGCACCTCGGCGTTGGCGGCCGGAACCGAAAAAATGCCCGTGCCGTCGTTGATGCGCACACTCACCGTTGACGTCGACTGGTTGGTGGTGAGTACATCTAAGTCGCCGTCGCCGTCCACATCGCCCGTCGCGAGGCCCCTGACCGTTCCGCCCACGGTGGTGACGGGGTTGAAAACCGGCGTCACGAGGTTGCCGCGCCCGGTGCCACCCGTCGCGGCCGTAAACTGATGGACGTGCCCATCGGCCAGACTCACTCCGCCGCTACTCTGTGCGGCCGGGGTGGTGGTGACGAACACCGTTTCGCCGGGCTTGAAGTTGGTCGTCGGGTTGAAGGTGATGGTGTTGCCGCTCACGCTCGCCGCCCCGCCCTGCGTGCCGCTCATCCGCCCGCCGCGTTGCTGGCTGAACACTTTTACGCTGCCCGCCGAGGCCGCGCTCCCGCTCATCGGCTGGTCGAAAGTGATGCCGACGTTGGTAGAAACCGACGCGGTGCGGGCGTTGCGGGCGGGTGAGAGCGCCGTGATGGTGGGCTGCGCGAGCGCCAGTGTCGGCACCAGAAGCGGCAGCAGAAGCGCCCTGAGCAACGCGCCCGAAAGCACGTACCGGGTCCGCGACCGACCAGCGCGACCTTCGGCAGAAGGCAAGCGTAAAACGTGCGACATACGCATCGGAAGGGGAAAAATGACGAGGTGAGAAACGGTTTTCAGGGCGCGGCAAAAGTATATTTTTCCATTACCGAACGCCCCATTTCCCACCCTACATGATGTGGTAGGGTGCGCCGGGGATTCGCACCGAAAAAGCGCATACATAGAGCGAGGCAGTACCTTCCGGCCGGGTTTTCGGCGCGTGGCGCTTCTGCTCTCTCTTCTCTCCTCTTCTCATCCGTCCGGCTTTTATCGTGTTGCGTTTCCTGCTCCGCAGTTGTGGTGTTGGTCTGGCCGTGCTGGTCGGGCTGCTTCGGGTGGCCGGGCAGTCGGCGCTGCCCGCCGGGGTGCGGCATTTCAACCTCACCGACGGCCTCCCGCATCGGCAGATCAACTGCCTGCTGCAAGACCAGACCGGCCTACTGTGGGTCGGCACCGAGCGCGGCCTGACCCGGTTCGACGGCACCCGGTTCGAGTCCATCGGCTCCGATTCGGCCGCTGCTACCGGGTTGCTCGCCGGGCCGGTCAACTCCTTGGCCGAAGAGCCGGGGCGCGCTATTTGGGCGGGCACCCCTACCGGTCTGCGGCGCCTCGACCTGCGCACCGGCCAAGAAACCCGCCTCCGCGCCGACCCCGCCGGGCGCACCCCCAACCACGAGCGCATCTTCGCGCTGCTCTACACCCACGACGGCCAGCTTTACGCGGGGTCGAATGCGGGGTGGCTGCTGCGGCGGCACCCCGGCACCCTGACGTTCGAGCGGGTGGCTTTGCTGCCCGTTTTCGGCCCCTACCCGCCGTGGATTTGCGGCCTCGACGAAGACGCCGACGGGCACATCTGGATCGGCACGCAGCACCACCACGCCGCCTTTCGGTATTCGCCGCGCACCCGGCGCCTGACGCAGTTCCGGGCGCCGTCGGGCGCCCGGCAGTCGGCAACGCTCGCGCTCACGCCCGACCGCCGTACCGTGTTCGTCAATATGGCCATCGACGGCCTGTTTCAGCTCGATGCCGCCACCGACCAGCTCCGGCCGCTCCTCAGCGGGCAGGCGGGCACGCGGCGGCAGCGCGAAACGCTCGTCGATGCCCAGCGGCGGATTTGGTACGGCTGGCTGACCGGCTCGCTCAACCGCTTCGACCCCGCTACGGGCCAAATCACCGATTTAGGACGCGGGATGCCGTTCGTCGGGAATCTGCAAAGCACCTACCTCGACCACGCCGAAACCGTCTGGATTGGTACCCAGAACGACCTTTTTCAGTTTCGCGAAGCCGCTCAGACCTTCCAGCGCCTGCTGATGCAGCCCGCCGATAGCGCCGTCGGGCGGCGCTACTCCACGCGCGGCCTGCTGGAGCTGCCCGACGGAGAGCTGCTCGTGGCGTCGTACCGGGGGATGTTGCGCGTCAATCCGCAGTCGGGCAAAGTGGTCAGGACGTACCCCGGCACCACGGCCACCGGGGCGCCGCTTGATATGATTGGGTTTGCGCTGCTGGCCGAACCCGATTCGGCCGGGCGCGGCGTGTGGGTGCTCTCGGAAGGGCAAGGCTTGTGCTGGCTCGACCTGCGCACCGGCCGCTACCAGCCCGCCGAGCTGCACCCCTCCGCGCAGCCGCGCTTCGGGCGGGCGCTTGTGCCTGATGGGCGCGGGCGGCTCTGGATTGCGACCTACGAAGGCGTGTTCATTTTCGACCGAAAAACGCGCATGATGCGTCGCTTTCGCGATTCTACCCTCCCCCGTGCCACCTACCTGCACGGCTTCGTGGTGACGGCGCACGAAGGGCAAATCTGGCTCGGCGCCGAGGAAGGGTTGTTTCAGATCGACCCGGTCGTGCAGCGCGTGCGGAGCCGGTTTGCCGTGGGCGGCGGCAGCGTGCGGGCGGTTTGGTTCGATACGGTCGGCCGCGCGTGGGTCGGCACCACGACCGGCCTTTACCGCCTCGACCCCACCACCGGCCGCACCGAGCGCTTCGGCAAAGAGCAGGGTCTCGCCGACCCCGTCATCGACGCCCTGCTTCCCGGCCCCGGTCAGCAGCTTTGGATTAGTACGGATAACGGACTCAGCGTCCTTGACCGCCGCACGTACCGCTGCACGAGTTTTTTTCAGACCGATGGCCTTTCTGATAACGAGCTGAACGTCGGGTCGGCGCTGCGGACCCGCGCCGGGGAGCTGTATTTCGGCACCGTCAATGGCCTGACGCGGTGCGTGCCGCGCCCGCTGCCGCCGCCCATCCGCAGCACCGTGCAGCTCACGAGCCTGACGTGGCTCGACGGCGCCACCGGGCAGACGCGCCGCCGCCAATTCGGCCTTGCGCCCGCCCACGACACCCTCCCGCAGCTCACGCTGCAACCCGACGACCTGTTCTTCGGCGCCTCGTTCGTCCTCACCGATTTCGATTACCCCACCCACCACCGCTACGCCTATCGCCTCGCGGGCTTCGACCAAAACTGGAACCCCGCCGACGCCAGTCACTCGCTGCGCTACACCAGTCTGCCGCCCGGCGCGTACGCCCTCCAGCTCCGCGCTGCCGGGCGCGATGGTCGGTGGCGCCCCGCTAGCACCGTGCTGCATGTCACCGTGCTAAGCCCGATTTACCTCCGCTGGTGGTTCGTGCTGCTGAGCGTGTTGGCGGGCGGCGCGGTGGTTTGGGGCGCGTGGCGCGCGCGGCTTCAGCGCGTCCGCGAGCTGGAGCAAGTCCGCATCCGCCTCGCCGCCGACCTGCACGACGAGGTCGGCGCGTGGCTGACGCGGGTGAGTATGTACGCCGAGCTGGCCCGCACCGGCGGCTATTCCGCCGAGCGCCAACAGCAGCAGCTCGACCGCATCACCGACGCCAGTCGGCAGGCGATTGCGACGATGAGCGACGTAGTCTGGGCCGTGGATGCGCGTAACGACCGCCTAGGCGACCTCATCGGCCGGATGCAGGACCTCGCGCAGGCGCTCCTCACGCCCGCCAACCGCACCTACACCTTCCAGCAAAACAGCCTCGACCCCGAGCGCCTGCTCCCGCCCGCCGTTCGCCAGAACCTCTTTCTGATTTACAAGGAAGCTCTTCACAACGTCGTGCGCCACTCAGCGGCGGCGCACGTCCGCGTCTTCATCGGTTACCACCCCGACGGCACCTTCCACCTCGAAATTGCCGACGACGGTCCCGCGAAAATCCCCGCTACGCCCGGCTCCGGCCAGGGCCTGCGCAACATGCAGCTCCGCGCCAGCGCCTTGAAAAACGCCACGCTTACGGTGGAGAAGCGCGCCGGTGGGCATCGGGTGGAGCTGCGGGTGGTGGGGTTGTGAGGGGAAGATGTGGGGATGTGGAGGAGATGTGGAGATGTGGGTAATAGGTTTTCTATGGCGGGCTGTATCTGGGTGTCCCCCCACCCCGGCCCTTCGGGCCACTCCTCCCCTCCGGGGGCGGGGAGTTTTCACGCTTTTTGTATTAGAAACGAGCACCCCGCCCCCTTGGGGGAGGTGTGCCCCGAAGGGGCGGGGTGGG
>JANNMJ010000104.1:0-27228 GCA_031397815.1 Hymenobacteraceae bacterium
GGCTATTCGCGATTCTTTCGATTTTTTTAATTCCTGCGATTTCCGCAATTCCCTCAATCAAAATCACCCCCACCAACCCAACCTACCCCGGGCAATTACACTTCGATTTCCCCTTCCGCTTGCCTTTCGGCTGGCGGGCGGCGCTGGCGGTGCGGGCGCGGTTTGTTGGGGTGGCGGTGGCGGTTTCCACGCTGCCGCCCGCCGTCAGGCCGCTGACGGCGCGGGCCGAGAAGGAAGCCGGCTCCTCCATCAGGAGAGGAGGCGCGATGGGCGCGGGCGACGGGGTTGACACGACGGTGGCCACGCGGGTGGCGCCGGGCTGCAAATCAGCGGCGCGCAGCTCGCGCTTCCAGAGCGGGCGCCCGTCGACGTCGCACAGCGTCATCGTGAGGCGACGGTCAGCGAGGGGGCCGGTGACGTCGAGGAGCGAGAAGTTGCGCTGGCTGCGGAAAGTGGCGGTATCGCGCAGGGTGTTCGCTTCTTGGCGGTTCCCGTTGCTGATGTTCGACGTGAGCGGCGAGGTCGTGAGGTCGTAGAGCGGGTAGAGGCCCGGCCGGTCGAGGCGCGTCAGCTCGGCGTGGTGACGGTCGCCGGTGACGAACACGACGCCCGGTACGCGGGTCTCGGCCAGACGGCGGAGCAGCTCGGCGCGCTCGGTCTCGTAGTTGGCGTAGTTCTCGAAGGTTTTCGCCGGATTGAGTACCTGATTCCCCATACAAACCACCTTAAACGTCGCTTTCGACGAGGTGAGCGCTTCCGTCAGCCACCGCAATTGCTCAGCCCCGAGGAGCTGCCCGTGCGCCGGATCGTCGGCGTTCGGGGTACGGTGCCAACGGTCGTCGAGAAGGAAAAACTGAATGTCGGCCCACGTAAACGTGCTCGTGACGCCGCCCACCCCGGCCGCGCCGTAAGCCGGGTTCGGCCAGTAATTTTTGAACGTCTGGAGCGACGCGTCCTTCAGCGCAAACGAGCGGTCGGCGTCGTTCGGGCCGAAATCGTGGTCGTCCCACGTCGCATAATGATGCACCGACCCCAGCAACGGCTGCAACGCCGGGAGCGCCCGCGTATGCGCATACCGCCGCCGAATCCCGCCGGGCGAATCCCAGTCCGATTCGCGCAGATACGTATTGTCGCCGAGCCAGACCATCACGTCGGGCCGGTTCATATTGATCCCCTGAAAAATCCGGTAATCGCCGCCGTAGGGCTTGCCGGGCCGGTCGTACAACGAATCGTTGACATACGTGCACGACCCCAACGCCACCCGCACCGGCGGCGGGTCGCTGCGCCACTGCCACAACGGCTGGCTCTGGAACTCAAGCGGATACGGCCGCGCCACTACGCCGAGGCGGGCGTGGTCCATATCGGCCGCCCACAAGCGGTACGAGTATTTCTGGCCCGGCTGCACCGAATCGGCCACTAGCTCGGCCAGGTGGTCGGGGCCGGTGGTGAGCACGACGGGCGTCCGCCAGCGGCGCTCCGGCTTGCCTTTCACCCAATATTCGATCTGCACGCCGCCCTCGCGGCTCAGCTGCGTCCAGAGGCCCACTTCGCGCATCGCGGAGTACGTCACCATCGGGCCGCTCCGCAGCAACTCGGCGGGGGCGGTGCGCTTGGGGGCTTCCACGTAAGCGCGGGTTGGGGTCGGGGGCGAAACCGCCACGACGGGCTTGGTCTTCGGCGCGACCGTCTTTTTCGCGACGGCTTTCGTCGCTGGTCGGGCCACCATAGGTACGGTGCCTTTGGTGGGCGCTGTCGGGTCTATGCCTTGAGCGATTGCCACTGACGGCGCCATGAGCGAACCGGTCAGTAATAGGATTATGGCGCTGCGGCTGACGCTGCGCCCCAACCCCAAGGAGTAGGAAGTAGCCATTCGAAATGTGAAGTTGTAGTAGATAGGATGGCAGCAAACATACGCAATTCAAACCCCCATGTGGTTCGCTAATTATTACTTTTTCGTGATAATGACTGTCAAGGTGAAATAATTACACCCCGATTGGCTTCAATAGGCGCTCATCTGCCTGTTTTTCTTACGGTTGAGCGTATTGGACAAACCTTAGTTGCAGCGCCCAAATCGACCCTTTCCGGCAGATATAGCGGGGCAATACGGACTATTATAGACCGATACCTGTTGAAAATTGCATTATTGCGGGTATGGCCCGCCGCCGAACGGCGTGGTGCGGCCGGGTTCTGTCAGCTCGGCAGCTTTTCCTCTTGCGAAATAGCTCGCCGTCGCTTCTGAGTAATCAGTACCCAACCCAGCGTGCCCTGCGCGATGAGGAGTATCAAAAAAGCTGTTCCGAAACTTCTAGAAAACACGGTTGCCGCCAATCCCCAAGCGCCCGCCCCCATCAGATTCACCACTCCCCACGCCGTCGAGCCGCGCCCGCTCGCCACTTTGACCAATCCCACCAGCCCGCCCACCAGCGCCACCACAAACCCCGCGAGCAGCAACCCCAACACCCACAGCGCCGGTCCCCAATTGCCCTTTAGGCCGCCCGCCCACGCGGGTTGGGCTAGCAGAAAGAGTGCGAAAGCGCCCAGCGCCCACCCGGCCCGGCCCGGGGTATTATTCGGCAGAATCATCAGCAGGAGAGCTAAAAGACGCATCCGCCGCCCGCCCACGCGGCTGCCGAATCAGGGCCGCCGCCAGCCCGAGCATAAGCACCCCGCCGCTCAGCCATATAAATACGATGTACGAATGACTGAACACCAGCGCCAGCAACAACAGCAGCCCACCCAGCGCCAGATGCGCCGCCGCCAACCGCCACGAGAGCGGAGTGCGGGCCTCGCGGGTTTTGAGATGCTTCAAAGTCTTGCGCACCAGAATCACCGCGCCGATAGGGGTGGCGAGCATAAAAAAGCCGCCCAGCAAGAGGCCTACCGCGAAGGCCGAATCGTTCATGGCGCCGCTGTGCGCCATAGTGAGGAGTAACGTGCAGAGCATCAGGTTCGACAGAGGTTTTAACAGCCTATTCAGAAACAATCAACCTTTTTTGTCATTGCGAGGAGGCTTTGCGACGAAGCAATCCTCGTAGGATGGGCGAGTTTGCTTGGTGCAATTGCTCAGCCGCCGCACCGCTGCCACGAGGATTGCTTCGCTCCGCTCGCAATGACAAAATCATCTGCGGTTTTCACTGAAAGATGAATGCAGCGTGAACCTAACCCTACCGCGGCGCCACCCCCGTCCCCACCAGCGGGCGGGCTTGCTTGATGTACAGCTTTCGCTCCGGCCCGTCGAGCTTGAACTCGACATCGAGCGTCAGCTCGTCGTACGGCATTCCGCTCCACGAGCCGGAAACGTGCTGATGGTAATGGCGCTTGAGGGCGGCCAGACAATCGGCGAGGCGCCGGATTTCGGCGTCGGTCAGGACGGGGCGGTTGTTGGGGGTTTGGTTCGAGCGGTCGACATACTCCGCCGTGACGGGAAAGGCGGGTTGGTGCGTGAAGGGCAGGCGCAGGACGTCGTAAATGATGAGCTGGTCGCAGCGCACGCCGGGCGGCGGTTTCACGACGCTCGTTTCGCCCACCTGCACGTTCACCACATACCCCGCATTGAGCGCGTTGTAGAGGTTGCGCGTGAGGGCCACGCCATTGACGGCTTCCTCGGGAAACGACCGATGCACCAACACGCCCATCGCCACGGTGTGCTGATCGAGGTGGTAAAGCTGCCGTTCCAGTGCGGCGCGCGGCTCCCAGAGGCTCGCCCAAACCGTTTTGATGGCGCCCGCCACGCTCTTCCGCGCCGAATCGGGCCGCCCGATGATGCCGGTCTGCGAGTCGTACAGCCCCGCGCCGTTGAAGCCTTCAATATCCTCGGCGTTCGTCGACGACCGAAACCGGAGCCTCGGATTCAGCCCTTTCTCCTTCACCCGCGTCTCAATCAGCCGCAGCAGGGCCGGGTCGAGGGGGGCGGTTTTGATGCGCGCCTGAATCTGCCGGAGCCGTGCCGTCAGGCGCCGCGAATCTGCTACCAGCCCAGCATCAGCCCAAACTGAATCGAGGGCGGCCCGGATGCCGTGGCGCTCGACGTGCTGCCAGTAGAAGCAAAATGGAATCGCGAAAGCGCCTTCCGGCACCGGCAGGGCCTCGTTGCGGGTCACTTCTACCTTCAGCAACTCCGCGAAGTTGGACGCTTTGCCGCCGATCACCTTCACGTCGCCGTAACCGGCTTTCTGTAAATCGACCAGCCCGCGCGGCCGTACATCGAGCCGCAGCGCCCGCAGCGGCACCGCCCGTCGCACGGCCCAAGCCGCCTGCGCCTCGGCGAGCGTGGTTGGCTCCACGCGGAAGGTGTCGGCCGCGACGGTGAACCGCACGAGCTGCCCGGTGAGGGCGCGCAAACCGGCATCGGTCCACGCGCCACGCCACGCCGCGAACGGCGTTCCGCGGTTCTGGCTCAGCAGGTTGAGGTGGGAGAGGGGCGTTTGAAAAGCCGTGGTGAGCAGCCCCGCCACGGGCGGCAAATCCGGCGGCGAGCCGTTGGTAAGGAGCACATCGTTCGGCCCCAAACCCGCCGCCAACACCGAGTCGGGCGCTACCCGACGCAGGTAGCCGTACGCCCGCGCCGCCACCAGCGGCTGGAACGTCTGGGCCTGATACGCTTGGTCGGGAGTGACGAGCGGCACGTTCGGCGCGGCGGCGCGCAGGCGCTCTTCCTGCGTGGGCGTATTCACGAGCACCCGCACCGAGTCGGGGGTCGGCACGCTCGCGCGCACCCGCCGATAGAGCTGCGTCATTTGCGCGCCGCTGATGTCGTCCATCGGAAAAAACTCCAGCACATACCCGCCGCCGCCGAACTGGTTCAGCGTGCCCAGCACGAACCGCCGCAGCTTACTCTGACTGTAATTCCACTGATTATAGAGCACCTGTCCGCCCCGAAACCCGAGCTGCTGCGCGCAAAAGTCATAGTGTAGCGGGTAACGGCGCGAATGCACGTAATACAGCGCCGAATCGGGCAGATCGAGCACCACCTTCACGCTCCGCACGGCGCCATATTTCAGCGTCAGGGGTGGCCCCGCGAGGGTCATAAAATCCCCCTTACTCTCCAGCTTCGCGAGCGAGTCCGGCTCTTTCGCGGCCCGCCCCGCTTGCGGCTTCTGCTCCGCGCACCCGGCGCCGACCAGTGTCCAGACGAGAAAAAAAGCCGATAGCAGGTGAAGGGGAAACCGAGTCATTGCCGGAAAATACGACCCGCCGCCCGACCTCAGCCGTGCCCCGTTGGTTCAGAATATTCGGCCAGCTCTGCATTTGCAGGCGCTTGCTCCGGCATTTACTCTGGCCTTTACTCCGACGCCTCATCCAATTGCGCCGTGACGGCGGTGGCCGCCAGCGTCAGCGAAAAATCTTCTTCCACGAAATCAATCTGGTAGAATTGGCGTCCGCCGTAGGCTTCTAACAGCTTGCTTTCCACGGTGAACCGGCACCGCTGCAAGCTGTCGAGGGTAGCGCCAGCCACGAAACGTCCCGCCGATTCGAGCAGGACGGCATCGTGGAAAATCAAGCTGATTTCCGCACCATCAACTCCGTAGCGGAAGATGAAAGCGATACCGGTTCCGTCATCGACGAAAGCGCGGCAGTTGTAGCCGTCGGTGAGGTCAGTGGGGCAGGTGTCGGGGCCGAAATCCAGCTGCGCGAGCGGGTCGAAAAGGGGAAATTGGGTGAGGTCAAGGGAAGGCATAGAAGGAGAATGGATGCAAGGAACCTGATAACAACTTTCAGCAACATTCCGCTGATGAGATGGGGGCTTTTTTTCGCTGACCTATTTGGGGGGCTTTCTGAAGACGGCGCCCCCAAAACGCGAACGCCGGTCAGGAGTTACTCCTGACCGGCGTTCGCATTTGAAGCGGCAGCCGTGGCTGACGGTTACGAGCTTACTAAAAGCTCCCTACTTCTTCTCCGTCTTGTGGCGTTCGAGCACTTCGTCAATCAGACCGTACTCTTTCGCTTCGGCGGCAATCATCCAGTAATCGCGGTCCGAATCCTTATGGACTTCGTCGTACGTCTTACCCGAATGCTGCGCGATGATATCGTACAGCTCCTTCCGAAGCTTCAGAATCTCGCGGGCCGTGATCTCGATATCCGACGATTGGCCCTGCACTCCGCCGCTCGGCTGGTGAATCATGACGCGGGCGTGCGGCAGCGCCGAACGCTTGCCGGGGTGCCCGCCGCAGAGCAGCACCGCGCCCATCGACGCCGCCAAACCCGTGCAGATCGTCGCGACGTCCGGGTTCACGTACTGCATCGTGTCATAAATGCCGAGGCCCGCGTACACGCTCCCGCCCGGCGAGTTGATGTACATCAAGATGTCCTTCTTGGCATCCGCCGACTCCAGAAACAGCATCTGCGCCGTAATCACGTTGGCGATGAAGTCATCGACCCCGGTACCGAGGAAGATGATCCGGTCGGCCATCAAGCGCGAGAACACGTCGATTTCGCGGAAGTTGGTCGGCCGCTCCTCGATAATCGAGCGCGTCATGCCCGTCGGGGCCTGATAGCCGGCCGCCATCGCCGCCATCGGCTGGTTGTTGATATGACGCAGATACTCATCTACGCCCAAGCCGCTGAGCCCCTGCCCCTTGACGGCGTACTTGCGAAACTCTTCCTGATTCAGCATCTGAAAATTTGAAAGGGAGAAATGAAAGGTGTAGACCGAAAAGTACCTGTAAGCACCTGAAAAGAGAGACGGCCCGGCTCCCGGAATATTATCCGAGAGCCGGGCCGTCTTTGAGAGCGGGTCCGACGAAGCTCCTGCTTCGCCCTCGACCCGTAAACAGGGGAGCGAAGCAGGAGCTTCGCCGTCCATCGCTTCTTTTAGAACGACATCGTGCGGAACTCCTCGGCCGTAACGGCTGACTCGCTCGCAACTACTACGCCGCGCAGATACTCGACTACTTTGTCTGCCACAATGGCCTCGAAGGTGTCGCGGTAGAGCTTGCCGTTGTCTTGGCGCAGCTGCTGGTCGGCAAACTTGGCCACTTGCTCGCGCATCTCGTCTTCGGCGGTGCTCATCCCGAACTGGTCGAGCAGGTTCTGCGTGGCGCGGTCGCGGACTTCACCGGCCGTCACTTGCAGGTCCTGCTTCTCCATTACTTCGTTGCGCACCATGCTCCAGCGCAGCTCCCGCGAGTAGTCGTCGATGTTCTGATCGACGGTTTCCGGCGTCAGCTTGCCTTCGTTGGCTGCCACGAGCCACCGGCGGAAGAAGGCGTCGGGCAGCGCCAGCGGCGTGTTCTGCACCACGGCATCCACCACTTGGTGGTTGAAGAGCTTCTCGGCCTCACGGTCGTAGTTGTCCTGCACAGTAGCCCGGACACGCTCGCGGAAGTCTTCCTCGGTCGTCACCGTGCCCTCGCCGAACACCTTATCGAAGAGCGCCTGATTCATTTCCAGCGCCGTCGTGCGGGTGATTTTGTCGATTTTAAATTCGAACTCACCGCTCATCGCCGCCGCCCGCTCACGCGGAAGACCTGTCAAAGTGGCAATCGCTTGGGCGTTGTTCTCGAACGCAGCTTGCAAATCGAAGGTCACCACATCGTCGGCCCGCTTGCCCACGAACTGCTCCACGGCGGTTGCGGCCACTTTATCGAGCGGCAGCATCGTGCGGATTTTGGTTTCCTCGCCTTGGCGCAGCTCGCCGGTCAGGTAGTCGCCGGCTTCGGCGGTTTCCGGATCCGTCGATTCGCCGAACTGCCGCTTGATCTGGTCCATCGTCTCTTCGAGGGTCGCGTCGTCCACGTTCACGCGGTAGCGCGTAACGGGCAGTGAGCCTTCGGCCGGAAGCTGCACTTCGGGCAGCTGACCGATCTCGAACTTGAACGTGAAGTCCTGCGGGTTCTCGAAATCGAGGGGTTCCTGATCACTGTGCGGCAGCGGCTCGCCGAGGAGGCGGAGCTTTTGCTCGCGGATGTAGGAGTTGAGGCCTTCGGTGAGCGCCTTGTTGACCTCTTCGGCCAGCAGGCTCTTGCCGTACATCTTCCGCAGCAGCGCCGGCGGCACTTTGCCCGGCCGGAAGCCTTTCATCTGCGCCTTCTGACCAAATTCCTTCAGGCGCTTCTCGAAGTTAGCCTGGTAATCGGCAGCCTTGACGGTTACGGCGAGGTCGGCCGTAAGATCGGCCGTGGGAGTGAGGGTAATGTCCAACGTCTGAACCGCGGATTTAACGGATGAAGCCGAGTAAATGAGGTCGGGGGAGGCTGAAACAGCCATTCACGCTAAATCAAAAGCCACCCAAGCCCGGCTGTACTCAATAAAAAAGTGCGGATGGAGGGACTCGAACCCACACGCCTTGCGGCACCAGATCCTAAGTCTGGCACGTCTACCAATTTCGCCACATCCGCAGTACCTACCCACCAGCCGATTGCTGACGGGCCGCAAAAGTAGCCCCTTCAGGTCGAAAGGACAAGTCGGAGGTTCCGTAAATATCCACCTTGACCCATACCCGCGCCCGCGCCTACCTTTGCGCACCCCGCGCCACCCGATACCCGGACTGACGCGGGGTTATTGTTGTCGTACCCCTCCATCCAACTAAATGCACTGGATAGTCTACTCTGCCCCCGCGCTGGGGATTCTCGCGCTTCTCTACACGGCGCTCAAGTCGTCGTGGGTGAGCCGACAGGCCGTTGGCACCGACCGTATGGCCGAAATTTCGACCTACATCGCGCAAGGCGCCATGGCCTTCCTGCGGGCCGAATACAAAGTACTCGCGCTGTTCGCCGTGGTGGCGTCCGCGTTTCTCGGCTTCCTGAGCTACGGTAACGAGAAGTCGTCGCCGATTATCATCATCGCCTTTCTGATCGGCGCCGTGTTCTCGGCGCTGGCAGGTTTCATCGGGATGAAAATCGCCACGAAAGCGAACGTCCGGACGGCCCACGCGGCGCGCACGTCGCTCTCGGAAGCGCTGAACGTCTCGTTCACCGGCGGTTCGGTGATGGGGATGGGCGTGGCAGGTTTGGCCGTTCTCGGCCTCGGCTCGCTGTTCATCGTGCTCTATTACCTCTTCGTGAACGGCGCTTCGCCGAACGGCCCGGAGATGGAGAAAGCGCTGGAGATTCTGACCGGCTTCTCGCTCGGCGCTGAGTCTATCGCGCTGTTCGCCCGCGTGGGCGGCGGTATCTATACGAAAGCAGCCGACGTAGGCGCCGACCTCGTCGGTAAAGTCGAAGCTGGTATTCCGGAAGATGATCCCCGCAACCCCGCCACCATCGCCGATAACGTCGGTGATAACGTCGGCGACGTAGCCGGGATGGGCGCCGACCTGTTCGGCTCGTACGTGGCGACGATTCTCGCGACGATGGTACTCGGCCGCGAAGTAGTAGTGGGCGACAAATTCGGTGGTCTCTCGCCGATTCTCCTGCCGATGGTGATCGCCGGAATGGGCATCATCTTCTCGCTGGCGGGCATTATGGTGGTGCGCGTGAAGGAAAACGGCAACGTGCAGGGCGCGCTCAACATGGGCAACTGGCTCTCGATCCTCCTCACGGGTGTCGCGTCGTACTTCCTCATCAACTGGATGCTGCCGGAAGGCGCTATCGAAATCCGCGGCTACAGCTTCACCGCCATGAAGGTGTTCTACGCCGTCGTGACGGGCTTGGTCGTGGGCGCGCTGATGAGCATCATTACCGAGTATTACACGGCGATGGGCCGTCGGCCGGTTAACTCCATCGTGCAGCAAGGCTCTACGGGCCACGCGACGGTGGTCATCGGCGGGCTGGCCATCGGGATGGAATCGACGGTGCTGCCGATTCTGGTGCTCGCCGCCGGTATCATCATCTCCTTCGAGTGCGCAGGTCTGTACGGCGTGGCAATCGCCGCTGCCGGTATGATGGCCACCACCGCGATGCAGCTTGCTATTGACGCTTTCGGCCCAATCGCCGACAACGCCGGTGGTATCGCTGAAATGAGCGAGCTGCCGAAAGAAGTGCGCGAGCGCACCGACATCCTTGACGCTGTGGGCAATACCACCGCCGCAACCGGCAAAGGCTTCGCTATCGCTTCGGCGGCTCTGACGTCGCTGGCACTCTTCGCGGCCTTCATGGGCACGGCGAAAATCACGCGCATCGACATCTCCAACGCCCGCGTACTCGCCGGCCTGTTCGTCGGCGCGATGATTCCGTTCATCTTCTCGGCCCTCGCAATCTCGGCCGTGGGCCGCGCCGCAATGGCGATGGTGCACGAAGTACGCCGTCAGTTCCGCGAGATTCCGGGCATTATGCAGGGCACCGGCAAGCCGGAATACGAGAAGTGCGTCGCGATTTCCACTCAAGCCGCTATCCGTGAGATGGTGCTGCCGGGCGCCATCGCGCTGCTCGTACCGATTGCAGTGGGCTTCACGATGGGCCCCGAAGTGCTCGGCGGCGTGCTGGCGGGCGTAACCGTGAGCGGCGTGCTGATGGCGATGTTCCAGTCGAACGCCGGTGGCGCGTGGGACAACGCGAAGAAGTCATTCGAGAAAGGCGTGATGATCAACGGGAAAATGGAGCACAAAGGCTCCGACGCCCACAAAGCGACCGTAACCGGCGACACCGTCGGCGACCCGTTCAAGGATACTTCCGGCCCGTCGATGAACATCCTCATCAAGCTGATGAGCATCGTGTCGCTCGTAATCGCGCCGTATATCGTGTCTGAAAACGCCCTTCCCGCCCTGCCCGAGCCGAAGGCCGCGCAGGTGCAGACCGTGCAGCCACAGCAAACGATGCCTGCCGGAGCGCAGCCAATTGAGGTGACGCCAGCGCAGTAGCCCGTCTAGTAGACAGGTTATTTCCACCGTCAGAATTGAGCGGATTGAGTAGCCCGGCTGCCCAATCCGCTCAATGCGTTAACGAGGTTTCCGAAGCCGTTGAGTGCACTGATTTTGGTCAGTTTTTCGTCTCTTTTTCAGCCGAAAAACGCTCCGAAAAGCGCCGCCGAGGCTGTTCGCAATTTGGCCCGTCCCGCTAATTTCGTTACAATCTGCGGTTCCGAATGTTACTTTGTACCCGAATCCGGCGCTGAAAGCCTTTCAGCGCCGGATTCATTTTTCCAGCCACCGCCAAACCCGCGCGGATGACGTCAACCGTTACCCTCCACGATAAGCAGTTTCGTCTCTATCAGTCTGCTGCGGCCATTGCCGCGGCGGTGCAGGTAGTGGCCGACCGGCTCAATACCGATTACGTCGGCCGCCGTCCGCTTCTGGTCGCGGTGCTGAACGGCTCGTTCGTGTTTGCCGCCGATTTGGCGCGCAAGCTCTCGATTGAAGGACTGGAAATCACGTTCGTCAAGCTCGCTTCCTACGAAGGCACCACCTCCACCGGAACGGTGAAAGAGCTGGTGGGCCTGAAAGAAGACGTGCGCGACCGCCACGTCATCATCCTCGAAGACATCGTCGATACCGGGCACACGGCCATTGGCTTGGTGCAATCGTTGGAACAAAAAGGCGCCGCTTCCGTGGAAGTAGCGTGTTTGCTCCTCAAACCGGCATCTGTGCGCGTGCCGCTCACGGTGCAGTATGCCGGGTTGGAGATTCCGAATGATTTCGTCGTCGGTTATGGCCTCGATTATGATGGTCACGGCCGCTGTTTGCCCGATCTATATCAAGCGATTGCGTAAGCCGGTTTGCCGGTGCTGTCGTATCTTTTCCCGCACTCGCTGAAAGCACGCTCTAATTTCTGATGCAGACCCAGCCCGTTCTTCGCCCCACCGCCCTAGCGCCCACCTCGTTCGCTATGCTCAATATTGTCCTCTTCGGTCCTCCCGGCGCCGGGAAAGGGACCCAGAGCCAAAAGCTCATCGCCGCCTACGGTCTCGTCCATCTCTCCACCGGCGACCTTCTGCGGTCGCAAATCAAAGCCGGTACCGAACTGGGCCTGCGCGCGAAGGCGCTGATGGACCAAGGCTCGCTCGTGCCCGATGAAGTCGTGATTGGCATGATTGCCGAAAAGCTGCGTGAGCATCACGGCGTCAATGGCTTCATCTTCGATGGCTTCCCGCGCACCGTCGCGCAGGCCGAGGCGCTCGATAAGCTGCTGGCGCAACACCAGACCCGAATCGCGTGCATGATTGCGCTTGAAGTCGATGAAGACGAAGTAACCCGGCGGCTGCTGGAGCGCGGCAAAGTTTCGGGCCGTCCCGATGACCAAGACGAAACGCTTATCCGTCGCCGCGTGAACGTTTATAACACCGAAACCGCCCAAGTGGCCGGGCACTACGCGAAGCAAGACAAGTTTCACGGCCTCAACGGCGTCGGCGATATCGAGGCCATCTTCGAGAGCAGCCGCGCCGTTATCGACCGTTGCGTGAAGAACGCCGAACCAGCGTAGCTCTTCGGCGCGTTTCACCGCGCTGGCTGCGGCCGTCTGTCTCCTTAATCCTGCCTGAGTCCGGTTTTCCGGCTCGGCGCTTTACCCGTCTCCGGCGGGCCGCCCGACCGTTTTTTGGGGGCTGCGGCCCCGTAAATGCGTGTGGGGCGGCCCGCCGAACCCATGTAATCCGGGTGGCCGCTCTGCGGTCGTCTACCCACCAATCCCAATGGCCGAATCGAATTTCATTGACTACGTAAAAATCTGCTGCCGCTCCGGTAAGGGCGGGGCAGGCTCGGCGCATATGCACCGCGCCAAAGGCCTGCCGAACGGCGGTCCCGACGGCGGCGACGGCGGCCGGGGCGGTCATATCATCCTAGAAGGCAACAAGCAGCTCTGGACGCTCCTGCACTTGCAGTACCAGAAGCACGTCATTGCCGGGCACGGCGACGGCGGAGGCGCCGCCAACCGCACCGGCGCGCAGGGCGAAGACATCGTGCTGCCGGTGCCGCTGGGCACGGTCGCAAGGGACGCTGAGACGGGCGAGATTCGCGCCGAGGTCGTGGAGGAAGGGCAGCGCATCATCCTGACGCCCGGCGGCCGTGGTGGCCTCGGGAACTCGCAATTCAAAACCTCTACCCGGCAAGCGCCTACCTACGCTCAGCCCGGCGAGCCGGGCGAAGAAGTCTGGAACATTCTGGAGCTGAAGCTGCTCGCCGATGTGGGCCTCGTGGGGCTGCCGAACGCCGGTAAGTCCACGCTGCTGAGCGTCGTGAGCGCCGCCAAGCCGAAGATTGCCAACTACGCCTTCACGACGCTCGTGCCGAACCTCGGTGTGGTGGCGTACCGCGATTACCGCTCGTTCGTGATGGCCGACATTCCCGGCATTATCGAAGGCGCCAGCGAAGGGCGCGGCATCGGGCTACGGTTCCTGCGCCACATCGAGCGCAACTCGGTGCTGCTGTTTATGATTTCCGCCGAAAGCCCCGATATCGCCGACGAATACCGGATGCTCCTCGGCGAGCTGGAGGCGTTCAACCCGGAGCTGCTGCACAAGCGGCGCCTCTTGGCCATCACCAAAACCGACCTCATCGACGATGAGCTGGAGGGCGAGATGCGGGCACTTTTGCCCGATGATCTCGAAACGGTGTTCATTTCCAGCCTCACGATGAAGGGAATTCCCGTGCTAAAAGACAAGCTTTGGCAGCTTCTGCACGCGGAATAGCAGTTCCTCTAACTTGACAATCAATCAGGCGTTGCTTTTCTGCGGATAAATCCGTAGTTTTGTGCCCGTTTTCGCCGGAACCCGGTTTCAGCTAGTTTTTCAGGCCGGGAGGCCTTAACCGTACAGATGGATCACCAGAGCTATAAGACCCAGTACGTCACCAAGGAAACCGCCCCTAAGGGCTGGATAGTGGTTGACGCGGGCGACAACACCCTCGGCCGTGTGGCCAGCCAAATCGCTAACTTGCTGCGTGGCAAGCATAAGCCTTACTTCACGCCCAACGCCGACTGCGGCGATTCCGTGATCGTCATCAACGCCGACAAGCTGCGCGTGACGGGTAAGAAGCTTACCGACAAAGTGTACATCTCGCACTCGGGTTACCCCGGCGGCCAGAAGTTCCAGACGGTCCGCGAGATGAAGGCTAAGTCCGCTTCGCGCGTTATCGAGCACGCCGTACGCGGTATGTTGCCTCGTACCCGTCTGGGCCGCGAGCAATTCCGCAGCCTCTTCGTGTACAACGGTGCCGAGCACCCACACGAAGCGCAGCAGCCGAAAACGCTCAGCCTGACGCACCTGTAGCCGATTGGTCGGGTAGGCCGGAAGTAACGAAAGCTGGTGGGCGTTTGCGCTCAACTGGTAATCTGCTTGCTTTCGGTATCGCCTGACCAGCAAAACATCGTTTTTTTAGCGGGCCGGTTCTGCCGGTCCGCTTTGCTTTTTTTTCGTTTCACTCAATGTTCAATACCTCTGGGAGGAGAAAAACCTCGGTGGCCCGCGTTTACGTGCAGGCCGGGCAAGGTACCGTTACGATCAATGATCGTGACATGAAGACGTACTTCGGCAATGAATTGCTGGAGAACATCGTCAATCAGCCATTCGGCACCCTCGACGCGATGGGCAAGTACGACGTGCGTGTGAACGTGCGCGGCGGCGGCATCTCGGCGCAAGCGGAAGCCATTCGGCTCGCCATCGCGAAAGCGCTGGTCGAAGAAAACCCCGAAGTGAAGTCGGCCCTGCGTAAGGAAGGCTTCATGACCCGCGACTCGCGGATGGTCGAGCGGAAGAAATTCGGTAAGCGCAAGGCTCGCCGTTCGTTCCAGTTCTCGAAGCGCTAATCGGCTGGTTTTCTATTTCAGATTCACTCCCTCAGAAGTACCTATCCGATGGCTCAGGAAGTAACGTACAAAGACCTGCTCGACGCCGGTGCCCATTTTGGTCACTTGACGCGTAAGTGGGATCCGAAAATGGCCCCGTTCATCTTCATGGAGAAGAACGGCATCCATATTATCGACCTCAACAAAACCCTCGCTCAGCTCGACCGCGCGCAGAACGCGATCCGCTCGATTGCAAAATCTGGCCGGAAAGTGCTGTTCGTGGCAACCAAGAAGCAAGCGCAGGAGATCGTGGCCGACGAAGCCCGTCGCCTGAAAATGCCGTTCGTGACCGACCGTTGGCTCGGCGGCATGCTGACGAACTTCGCGACGGTGCGGAAGTCGCTCAAGAAAATGGCGACCATCGACAAGATGGTGAAAGAGAACACGGCTTACGCCGCTCTCGCCAAGAAAGAGCGTCTGATGATGTCGCGGGAGCGCGACAAGCTGGAGCGTGTCCTGGGCGGCATCGCCGACCTGAGCCGTCTGCCCGCCGCTCTGTTCATCGTGGACATCAAGCGTGAAGGCATCGCGGTGAAAGAAGCGAAGAAGCTCGGCCTGCCCGTGTTCGCGATCTGCGATACCAACTCGAACCCAGAAACGGTTGACTTCCCGATCCCGGCGAACGACGACGCTTCGAAAGCCATCCAGCTCATCGTGAGCGCAATGGGTAAGGCCATCGAAGAAGGTCTGTCGGAGCGTAAAGTGGACAAGGAAGAAGTCGAAACCAAGCAGGTAGAAGCCGAAGGCATCGCTGAAAAGCTTGCCTCGACGGAAGAATAGCCTCGGCTACTCGTTCGCCTCAACCGGAAGCGAATCCCTGATCGGCCATCCCGGCGTCGGGGGTTCGCTTTCGGTCTTTTGGCCGGTTTTCCAGCGTTAGCGCACGAAACGGCCCTGTATGTTTGCTCAAAAATGCGGCCTTTAAGGTCGCACCACAATAAACCCCAACCCCACTAAGGAAATGGCCATTACCGCCGCCGACGTGAACCGCCTCCGCCAGATGACTGGCGCAGGTATGATGGATTGCAAGAAAGCTCTGACCGAAGCCGAAGGCGACTTTGAAGTTGCCCGCGACCTCCTGCGCAAGCAGGGTCAGAAAATCGCCGACAAGCGCGCCGATAACGCCACCGCCGAAGGCCTCGTGCTGGTGAACGTGAGCGACGACGCGACCAGCGGCAAGCTGGTGGCAGTGGCTTGCGAAACCGAGCCAGTGGCGAAAGTGGAAGACTTCCGTAACCTCGCGCAGCTAGTGCTCGCGACGGCCGTTAGCTCCAACGCCGCCACCAAAGAAGAGCTGCTCGCCGCCCCGCAAGCCGACGGCCGCTCGCTGCAAGATCACATCACCGACCTGATGGGCAAAATCGGTGAGAAGGTCGATGTGGTGTCGTACGAAACCCTCACCGCTGAGAAGGTGGCGTCGTACATCCACTCCGACAACAAGAAAGGCGTGCTGGTGGGCTTCAAGAACACCGGCGGCACCGATGTGAGCGCCGTAGGCCGCGACGTAGCGATGCAGATCGTGGCGATGAACCCCGTAGCTGTAGACAAAGACGGTGTGGACGCCAACACGGTGCAGCGTGAGATCGAAATCGGCAAGGAGCAGGCTCGCTCCGAAGGCAAGCCAGAAGCGATGCTGGAGAAGATCGCCGAAGGCAAGCTCAACAAATTCTACAAAGAGAATACCCTTTTGAACCAAGAGTTCGTAAAGGATAACTCGATGACCATCGCCAAGCTGCTCGACTCGAAGCAGAAAGGCATGACCGTGACCGACTTCAAGCGCGCCCGGATCGGAGCGTAAGCTCTGGCGCTTATTCGGCCAACACAAGAAACCGCCGCTCAGACTTTAGGGTCTGGGCGGCGGTTTTTGTTTAGACGCCCGAACGGGTGGGGTACTCAACACTGTTCGAGGGTAACGATTACATTCGCATTCTCATTGAACTCCTGTGACGCACCAAACCATCATTGCTCAAACTGTGGCAGCCATCAAGCGGCTACCGCCTGAGAAAGCGGAAGAAATTGCCGAGTTCGCTGCGTTCCTGCAAAGCCGTTTTGAGGAACAGCAGCTCGCGCGCGGTATTCAGCAACTGAATGCAGAAAGCGCGGCTTTTGATTTTCTGAAATCAGAGGAAGAACTTTACTCAGCCGACGATTTGGTCGAGAAGTATGATGCGTAAGGGTGATGTGATATTGATTCCCTTTCCGTTTACTGATCTGACTGGCAGTAAGCTTCGTCCGGCCATCGTGTTGGCGGCTACGGCGTTGGATGTAACGCTTTGCTTCGTCACTACGCAGCTCAAATGGCAGGAGCCGAATGATGTGCCATTGTTGCCCTCAACTGCTACGGGAGTGAAGAAACCATCTCTTATTCGCACCAGCAAGATTGCGACACTAGACAAAGCATTGGCAGTAGGGCGGCTAGGACAGCTACGCCCAGAAGAGATAGTGGTGTTGAACCAAAAGCTTCGGACGCTTTTGCAATTGGGCTAAAACGTAAACCGCCGCTCAGACCCTAAAGTCTGAGCGGCGGTTTTCTCTTTAACTTCTACAGACTCTTGTGTCTGTTAAAGTCGGAGAGAGCCCTTGAGGCTCGTTTGTAAGATTCGCCAAACGAATCTTCGCTTTCTTTCTTGACTTCTGGTGTGTTTTTAGAATTAAACGCGACCAAGCCAAGGATGGCAAGTACTGCGCAGGCGACAATTCCTATTACTGATCCACTGAAAAGGAAGTAGGAAGTTATACCAACGATGATCAGTAGTATTCCGAAGGCTTTCATCGTACTTCTTTGAAGAATGAAATATTAGCGCCGGGGTACTGCGCTTCCATCATTCGTTTAGCTTCAAATGAGTCTTTAGCCTGCACTCGCACCGTAAATCCCTGTTTACCAGATGGAGTAATCTTCGCTTCGTAATTCTTCATGCTCTCTAGCCATAAGTGCCTACTCTAACAGCTTTTCGGCAAACGCTACTCACTCGGTATGAATGAGCGTTCAAACTTACAAAGTATTTTTGATTTGCCTAATGTTTTAGGTTTTTTCTTTTAGGTTAGAATCGTGCCCTTAAGCCGCGCTATTTGCCTGCATCAATGGCAGGACGGGCAAAACGACCAATAGCGGATACTGATCAACGATTAGTAGCAATCGGGGCCAAGCTACGCGAACTTCGCAAGAAAAAAGGCTACACCTCTTACGAGAAATTTGCCTATGACCACGATTTGCCACGCGTAGGTTATGGTAGCCACGAGCAGGGCGCCAATCTCACGATGAGTAGCTTGTTGCGGTTGCTTGATATCCACGGCCTGACTCTGCGAGAGTTTTTCAGCGACACCGATTAAAGCAAACCGCCGCCCGGATTCTTAATCCGAGCGGCGGTTTGCGTTTGGCTTACTACAGATGAAAATCCGCAGACGGGCTTCTACTGAAAATACTCCTTCATCTTCTCAAAGAATCCCTTCTCATTCTTGCTCGGGCTGGGGGCGAAGTTGCTGGAATCGCGGAGCTTTTCGAGGGTGGCGCGCTCTTCGCCGCTGACGTGACGTGGCGTCCAGACGTTGAGGTGGATGAGCTGATCGCCGCGCCCGTAGCCGTTGATTTCGGGGATGCCTTTGCCGCGTAGGCGCAGGATTTTGCCGCCTTGCGTGCCCGGGTCGACTTTGATTTTCGCTTTGCCTTCGAGCGTCGGGACTTCCGTGGTAGTGCCGAGGACGGCATCGACGAACGAGATGTAGTGGTCGTAGACGATGTTGACGCCGTCGCGCTTGAGGACGGGGTGCGGCTCTTCCTCGATCTGGATGAGCAAGTCGCCGGGGACGCCGCCGCGTTGTGGGGCGTTGCCTTTGCCGCTCATCGAAAGCTGCATCTGGTCTTGCACACCGGCCGGAATCGGGATGGCGATTTGCTCTTCCTTTAGCTCGCGGCCGTCGCCGTGGCAGGTGGCGCAGGTGGCGGTGATGCGCTTACCGGCACCGTCGCAGGTGGGGCAGGTGGCGGTGCTGACCATCTGGCCGAGCATCGTATTCACTACCTGACGGACTTGGCCAGCGCCTTGGCAGGTGCCGCAATTCTCGACGGAAGAGGCGTCTTTGGCGCCGGAACCGTCGCAGGTTTCGCAGGGGACGT
This sequence comes from Hymenobacteraceae bacterium, assembly GCA_031397815.1. Classification (GTDB taxonomy): domain Bacteria; phylum Bacteroidota; class Bacteroidia; order Cytophagales; family Hymenobacteraceae; genus JANNMJ01. The sequence continues at coordinate 18,766 of JANNMJ010000104.1, forward strand.
AGCGCTTGACCTTGATTTTCTTCTCAACGCCGTTCGCTACTTCTTCGAGCGTCAGCTTGAGCTTGATGCGCAGGTTGGAGCCTTTCCGGACCGTCCGGCCGCGCTGCCCACCGCCGAAGAAATCGCCGAAGCCGCCGCCCCCGCCGCCACCACCGAAGATGTCGCCGAACTGCGAGAAGATGTCTTCAACGGACGGGCCGCCGCGCCCGGCGCTGCCGCCCATTCCTTGATGACCGAAACGGTCGTAACGCGCGCGCTTGTCGCCGTCCGAAAGCACTTCGTAGGCTTCGGCGGCTTCCTTGAAAGAGGCTTCGGCGGAGTGGTCGCCCGGATTTTTATCCGGGTGATACTTCATCGCCATTTTCCGGTAGGCCTTCTTGATCTCGTCGGCCGTCGCGGTACGGGCCACGTCAAGGATTTCGTAGTAATCGCGTTTTTGCGCCATTTTTCCTCACCTTCCCGCCCATTCTCTTATCAGGAAATGAGCGCAGATTTCGGTGTTTAAAGGTTAGCTGCCGAGCACCACTTTGGCGTGGCGCAAGACTTTTTCGTTGAGGTAATAGCCGCGCTCGACGGCGTCGACCACCTTCCCGCGCAGGTCGTCGGAAGGGGCGGGAATTTGGGTAATCGCTTCGTGCAGCTCGGCGTCGAACGGCTGGCCAATGGCTTCCATCGATTGTAAACCCTTCTGCTGAAGCGTTTTCGTGAGCTTGTTGTACACGATTTCGAGCCCGTCGCGCACGGCTTGCGGGTCGGCGGTGGTGGCGGTGTGCTGGCGGGCGCGCTCGAAGTCATCGAGGACGGGCAGCAGGGCCACCATCAGCTCCTGATTAGCGGTCTTGAAGAGGTCGATCCGCTCTTTGGACGTGCGGCGCTTGTAGTTCTCAAACTCCGCCAACAGGCGCAGGTATTTGTCGCGCAGCTCGGCGGCTTCGTTACCGGCCGGAGCTTCGGTGCCGGACGCTTCTACCGGGGCGGTTTCGGCGTTTGGGGCGTCGGTGCCGGGCTGATCGTTGAAGGTATCCTGATCGTCGGGAGTGGCTTTGTGCGGTTCGGTGCTCATGGGCGAAGGAGTGACGGAAGGGGCGCGACGGCGTCGAAACGGCAGATTCACAACAAAAAACGGCAGCGAGGACCAACAAAAAGGCCCGACGCGCGCGCGCCGGGCCAGTTTCAACCTTTGCGCCAGTTGGTTAGTTCTGCCAACGTGACACGTATCGGAGCCGCCTACTCGATGACGAAGCTCGCCTGAACGGTAGTCGTGACGGTGATTTCGCCGGGCGCCATCGTTGAGCCGTCGCCGCTGCCACCGGCGTCCATCGCCATCATCGCGCGCTTGTACATCACGGGCTGATACACGTTGTTCTCCTCGTTGATGGTGTAGGCCCGCCCGAGCTTGCTGCCCACGGCGCCGACCAGCGTAGTCGCCTTTTCCTTGGCCTGCTGAATGGCCTTCAAACGGGCTTGCTGCAGGTATTCTTCGAGCTTCGAGGTGCGGAAATCGATGTCATCGACCGTGTTAGAGCCACTGGTGATGAGCGCCGACAGCACTTCGTCGAACTTATCGATTTTCCGGAGCAGCACCGTCGCGTTGCGCCTTACGGAGTAGCCGATGGGTTGCAGCCGGACGTTGCCGGGCGCATCCATCGGGAATTGCGGCTGAATGTTGAGGTAATCGGTCTGCACATCCTTCGCCTCAATGCCTTTCTGCTTGAGCACGGCTAGCATCGCCTTCATCTTGGCGTCGTTGTCGCGCTTGGCATCTTCGAGCTTTTCGGCCCGCGATTCCACGCCCACGCGCAGCATCACTTGGTCGGGAGTGACTTTGATTTCGCCGATGCCCGTCACGCTCACGAGCGGCGGTGGAAGCTGCCCAAGAACGGGCTGCGGCATCTGAGCCTGTGCGGCGAATGAAACGGACGCGGCCACAGCAGTGGCGGCGAGCAGGAGGGAGGCAAAGCGCATCGGCAAGAGTGATTGATTGGTTTGAGCCGACCGGAAGGCGACTTTCGTGCCGAACGGAGTGCCGTTGCTCCTGCGCCGTTGCCTTAATACGCTAGCTATACTGGCGTAACAGCTTCACGAGGACGGCAAAATCCTTCGGATACGGCGCTTCCACCCGAATCTCCTCATCGTTCATTCCGCGGAACGCCAGCTCGTGCGCGTGGAGGGCAAACCGCTGAATCACAGGCTGCTCCTCGGTGCCTTGCGCCAGATTGAAATTCCGTTTCAGGCTGGATAAAAACAGCGGCTCGGCGCCGTACAAATCATCGCCGACGATGAGCGCATTTTTGTACATCAGGTGCAGCCGAATTTGGTGCATTCGGCCCGTAATCGGGCGGCAGGCCACCAGCGTATGGCGCCGGAAAGTTTCGAGGGTGGTGAAATACGTCTCCGCTTCCTTACCGTTGTAGGCCAAGCGCGCCTTGCCGCCGCGTGGGCTTACCTCTACCGACCGCGCCACCAGCTCGTCTTGGAAATGATGCACGCCGTTCGCCACGGCGTGGTACAGCTTCTGGACGGTGTGCGCCTCAAACTGCATCGAGAGATGCCGGTAAGCGGCCGGGTGCAGCGCGACAGCCAGCGCGCCGGAGGTTTCCTTGTCGAGACGGTGCGCCATTTGGGCGTCGGGCACTTCTTGCCGGACGAGGCGCAGCATATTGGGCGCCCCACCGGCCCGCTCGTCGAGGGTGGCGAGGAAGGGGGGCTTGTTGAGAATCAGGAAGTCGTCATTCGCGAAGAGCGTCAGATCGGCTAGGGAGGGCAGTTTCATCGGCGGCAGTGGGAGCAGGCGGAGCGGCGTAGTCGGGGCCGTCGTCTTGGTCGGTGTCAGTGGGGGAAATATCCGGGTCGGGTGGCGCGGCGGGCAGGGTAGTTACGGGCATCGGCTGACCACCGTTGGTGTGGCGGGTACGCGGCAGTCGGAAGCGCATCATCGTGCCCTTACCGACTTCCGAGCGAACCGCCAACGTCGATTTATGCGCCTCGACGATGTGTTTCGAGATAGCCAAACCCAGCCCCGTGCCCGCCGGACCGCCACCGCCGGAACGGTCGCGGCTCTTGTCGACGCGGTAAAAACGCTCAAAGATGCGCGGTTGGTGGGCTTTCGCGATGCCCGGCCCATCATCGGCGACCGTAATCTCGACTTGCTGCCGCTTCGCTTCCTGCAACGCGACGCGCACGTGCCCGCCCGTGGGAAGGCCGTATTTGATGGCATTGTCGAGCAGATTCATCAATACCTGCCGAATCCGGCCCCGATCAGCATACACCCAAACCGGCCCGACGGGCGCCGGAGCCAGCGCCAACGTGGCATTCCGGGCAGCGGCGGGCGCTTCGAGCTGATCAAAAATCTCGTAGACCAGCGCCGTCAGCTCGAAGTTGCGCTTCTCCATTTTCACGACGCCTTTTTCGAGCTGCGAGATCGAAATCAGGTCTTTCACCAGCTCATCCAGCCCATCGAGGGCGGTCGCGGCCCGCAGCAAAAACTTGTCGCGCACCCGGATATCGTCGACGGCGCCATCGAGGAGGGTGTGAATGAAGCCCTGTGCAGCAAAGAGTGGCGTCTTCAGCTCGTGCGACACATCGGCCAGAAACTCCGACCGCAGCTCTTGCAGGTGTTTCAGCTCTTCCAGCTCCTTCTGCCGCTGAATGGCAGCGTACAGAATCTCGTCCTTCATCCGCTTGAGCGGGTCGGGGCGGAAGAGAAATTTATTCGAAATCTTCCGAAACTCCTTCCGCTTGATGTGTTCCAGCTCCGAATAAATCGTATTGATTTCGCGGAACAGCAACGCTTCGTAGGAGAGGTAAACGAGCAGGAAGCACCCGCCAGCCGTCAGGCCGAGCGCCAGCCAGGTCTGCTGAAACGTGAGCCTCGGCGCAATCGCCAGAAACACGCCGATGCCCGCCGCCGCGAGCGCAGCAATCAAAACGGCAATGGCGCGGGAGGAGAGGTGCATGCGGGCGCAAGTACGCGAGGGAAAGGGCTGACGAACCCGAGCTGCCGGACGTGGCAGCTCGGGTTCGTCAAACCCTCTTAATCAGTGTTGAATTTATAGCCGACGCCTTTAATCGTGCGGATATTCTCTTCACCGATTTTCTCGCGCACTTTGCGGATGTGCACATCCACGGTGCGGGCGAGCACGAAAACATCGGTGCCCCAGACGTGCGTGAGCAGCTCGTCGCGGCTGAAAACGCGGTCGGGAGTGGTGGCGAGGAAGGCGAGAAGCTCGAATTCTTTCTTCGGCAGGATGATTTTGCGCCCGTCCTTCTGCACCGTAAACGAGTTGCGGTCGATGCGGAGCGGGCCGATCTCGATGACGCCGACGCTCGGCAGGATGCTCGGCCGCTCGCGGCGCAGGGCGGCGGAGAGGCGGCTCAGCAGCGCGCGCGGCTTGATGGGTTTGGTGAGGTAATCGTCGGCACCGGCTTCAAAAGCGGCCACTTCCGAGAACTCTTCGGCGCGGGCCGTCAGGAAGAGGATGTAGGTATCCTTGAGCTTCGGAATGGCGCGTAGCTGCCGGCACGCCGCAATGCCGTCGAGGACGGGCATCATTACGTCGAGGAGGATGATATCGGGTACGAATTGCTGCGCGATATCTATAGCCGCCCGGCCGTTCGTGGCCGTCTGCACTTGGTAGCCTTCCTTTTGCAGGTTGTACTGCAACAGCTCCACGATATCGGGATCATCGTCCACGACCAGAATCTTCGTCACGGGGTTGGGGGAAGGGGCCATTGGAAATGGGAGAATGGAAAACGTGGCACTGATGAGCGGCGCGCGTTAGCCCCTTCCGAATCGCCTTAGTTGGCTACGCGGTTGAGACGGCCACGCAGGCCGTGAAATTCATACAAATCGAGCTTGACGGAGCCAACGAACAGCTCGGCCTGCACGAGCACGGGAACCTTGGTTTCATCGTCGGAGAGGTACACGGCAATCGCGTCTTCCCCTTTGAAGAGCTTGTTGGGCGGCATCTTCGGCAGCAGCTTGATGCAGCGAAAGTTGCCCGCCTTCGTCTCAACGGTGGTGCGGCCTTGGTACGTGACGGTGAAGTCGAATACCTCATCGTCGAAAAAGCCTTTGACTTTGATCTGCTCGCCCATTCGGCGGTTAGAATAGTCAAGCGTCCGGACGAAGAAGATGCCGCTCACGAGATCCTGCACGTTGTCAGGCGTCTGGAACGTCTTCTTCTTTTTCTCTTTCGTGTCTTCCACGACCACCGTGTTGGTTGTGTGGTTGAAATCCATGGTTTCCTTCTTGCGGTACTTCGACTCAGCGATATCGCGCACGAATTTTTGCGGCAGAATCGCCGCTGTATCAATGTAAGAGCGCCAAGTGTCCCGAATCCGAAGGAAGAAATCGAACGAGCCGGTGGTGCGTCCGTTGACGCTCACCTTATAGCACGGGCGGTCGTTGACGCGGTGCAGGTCGGTGGAGGTTTCAATCTCGCCTTCCGCCGCGTTGATGATGCCGTAGTGAATCTTGTATTTCAGCATCTCACCCCGCCCGAACGAAAAGTTACGGACGTTGCGTGGTGCTTCGTTGGAAGGAGCAGGGGCAAAAGCCGGTAGCGAACCGGCCAGCGTGAACAACAGGCCCGCGAAGGCCCAGAAGCGTAAGTTTTTTTTCAGTAGGAACGGGAGGCGGGGCATACGTGGGGAGTGGGGTCGTCGGGATAGTCAGATCCGACAACACGCGCCGCGAGACAAACGGGGTGCCAGCTACCGGGGTTCGCCCGGCTTGGCGCCACAAAGAACGGATAGCAAAAAGAAAGGCCACCCAATGTGGGCGGCCTTTCTGGTAATGTAGCGGTAACAGTGGGCGAAAGCAGCGGCGGCGGAGCCGAAATTGCGTCTTTTTACTGCGTGCTGAGCAAGTCAGCGATTGGTCAGCAAGTGGCTAATTCTTGGGTCAGCTATTCGTCAGTGTCAGCGTCTGCGCCGTAGGCATCGACGTTGCGATCTTCGGGAATGGCGGCGTTACCACCTTTCACTTTCGCGCGAATTTTCGCCTCGATCTGGTCAGCCATTTCGGGGTTGTCGCGGAGCATCGTCAGCACGGCTTCGCGGCCTTGGCCTACGCGGTTGCCGTCGTACGAGAACCACGAGCCGGACTTCTGAATCACTTCCAGCTCCACGCCGAGGTCGATGATCTCCCCGATTTTCGAGATGCCTTCGCCGTACATGATATCGAACTCGATGACCTTGAACGGGGGCGCCACCTTGTTCTTCACCACTTTCACCTTGGTGCGGTTGCCGGTGACGTGGTCTTTGTCTTCCTTGATTTGGCCGATACGACGGATATCAAGGCGGACCGACGCGTAGAATTTCAGCGCGTTACCACCGGTGGTGGTTTCAGGCGAGCCGAACATAACGCCGATTTTTTCGCGGAGCTGGTTGATGAAAATCACCAAGCAGTTCGTCTTGTTAATCGTGCCGGTGAGCTTGCGGAGCGCCTGGCTCATCAAGCGGGCGTGCAGACCCACTTTCGAGTCGCCCATATCGCCTTCGATTTCCGCTTTTGGCACGAGGGCCGCGACGGAGTCGATGACGATGATGTCGATGGCACCCGAAGAAATCAGGTGGTCGGCGATTTCGAGGGCTTGCTCGCCGTTGTCGGGCTGCGAAATAAGCAGGTTATCGACGTCAATGCCAAGCTTTTTCGCGTAAGCCGGGTCAAAGGCGTGCTCGGCGTCGATGAAGGCGGCCATACCACCGGCCTTCTGCGCTTCGGCGATGCAATGCATCGTGAGCGTCGTCTTACCGCTTGATTCCGGACCGTAGATTTCGACCACCCGGCCGCGCGGCAACCCGCCCACGCCAAGCGCAATGTCGAGGCCGAGCGAACCGGTCGAGATCGTGGTCACGTCGGCCACTTTCTGGTCGCTGAGCTTCATTACAGTCCCTTTGCCGAAAGCCTTGTCGAGCTTTTCGAGGGTGAGCTTCAGGGCTTTAGCCTTGGAGTCGGCGGCGTCGGACGAGGCCGCGCCTTTGGCTGATTTGTCGGTTGCTACCGCCATAACAGAGAAAAAAAAGAAAAAACTACGGGTTAAATGTACGGCCGCCGGACCACTCCGAACAGCCCATTCAGGGGTTCTTGCCGACCTTGCGCCGGGCCAGTAAGCCGGACGCTTCGGGGCAGCTAGTGATAACCGCTCCGTCGGCCGAATGGCTCCCTACGGTCCAACTAATTTGCTGGTCGACGGGCCGAAATTATGAAAAAACTTTTAGTATTCCAGCAGGCGCTGCTGACTTTGTTGCTATTCCCGTTGGCGACGGCGGCTCAAGTCGATAATCGCGCCTTCCTGACGCCCCTTTACGCCGATTCGAGCCAAAGTCGGCAGCTGCGGATTCGGTCTGATGTCTTCTTCTTCAACAAAGACAACGAGTACTTCCACAAGATTGCCGACGGCTACACGCTCTTCGGCGTGACCGCCCGGCCGCAGCTTACGTGGCAGCCGAATGCGCGGGTGAAGCTCGCGGCGGGCGTCTCCTTCCGGCAGGATTTCGGCAATCAGCTCGGCCCCAACGGCGGCTCGCGCCTGCGCCAAATCCGCCCCGCGCTAACGGCCGTCGTGCAAGGCGATTCGTGGCGCTTCCTCTTCGGCTCCCTCGACGGCCACCTACACCACGGCCTCGCCGAACCGCTGTACGACTTCGAGCGCGTGATGCTTCAGCGGCCCGAAGAAGGCATTCAGCTTACTGGTGGCTATAAACGGTTGCGCTACGACGCGTGGGTGAACTGGGAGCGGATGCAGTACCCGTATGATTCGGCGCAGGAAGCCGTTTCGGGCGGTTTTAGCGGGCTGTTGGATATGGTGGGTGGCCACCGGCGGAACCGCGTGCCGGGCGCGGCCCTGAGTGCCGACGACCCGGCGCCGGGCCAAACCTTCGGCTTGCGCGTGCCCGTGCAGTTCACGGCCCGCCACATTGGCGGTCAGATTGATACGATTGACCGGCCGTTACAGACCTATTTCATCGGCGCGACCGGCCTGCGCGGGGTGTGGGCGTGGGATTCGTCAGCGTTCGTGCGCGGCCTTCGTCTCGAAGCGCTTGGCACTGGCTTCCTCGATTATTCCTTTACTCGCCGCCTGCCGTTTCCGAGTGGGCGCGGGCTGTACCTCAACGCAGGCATCGAAACGAAGCTCAACACCATTTGGGTGAGCTACTGGCGCGGTGACGGCTTCGCGTCGCCGGGCCTTGGCGGGGTGCTGTACTCGTCGATTGGAACGGTGGTGAAGTCGCCGGGCTACTATGAGCGGCAGCGGGAGCTGCTCATCGTCCGCTTCACCCACGATTACAACCTTTGGGATCACGGCTACCTCACCACCCGCGCCGAGCCGTATTACGACCTCCGCAACAAGCGCTTCGAGTTCAGTTTAGCCCTCTACCTCACCGGGCTGCTCGATGAGCGGCTGCGGTAGGGAGAAATTCTCGCAGAGGAGGCAGAGGTTTCCGCAGAGGTACGCG